>JANYJG010000113.1 GCA_025358515.1 Chloroflexota bacterium
GATGAACCCAGCCGGCAATATGCACGGTCCGCCCGGCATCGTCCGCCCGCAATTCGCCACAGGTGACGTCGCGATACGGGGTGGCGAGGCTGAAGGCGGCTTCGGACGCGGGGCGGGTCTCACTCATGCCACGCATCGTACCGGACACGATGCCGGAGTGGCGGCGTCGGCCGGCGCAACAGACCTGGTCCGATCCGTGGCCGTGCGTTCGGCGGGGATAGATTGCTCGGACGGGGACGCCGCCGGAAGGTCGATTGGCCGGCCCACCCTGGGCGAAGGAGTTGCCGTCATGTGCCACGCGGATTCCGATCTACCCGTTCTCGGCCCGGGCATCACCACCGCCACCGGTTCATCGCTGCTGCTAACGGCCTCAGATGGCGCCGTGTCGCGTGCCTACCTCGCCGAGCCGGCGAAGTCCTCCGGTGTCGGCGTCGTGATCTTCCCCGACAACCGCGGATTGCACCCTTTCTACGAGCAGCTGGCGTGTCTCCTGGCCTCGCACGGACACGTCGCGATCGCAGTCGACTACTTCGGCCGAACCGCCGGAACGGCTCCGCGAGACGACTCCTTCTCGTCGCGGGAGCACCTGGGGAAGGTCAGCAGCGAGACGATCGAGGCCGACCTCACCGCTGCCATCGAGCAACTTCGCGCCTCGGCCGGTCCGGGCCTGAAGTCCGTGTTCACGATCGGCTTCTGCTTCGGTGGCCGGCAGTCCTTTCTGGCGGCGTCGCGTAAGTTCGAAATGGCCGGCGTGGTCGGGTTCTACGGAGTCCTCGGCGCGTTTCCGAACGGCGCTCCGGGCCCCGCGCAACTGGCATCCGGTTTCACGGCGCCAGTACTCGGTCTGTTCGGTGGCGCCGATCAAGCCATTCCCGCGGAGGACATCGCCGCGTTCGACGAAGCCCTCACGGACGCTGGGGTGACCCACGAACTCGTGTCGTACCCGGGCGCGCCGCACTCGTTCTTCGACCGCCACCTCGACGAATTCACGGGCACGGCCCAAGACGCCTGGAGCCGGACGCTGGCCTTCATCAACAGCCACGCCGCCGCGGCTTAGTCGCTACAGAGCGGCGATTCGTCCCCCGGTCACCTGCGATCGCCGATCTCCACGATATGGCCGTCCGGGTCGCGGAAGCGGAAGACCCGCTGGCCCCACGTTTGAGTCTCGATCGGATGGATCGGGGCGGCGCCGGATGCCACGACAGCCGCGAGCGCGCCGTCCAGATCGTCGGTCTCGAAGTAGATGTCCAGGTTGTCGCGACCGCGAGGTTCGTCCGCAAACGCGCCGGGTGTCTTGTACACCTTCTCGAGCAGGTCCACGCCGGCATGGATCGTCAGGCCGCCCTCGAACATCACGATCGTGCCGAAGTCGCTTCGGACGGTCTGGCCCAGCACGTCGCGATAGAAGGCCACCGAGATTGCCATGTCGCGCACGAATACGATCGTGTCGACGTGAGTGATCTTCATGTCGTTCCCCCCTGCGTTCTCTGCGGTCGACCCCGGATGGCGCAGCTTGTGTCCCGTCAGCCGTGGTGGTGGCTCGCGGCGGCGCGAGTTAGTTCGTGGGCCAGTTCCGCCAGCGGTACCAGGCGCTGCGTACCGGCATCCAGGTCTTTTAGTTGGACATGGCCGTCGGCCAGTTCATCGCCGATTATTACCGCGAAATGAGCGTGGTCTCGAGACGCGGTCTCGAGTTGCCGGCTCAGCTTGCGCGGCGCCAATTCGGCCCTGACCGCCAGACCCTCGGCACGCAGCAGGCTTGCCACTCGCAGGCGAGCGACCGTATCCGCCGGATCCGCGCCCACGATCACCGCCAGCGGCGGCGCCTCCCGTTGTGGGGCCACACCGGTCTCTGCCAGCGCCAGCAGCACCCGATCTAGACCCAGGGCAAACCCGATGCCGGGTGTTGGCCGGCCGCCGAGCGACTCAACCAACCCGTCGTAGCGGCCACCGCCGCCCAGTGCCTGTTGCTGGCCCTCGGCGCCCTGACGGTAGTACTCGAACGCAGTCCGCGCGTAGTAATCCAGGCCGCGGACCAGCGTCGGCGAAATCCGATACGCGACGCCGAGCGCGTCCAGGTGGGCCCGAACCGCCGCGAAGTGCGACTCGCAGGCCTCGCACAGGCCCGCGGAAATCTTGGGGGCAGCTGCCACGAGCGCCTTCATGGCCGGATCCTTCGAATCGAGCAGGCGCAGCGGATTAGTCTCCAATCGTCGCCGTTCAAGCTCGGGCAGCTCGTCCTCGTGCCCCCGGAAGTAAGCGACCAGCGTCGCCAGATATGCCGGCCGGCAAGCGGCATCGCCGATCGAGTTGAGCAGGACCTGCACGTCTGTGAGACCCGCCTCGGCGTAGAACCGCCAGCCCAACTCGATCATCTCCGCGTCGACCGCCGGACCCGGGTCCCCTATGGCCTCGCAATTCCACTGCCAGAACTGGCGGTAGCGGCCGGCTTGGGGGCGGTCGTAGCGAAACATTGGACCGGTCAGCATCAGCTTCACGGGCTGCGGCCACGTATGCATTCCCGCCTGGATGTAGGCCCGAACAACGCCCGCCGTAGCCTCCGGTCGCAGCGCCCACGATTCCGATTCCTCGGTTCGCGGCGCGATCCGGAACAGTTCCTTCTCGACGACGTCCGTGACCTCACCGATACCCCGCTCGAACACCGCGGTTTGCTCGAACAGCGGCGTCTCGATCTCGCGGTAGCCATACCTTACGGAGAGCGACCTGGCGATCGACTCCAGGCGGCTCAGTCCGACCCGAACCTCGGGCAGCAGATCGCGGGTGCCCCTGGGGGCTCGAAATGACGGCATGCCGAAAGTCTAGCGATTGCGAACGAGCCCGAATGGGTCACGGACCGGGCCGCCGTGTGAGCGCTCGACCAACGGCAGTCCTGCAGGCGACCGCTCCGGGGTCGGCCAGGCCGTCAGCCGACGACATTGTCCGCGTCTTGGGTGCACTGCCAGAACCGCAGATGGATAGACGGAGCACGGCTTTACCGTTGAATCGAGAGCCAATGAACGATCGGGCACGTCGCCAGGTCTTGTCTTCCGAGGCCGCACAATCGGTCCACGCAATTGGGGAAGCCATGGTGGAGGTTCGATTGGCAGGGGATGCGACAACCGCTACGGCCGAGGCCTCGTTCTCGAGCGTCGTAGGCCCAGAGCTTCCGAGCGCCTACCGGGTAGCGGGCTACATCCTCAGCGACGCCACCGAGGCGCAGGACGCAGTCCAGGAGGCCCTGGAGCGAGCCTGGGGAGGATGGCCGAAACTGCGAAATTCGGAATCTGCTAAGCCATGGTTTTGGCGGATCCTGGTCAACGTCTGTCGCACGAAGCTGACCACGCGGGGACGAGTCCAGGTCCGCGACCTCAATGACGGAGCCGACGTGGCGGACTCCCATGATCCGTTCAAGGCGTCGCTCCTTCGTGACGCGCTGGGCCGGGCGATGACTCAGCTCACGCCGGATCAGCGAATCGTGGTCGTGCTTCGGTTTTGGGGGCAGCTCTCGATGCCGGAGATCGGCGTGCGTCTCGGTATACCCGAGGGCACCGCGAAGTCGCGCCAGCATTACGCGCTCAACATCCTCCGGCGAGCATTGCAGCCGGATGAGGAGGCTCTGCGATGAACACCGACGACATCGAGCGTCGCCTGGAAGCGTTTGCCTCAAGCAGCGCCAACCTGGATGTGCCGGCCGCCCTCTGGAACAAGCTGGCCGAGCTCGAAGCAAGCGGAAGCGCAGCCGCCAAGCCCACACCGATTCGCTTCCACACCAGGTACCGCCGCGGCGGTGCCGCACGGACCCGCGGACTAATGCTGATCGGGCTGGCCGCATGCCTCTCGATGATCGGCGGCGTGTTGTACGTGGCCGCCAGCCATGTGCCACAGCAGACGACCGCGCCATCGAACCGGCCCACCGCAACCGGAATCCCGAACTCGCCAGTTCCGACGTCCGGCATCGCCCAACCACTGCCGACCCCGCCGGTCTCCTTGGGAGCCTGGACTCAGATCCACACCTTCGTTAGCCCGATCAAACAGTATTCGTCGCTCACTCTCTCGTGGCAGCAGAACCAGTTCGTCGGAATCGCCTACGGTATCGACGAGTTCGGATTCAAGGAGAATTGCGTCCTGCGCTCGGCCGACGCCAGCACCTGGACGTGCAATTTGCTGCCCAGACCCAAAGGAATTGATTGCTTGCCGGATGTCTGCGTCATGGCTAGTGGTGTGGCCGTCAAGAACGGGCACTGGCTGGCGGTCGGCCAGGTCGAGCCCTGGCCCAGTGCCCCCAGTGCCAGTGATCCAGCCGGCCCACATACGCTGCTTACCTGGACTTCGGACGACGGCGTCACCTGGCTCGAACAGCCAACGGCGCGGCTCATCGGCGACTTCTCGTTGCCCCTTGGGCCCACCTTGATGGCGACGAACGCCGGATTTCTGATGGCGGGTGGTGGAGGGCCGGCCATCTGGACGACTATCGACGGCAAGAGCTGGCGGCCGGCGAGATACAAGGCTGGCTCCTCGCCGATGCTGGACGCTGTGGTTAGCGCGGATCAGTCGGGGAAATTGCTGGCCCTGGGCAACTGCCCCGTTGATGGCCAAGACAGGCCCAGGCCGTGCGCGGCCACAACCTCCGATGGAGTAAGCTGGACCACAAGCCTCGTGGCCACGGGCGTCACCTCGGCTTTGTCCATTTTCTCGGAGAGAGCCGCGAAGGCCGATGGACGCTGGGTCGTCTACCTGGTGAACAGGGACGATTACAAGCCCGGCGACCCGGTCTTCTACCGGGCGTCCTCGGAGGACGGGGGTGTCTGGACGCTCGCCCCTGTCGCTGAGCCGAACATATATCGCCCGGGGCTAGCCATGTCGCTTCCGGGCGCATCCGGACGGTGGGCGATCGCCGGGGCGATGCCCCCGATACGCTTGGAGCCCAGCTCCAGCCCGCATTACGAGGATATCCCCGACTTCGTCCCTTCTACGTATTGGTCAGACCTGGGCCTCTACTGGCAGGAGGTCGCCGGTACGCCTCCGGGCCTGCCGATGGCCCTCGTGGAGACACCCACTGAATTGGTCGCGTTCATGTCCGTACGACCCAGCAGCGATTCAGCCGCGGTGCCAAGCGTCTCCGTCTGGACTGCGGCGAAGCGATAGCGGCTACATCGGACGGGGACCGAAAATCGGCGGCCGGTCATCGATCCTGGATCGTTGGTAGCGGGTCCGCCGCTTTTCGGTATGGCCGGCGCCCTAGCTGATGTCGCGGGAGACCGCGATGATGTCCTTGAGCTGCTCCAAGCGACTCATGACTCGGGCCAGCTGGGCCACCGAAGCGACCTCCAGGGTGGCTATGACCGTCGCCGTGCGGTCGGGGCTGACCGCCAGATTCGCGGACAGGATGTTGACCTTGTTCTCGGCCACGACCTGGCTGATGTCCGAGAGGAGACCCGTGCGGTCATAAGCCTCGACGCGGATCGAGATCGGGTACGTCTGCCGGGGCTGGCTCTCCCATTCAACTTCGATGAGCCGCGCCGTCTCGCGCTCGCCCATGACCGTCTGGCAGTTGCGCAGGTGGACGGTCACGCCCTTGCCGCGGGTTATGAAACCGATGATCGGGTCGCCTGGGATCGGATGGCAGCATTTGCCAAAGCGGACCAGCAAATCCCCAACTCCCTTGACCCGGACGCCGCCCTGGCGCGACGGGCTAGGTGGCGGGGCCGTGGGCGGAAGGGCAAGCTGGGCGTCGTCCACGACCCCGAGGCGGGTGACCACCTGCTGCGCCCCGATGGCACCGTAGCCGACGGCGGCGTAGAAATCGTCCAGCGTGTCGTGCTTGTAGGCCCTCGCGATTTCCAGGATCCGATCGGCGCCGACGGCGCCCAAGCTCGTCCGCGCCAGGCGTCGCAACTCGCGATCAAGCGACTCGCGGCCATGAGCGATGTTGTCGTCGCGCTCCTGGCGCTTGAACCACTGGCGGATCTTTTCGCGGGCATGGCTGGTCCGGGCCAGGTTCATCCAGTCTCGCGACGGCCCGTGCTCGGCCTTGGTGGTCACGATCTCGACGATGTCGCCGTTCTTCAGCTTGTAGTCAAGCGGCACCAATCGGTTGTTGATCTTGGCGCCGATGCAGCGATGCCCGATGTCCGTGTGAATGCGGTAGGCGAAATCCAGCGGCGTCGCTCCGGCCGGCAGGTCCTTGACGTCGCCCTTTGGCGTGAAAACGAAGACCTGGTCCTGGAAGACATCGAGCTTGACGCCCTCAACGAACTCGGTGGCGTCCGACACGTCACGCTGCCAGTCCATGACCTGGCGCAGCCAGGCGAGCTTGGCATCGTACTCGCGGTCCGCCCGCGACCCTTCCTTGTATCGCCAGTGGGCGGCAATGCCGACCTCACTGACCTGATGCATCGCCAGCGTTCGGATCTGGATCTCTAGGGGCTGGCCATCCAAGGCGATGACCGCGGTGTGGAGGCTCTGGTACAGGTTCGGCTTGGGCACCGCGACGTAGTCGTCGAACTGGCCCGGGATGGGCCGCCACATCGAATGGACGACACCAAGGGCCGCGTAACAGTCCTTCATCTCGTCGACCAGAACGCGGATGGCGTAGACGTCGTAAATCTCGCCGATATCCGCCCCCTTGCGCTCCATCTTCTTCCAGATGCTGTACAGGTGCTTAGGTCTACCCGAAAGTTCGGCGTCGATGCCCGCGTTGGCAAGCTCCGGCCGAAGCGTTTCGATGGCCCGGTGGATGAATGCCTCGCGGGCCTTGCGACGGGTATCGAGCATGCGAGCCAGCTCGCGATACGCCTCCGGCTCAAGCGTCTTGAAGGCCAGATCCTCAAGCTCCCACTTGATGCTCCAGATCCCGAGCCGCTCCGCCAGAGGGGCGTAGATCTCAAGCGTTTGGCGGGCGATGCGAGCCTGCTTTTCCGACGGCAGCGGATTCAGCGTACGCATATTGTGGAGTCGATCGGCCAGCTTGATCAGGACGACGCGGATGTCCTCCGCCATTGCCAGGAACATCTTTCGGATGTTCTCGGCCTGCTGCTCCTCGTGATTGTGGCTGCTGAACTTGGAGAGTTTGGTGACGCCGTCGACAAGCTGG
>JANYJG010000142.1 GCA_025358515.1 Chloroflexota bacterium
TCGCGTAAGCGGCTCCAAAAGTGGTGGGCGAGCCCTGCGTTGCCCCGGGATTTCTTACGGGAACTGGGCCTGTCGCCGGAAATGACGCTAGGCCGACCAGTCGGGAGAGTCAAGGAATTCTGCGTACCATTCGGCGTACCATTGGCGACCGGGTCCGATGGAGGTACCGTCAGGCTGTGTGGAAACGACACTCCCGAGCTCGGATTGACAACCGTCAGGCTGCGTGGAAACGACACTCCCGAGCTCGGAGCCGGCCGCGAGCATTGAGCGAAGCCGGACGACCGGGACGCCAAGCGGGAAGAGTTGCGGCGGACTTCACTGGGATCGCTGCGACCGGCGATTGTGGCCCGATGGCTCATCGGGCGGGTTCGCCTGTTATCGCCGCGATCCGCTCCTGAAGCCGACCGGGAGTTCGAAGAACGGGCTTGTTACAACTTTCTCTACTGCATCAAGACCTTCGGCGCTGCATGGTTGGTTGGCCGTGCGCCAGCCCGTCTGAACCTGATTTGACGCTGCGACCCCAGGTCTGCTACTTTGGCGAACGCCACGTACTGGCGGGGGATTCCGCGATTTGGAGGAGAAATCAGGAATGAGTACGCGTGTTCGATTCGCGTCGATTGCGATCGCCGTCGTCGTTCTTGGGTCGGTATTTGCCGCGCCGGCGTACGCGGCAACTCCAGCCCCTGGTGGCGATTGAGGGTTCAGTTCTGGCTGGCAAGGAACCGCGGCGCAGGCCGACGTTTGGGCCGGTGGCGGTATCAGTAACGCCAGCTACAAGATCCAGGTCGAGCTGTGGCGGCAGGACAAGAACGCCCTCACCCAGCAATGGGGCAATCCATACAAGCTCTCCGCCAAGACCGAAAACGGTAGCGACACGATCAAATTCACCGTCTACACGAACCAGCAATACATTGCACCCTGGGACCACCCCAACATGACTGTGAAGGCCTGGATGGAGGTCAAGTACAACGGCAGCTACGTGTTCGGACCAGGCGCGTATTGCTCTTGGTCCAGGGTTTGGTAGCTTAGGCTCCCCGTAGTCGCCTGTGCGTGGCCAGGTACGGGGGACCGTGGGGAAGGGATCGGGCAAATGACGGATGCAATCGTCGCGCACTCGATCACGAAGAGATACGGGAGCCTTACGGCGCTTGACGACGTCTCCTTCGCCCTGCCGGGCGGGTGCGTCCTTGGGTTGCTCGGGCCCAACGGCGCCGGCAAGACAACATTGCTGCGCCTTCTCGCCGGTCTGGTTCGGGCGGACGAGGGCGAGATTCGCATCATCAATGAGAACGTTAGGGGTCAGACACCCAAGGATTTGACGGCCCTGATTGATCGCCCGGGCTACTGCCCTCCGCTAACAGCCTGGGAGAATCTGTTCGAACTGGCGCTCGCCTACGGCCTGGATCCGGCAACTGCGCAAACATCCGTTGATGAGGCTCTCGACCGAATGGGACTCTCTTGGGCAGCTCAACGAAAATTCGGGGCCTTCTCCACCGGAATGCGCCAACGCCTGGGACTTGCCGGTGTGCTCCTCGGGAATCCATCAGTCGCGCTCCTGGACGAGCCGGCGTCTGGACTGGACCCTGCAGGCATCGCCGATGTTCGCTCACTGGTTGGCTCGCTCCGCCGAGCAGGTACGACAGTTGTTGTCTCGAGTCACCTACTGGGCGAGATGGAGCAGGTCTGCGACGAGATCCTGGTGCTCAGCCGCGGCAAGGTTGTTGCCGCTGGTCCGGTGCGGACGTTGCTAGCGAAGCGCAGTCACTGGGAGGTGCGAGTCCAGAGCGCCGAAGACGCGGATCGAGCCCGAGACGCCCTCGGTGTCGACTACGAAGTGGTCCCGGGTCGGGAGCCGTTGTGGCTTCTCGCAACTCCTCGCGACCACGGGGACCCCAGAGGGCCCTTGCCGCAGCTGCTATCGACCTCGGTTGTTCCCATCGAGGTCAGGGAATCGACCTCCAGCCTGGAATCGCTGTTCTTCGAGGTGACAGCGTGACGGTGGCCGGCCCTGGTCGAGTGCGGGAGAGCGGCCGTGTGGTTCGCATAGGGCGGCTGGTTCGCAGTGAATGGCGGCGGATTGTCCGACGCCCCGAGATGTGGATCGTTCTCGGTCTCATGACAGCCTACGCGGCTCTTACTTACTGGCAGATGTACTCGTCGTCGATCGGCAGTGGCGGCCGGGACGGCTGGGACGCGAACGCCCCGAAGTTGTGCCTTGAAGTGATGGCGAAGCTTCGAGAGCCCTTCTCGTTCCCGTCTAGTTTTCTTTGGTCACTTGACACCACCACGCTTGCACCACTCGCCATTTCGGGTCTTGCACTGTTAGCCCTGGCTTCCGACTTCGAGACCGGTGTGGTACGAACCTGGCTACTTGCAGCCAGCAGCCGCCGTCGGCTTCTTGCTGCCCGCTTCACTGTTGTTGTTGGTACGGCGGTAGTCCTCTATGCGGCAGTGCTCGCGACCGCTGTCGTCCTGCAGTTGACAGTTTCACTTCTGGGCGAGCATTTCCCCAGTTCCGAGTTGCCGGTAGATGCGTTTGCAGCCAGATTGGCCGTCCAATTCGAAGCGATCCTTGGCTTCGCACTGCTCGCCATGATCCTCGCCGCGTATGCCCGCTCCGTGACGATTGCGCTTCTTGCCGGCGTCGGCTACCTGGGCCTTGAGATGCTCTGGCCATCGTTGCCTTGGCCCGGAGCGCTTTCGTGGCTGAGCGAAGTCACCCTCTACCAATCCTACGGTTCGCTCTGGGACCAGGTTAGAGGACGTGACCCCATCCCCTACTGCGACCTAGGCAGCGACCAGATTGGTTGGTTCTACAAAGCTGAACCGCACGCGCACTCGATTTCGGCCCCGGTTGCCGAAATGGTCCTAGTCGCCTGGGTCTTGCTGCTGGCATTCATTCTGCTCAGGCGTTTCCGCCGCATGGACGTCACGACTTAGGGGCACTCAGCGTCCGCTTTTCAACCCCCTATGGAGTGTCAGCGGACTCCGCCACGGCGCGCCGACCAGATCACCTCGACCAGCTCGCGGTCCCCCGAGCATCACCTACGTCGGCTCAGCGAGAGGGTAGCCGCGACCCGTGGGG
>JANYJG010000193.1 GCA_025358515.1 Chloroflexota bacterium
GGCATCCATTGAAACGCGCCAGAACTCGTCTCGAGTGGGCTGGAATGGCCTCCGCTGAGCGTGGCTGAGCACGATCTAGGGTAGCGTGAGGGGGTGGAGCCGACACTCGGATTTGAACCGAGGACCTGCTGTTTACGAAACGTCAGAAGTGACCCCTTGACAATCGATTCCCTAGTGAGATGTCGGTTACTGACGTCCCAAATGGCATGCGCGGCACTCGTTCTGCATCCCGTTCTGCATCCCGTTCACGGCCAAGGTCAGCCACGCAGTGACATCAATCGACCCCATCGGCCCGCGCGGGATATCCTGGATATGGTCGAGGCGAGGCTGGCAGAGCGTCTAGGTGCGTGGCCCATCGCTAAGGGCCACACGGCGCGGGGCCACACGGAATGTGGCTGCCATTACCTCCCGTATATAGCGGCACGGGTCCTCCGAAGGCACTCGGCCCGCTGCGGCTCGACTCAAGCTGGCTCCCGAGAGCCACCGCCAAGACAATGACAACTATCGCGATTGCGAAACTCATTACCCTGACGTGGAGCTTCTTTCCTCCCAGACCGAGCATGATTCGCTCTCCCTTCAATGGCGTGAGCACATCGTGGCGACGGCACCTTCCTCCGTCAATAAGGCACACGGACGACCCAGTTGCGGAGCGATCCGTCGCCGTACTGGGAGTCTCGGATGCGCGGTCACAATCAGGGCACGGTCTACCAGCGTCGCGGCCATTGGCACGCCCAGGTGACGATGTGGGACGGCCGACGGTCGCGGCCCGTCCGAGCGGACCCCTGGGACACACCGAGGTCGGCGCCCGGGAGAAGCTCAAGCGGCTGCTCGAGGAGCGCGACGCCGAGGTGAGCATCCCGCGCAAGCTAACCCTTCGTGACTACCTCGAGTCGTGGCTCGCTGACAAGGAAACCGTCGTCCGCCCCAACACGATGCGCGAGTACCGCCGTGTTGTCGCATTGGTGTCCAGCTCGATCGGGACGGTCAAGTTGTCTGAACTGCGGCCGAGCCAGGTCGAGCGGGCACTGGCCGCGCTGTCCGCAACTCCCCGAACTGAACTCCACGCGCACAACGTACTCCGCGGCGCGCTCAATGACGCTGTCGAGAATCGGCTGCTAATCCGTTCCGCGATGGCCGCGGTGCGCGTGCCGCGCGTCAAGACGGCTCATTCAGTGACCCTCACAGGCGAGGAAGCCGCGACACTCATCGCCGGTACAGCACGCAACCCGTACGGCCCGCTGTGGGCCGTTCTGCTCGGCACCGGCACGCGCGTCAACGAGGCGTTGGGCATCACGTGGGCAGACGTCGACTTCGACGCGCGCACGGTGACCGTGGCATACCAACTGAGCCGCCACGGTGATGAGTGGGTCCGTGACAAGACGAAGGCTGCGCGTACGCTCGACCGAATCGCCCTCCCGTCGTTCGCAGTTGAAGCGCTTCGCGAGCAACGCCGCCGCATGCTGGCAACTTTCCCCGAGAGCGTGTTCGGCGAGGGTCTGGTCTTCCTGACAGCGAAAGGCCACCCGGTGCGTTCGGATGAGACGGTGCGCGAGTTACACCGTGCCACCGACCGGCTCGGGCTCCCCAGGATCACGCAGCACCAATTGCGGCACAGCTCGCTTACGCTGCTTGCAGATGCCGGAGTCCCCGAGGACGTGAGGCAACGGCGGGCCGGTCATGCCACTGTCGCGATGGCGCGGAACTACACGGCTGGCGCAGAAGCGCAGGATCGCGAGGCCGCCGACGCGCTGAACTCCGCCGTGACGAAGGCGAAGTAGGCCCAATGGACCCTTCGTTCAGCCTTCTCCGCTAGAGCGTCTGCATCCCGTTCTGCATCCACCGGCGATGACCGCAATGTTCGGCCGGTCGCTCGCAACCTTTCACGATGGGAAAGTGGAGCCGACACTCGGATTTGAACCGAGGACCTGCTGTTTACGAAACAGCTGCTCTACCGCTGAGCTATGTCGGCGCGAGGGCGAGTATAGAGGCTACTCCGGAGCCCGCTCTCAACGGGCGGCCCATCCTCGACGGCTCGGTAATCCCATCTGCGTCCCGCCGCTACCATGCACTTGTTGTCCAGTCCGTCCGTCCGCCGCTCCACCGTCACGCGATCAGCGCTGGTTCTGATCGCAGTTCTGGCCGGG
>JANYJG010000194.1 GCA_025358515.1 Chloroflexota bacterium
GGCATCCATTGAAACGCGCCAGAACTCGTCTCGAGTGGGCTGGAATGGCCTCCGCTGAGCGTGGCTGAGCACGATCTAGGGTAGCGTGAGGGGGTGGAGCCGACACTCGGATTTGAACCGAGGACCTGCTGTTTACGAAACAGCTGCTCTACCGCTGAGCTATGTCGGCGCGACCGGGATCGTAACACGGCCGCCCAAGTGGATTGAACCAGGGGCGGCGCCGCGCTGTTCTCGCAGAGCTGGCGTGCGCCCAGCTGATGCGGCAGGCCGAGATAGCTAGAACGGCCGCCGGTTACCCAGCGGCCGTTCGGTGAGGAGTGGCTGTGCGTCAGGCCGCGGAGCCGACCGCAACCTTCTCCGAGACTACTTCGGGGGCGAGCAGCGCGATGTCGAGGGAGATCTTGATCTCGTCACTCACGAGTAGTCCACCGGTCTCCAGGGCCATGTTGTAGGTCAATCCCCAGTCCTTGCGGCTGATCTTGGTGGAGGCGCTGAACGCAGCACGCCGGCCCCCCTGCAGATTCGGGACGACGCCGTCCAGTTGCGCATCCAGGGTTGCCGGGCGAGTCTCGCCGTGCATGGTCAGATCGCCCCGGATCTTGTAGCCATCGCCGGCCCGCTCGACGCTCGTGCTACGGAAGACGAGCTCCGGATACTTCTCGGCGTTCAGGAAATCGGCGCTGCGCAGGTGCGCGTCGCGAGCCTCCTGTCCCGTTTGGATGCTCGATGCGTCAATATGCGCCTCGACCGTCGAAAGGTCCGGGTGCGCCTCGTCGAAGTTCACGTCGACGGCGAACTTGCGGAACTGGCCGCGGACGGTGGTGATCATCATGTGCTTGACGGCGAATTCGATCTGCGAATGGGCGGCGTCCAGGCCCCAGGTAGTCATATCTTCAATCCTCGTATGTTCGTGCTCTCGTAGGACCCGACCTGGATCGTTTACTAAGCAACTACCTGTTATAGTACTTGCGCAGTCAACAATCTGCAAGCGTCATCTTGGAGGAATCCAATGGAGCAGCCGGTGGACATCGGGGAGTTGGACGATCGGTCATCCGCCACTTCCGCCCCCGCCGGGGATGACGCGCCGAACCTCGCGTCGGGTGTTGCCATGCTCGTTTCTGCGCTGAACCACGTCGAGCGGCGGGCCTGGCGTGCTTTCTTGCAGACTCACGCCCTCGTCGCGCGCCGGCTCGAGTCGGACCTGATGTCAACGAACGACCTACCGCTTGCGGAGTTCGACGTCCTATTCCAGCTGGCGGCGGCAGACGGGCAAAGGCTACGAATGAACGAGCTCGCGGACCGAGTCCTGCTAAGTCGCGCCGGCATCACCCGCCTCGTGGATAGGCTCGTGGCGGACGACCTGGTCGCACGCGTCAAATGCGCATCTGATGCCCGAGGTTATTACGCCGTCTTGACTGACGGCGGAATGGACCGGCTCGAGGCGGCTACTCCAAACCATATGGCCGCCGTTCGACGTTTCTTCCTCGAACGCTTCAGCCCAGCCGACCTGGAACTGCTGGCCGGTCTTTTGGAGCGGGCCTTCCCCGTCAAATAGCCCCGGGTCGACACCGAGACGACCGAGCCGCGACTAACCAGCCTTGGTCCGGCACCTGGCGACGTTCGCACCGCCGAATCTTGGCTAATTCTCGTGACCTGAGCGCGAGGCAAAGGATCGTCGCGAACGCGCAGCGTCTTCTCGCGTTTTGCCCCACCATCCGGCAACGCGACCCTGGAATCGGGACGAATTCGCAGTTTCGGGCAGCGTTCAGGGTCCTGAGGACCGCCGCTGGTTCGAATCACCGGCCGACTTGTGCCTGACGCTCACCTGGCAAGCATTCAGCAAGATTGTCCACCGCAACGGGCGCGTCGCGAGCGGCCGCACGTCGTGGGGGGCTCGTTCCGAGCCGCGGATCAGTCTCGCCCCAGGCGCTATCGTTTCGGCCATGCCAACGCGCAGCGAGATCGTTGAGGTCGGCGGCAGGCAGGTCGCGGTCAGCAACCCGGATAAGGTGATGTTCAGCGGTCCGGGGTACACCAAGCGCGACCTCGTCGCCTACTATCTGGCCGTCGCCGACGGGGCGCTGCGAGGCGCGGGCGGCCGGCCGATGGCCCTGAAGCGGTACGTCAACGGCGCCGAGGGCGAGTACTTTTTCCAGAAACGCGCGCCCGAATCGCGGCCCGAGTGGATCCGGACCGTGGAGCTGGCGTTTCCGTCCGGCCGGACGGCCGATGAGGTCGTCATCGACGATGGGGCCGGCCTGATCTGGATCGCGAACCTCGGCTGTCTGGACCTCAATCCGCACGCCATTCGAGCAACGGATCTCGAGCATCCGGACGAACTGCGCGTGGACCTGGACCCGGGCCCCGGAATCCCATGGGACGATATTCGACGCGTCGCAATGGTGACCCGCGAGGTCCTCGACGGCGCCGGTCTGGTGGGCTGGCCCAAGACTTCCGGCTCGCGCGGCATCCATATCAACGTTCGGATCGAGCCGCGCTGGTCGTTCGACGAGGTCCGGCGGGCGGCCTTGGCGCTTGCCCGCGACGTGGAGCGGCGCGCCCCGACGATCGCCACCAGCAAGTGGTGGAAGGAAGAGCGCCACGGGGTTTTCATCGACTACAACCAGAATGCCAAGGATCGAACCGTGGCGTCTGCCTATTCGGTGCGGCCGGTTCCAGATGCGAGGGTCTCCGCGCCGGTGACCTGGGACGAACTGCCGCAATGCGAGCTCGGCGACTTCACGCTCGCAACGGTTCCGGCTCGATACGCGAGGGTCGGCGATCCGGCGGCCGGGATGGATGAGGCGGTTGGGTCGCTGGACGCGCTGCTCGAACTGTCGCAGCAGCAGGAGAAGGCCGGGTTGGGCGACGCACCCTGGCCGCCGCATTACGCCAAGGCCGCCGGCGAGCCGCCGCGAGTCATGCCATCTCGGGCGCGCAAGCCGAGGACCGAGGACGGCGCCGAGGCCGGCGACCGCACCACCGAGCCGGCGGAGCCAACTCCCGCGGAGCCAACTCCGGCCGAGCCAACTCCCGCCGATCGACCCGCCCCACCGCCGTCGCCGACCGGCCGGCGCAAGTCCACCAGGCCGCTGATCGAGATCGCCCGAGCTGCAACGAAGGCAGAGGCGCTGGCCGGTTTCGAGCGCTGGAAGGCCCGCCACGACGCCATCGCCGCGTACCTGGAGCCGGCCGATGTGCTGGTCGATGGCATGCGCGGACGCTTCACGTTGTGGTACCGAATCCGCGTCAACCTGGAGCACGTCCCCGAATCCGAGCGTCCTCCTCAGGGGCCCCTGGAATCTGACTACGACCCGTGGGCCGGCATGACCGATCCCAGGGAGCAGGCTCGCTAGGCTTCGACCCCTACCGGCCGAAAATCGCCTTGAGCTCGAAGGGAGCGGTTTCCTCCAGCTGGTCGTAGCGGCACTGGTCCGGGCTCTTGTCCGGGCGCCAGCGCTTGAACGTCGTGGCGTGGCGAAAGCGATCCCCTTGGAGGTGGTCGTAGGCGACCTCGCAGACGCGCTCCGTGCGCAACGGCTCCCACTTCAGGTCGCGATCGCTGTTCCATCGGCTCGTGGCGCCGGGCATGCGCTGGCCCGATTCACGGGCTTGTTGCTCGAATTGCGCCCATGCAGCCCAGGGGTGCCCGTCCAGCGCATTCTCTCGCAGCGGCTCCAATTCCTCGACCAGCTGCGCCCGCTTCTCCATCGTGAAACTGGACGTGATTCCGACGTGGTTCAGCTTGCCGGCATCATCGAACAGGCCGAGCAGCAGCGAGCCGATCAGCGTGCCCGGCCCGTTCTTGTGCCAGCGGAAGCCGGCCACGACACAATCCGCGGTGCGAGCGTGTTTGATCTTGGCCCAGCCCCTCTTGCCCGGCATGTAGGGGTCGGCCAGACGTTTGGCTACCACGCCGTCCAGGCCGGCGCCCTCGAAGTGGTGGAACCATTCCGTGGCCACGGCGGCATCGCGCGTCGCCGGCGTCAGGTGGATCGGCGGCTGCGCGTCCTGCAGCGCCGCCTCAAGCAGCCGACGGCGTTCGCCCTGGGGGGTGGCACGCAGGTCGCGGTCGTCCAAAGCGAGCAGGTCCCAGGCGACAAAGCTGGCGGGCGTCTGCGAGGCCAGCAGCTTGACCCGCGACGCGGCCGGGTGAATGCGGAGCAGCAGCGAATCGAAGTCCAAGCCGGCCGGCCCGACGATCACCACTTCGCCATCGAGGACGCAGCGCTCCGGCAAACTGTCCGTCAGCGCCGGCGGCAGTTCGGGGAAGTAGCGGTCCAGCGGCTTGAGGTCGCGGCTCTGGATGAAGACCTCG
Organism: Chloroflexota bacterium; assembly: GCA_025358515.1. Lineage (GTDB taxonomy): Bacteria > Chloroflexota > Limnocylindria > Limnocylindrales > CSP1-4 > Fen-1039. The sequence goes on from JANYJG010000194.1 coordinate 4,319, forward strand.
GCGCCGTCGCGGAAGACCATCGCCCGAAAGCCGTCCCATTTGGGCTCGTACTGCCAGCCCTCGCCGGCGGGGATCGCTTCTGTGAGCTTGGCCAGCATCGGCTCGAGCGGCGGCATAAACGGCAGGTTCACGGCGCGACTATAGCCGGGTGTGACAGGCCGGGGCGATGCGACGAGTAGGATGGCGCGCCGGACAGATCAGGGCCGCTCGACCAAAGCCTTCCACGACCAGTTCGTCGATGCCCTCAGCTTTTCGCCTGCGGCAAGCGACAACAGGCCGGTGCCGGCGTGTCCCTCTGCGGCCAGACGAATCGAATCGGGCCAAGCGGTCAACGGCTCAACGGCGGTTGCCTCTGGGCGGGTGCATACGACGAAGGCGCCGACATGCGCGTCGAAACTCATCGTCAACTCCAGGTCCGGCCACATGACCGACACCGGGGGCCGGACGGCGGTGTATACGTCGTCCAGCACATGACGGGCCAGGTTCGGGCGGGAGCGGAGGTCGGTCCGCGCGTCGACCGGCACCAGTTCACCTGTTGGGATTAGGTCGGGCGCTAACCTCAGCACCGCATCGCTCTGGATGCCAACACGCAGCGGCCCGCCCGAGTTGAGGAACCACGGATGCCATCCGATGGCCACTGGCATGGGCTCATCGGCGAGGATTTCCGCCGCAAGAGTCAGACGGCCGCGGGCGATGTCCATGCGCTGGATCATGGGGCCGCTGAAGGGCCAGCCCGCCGGGTCGAAACGGCAGGTCATAGTCAGCGACGTGGCCGTCCTGCCCGCGACTTTCCAGTCTGAATCGAATGCCGCGCCGTGGATCGAGTGGCGGCCATCGTTCAATCGCAGATTGAGTGTCCGGCCAGCCCAGGCCACCTTTCCCTCCTTGACGCGACCCACGAATGGGGCCATCAAGTAGCAACCCCACGCGATGGCAGGCTCCATTCCAGCGGCCGGCTCGCCCAGGATGCGTTGGCGACCTTGAAGCATGAGGGAACAGATTCGGCCCCCGGCGGATGTATCGACCGAGAGGCCATCGATTTCGTCGCCGATACTTACGATCACTTCCGGCCTCGCCGGCCTCCGACTGCCCCGACCGCCAGCTGACGCACGTTCCCGTGGCGAGCGATCGTGGCAGTGTCGCGTGGCACCGGATCGAGCAGTGTGCCGCGGTCCGTCTGCCAGCGCGTGGCCACCTCTCGCGGCGCCTCGCCGCGCAGAGCCGCGGCCGCTTGTACAGCGGCACCAATCGCGACCAGATCCGTGGCTGCGGGAATCGAGATCGCCCGGCCGGAAAGGCGCCGGATCACGGCCTGCCAGGTCTCGCCCTGAGCGCCGCCGCCGATGAGCACGAGCGGCGCCTTCGGGTCAATGCCGGACGAGCATTTGTCGATGCTGTCGAGGGCATCGAGAAGGCCCAAGATTGCCCCTTCGTACGTTGCCATCAGGATCGAGCGCGGATCGGTGTCGTGGCGCAGGCCAAAGACTGCGGCGGCCGCATCGGGCAAATTGGGAGTCCTCTCGCCGTCGAAATACGGCAGGACCACGACATCCTTGCTGGGAGCGACGTCATCCCGGTCGAGGCCCAGCCAGGCAGCCACGCGATCGACCGCCAGGGTGCAGTTGAGCGTGCAAGCCAGTGGCAGGAACAGGCCCGAAGCGTCGGCGAAACCGGCGACATTCCCGGACGGATCCGCCGTGCGCGTCTCCGAGACCAGGTAGACCGTGCCGGAGGTGCCGAGACTGAGCACGGGGACGCCTGGTCGCAGACCCAATCCGAGCGCCGCGCCCATGTTGTCGCCCGTGCCGGGTCCAACGAGCGTGCCTACCGATAGCCCGGTCGCGGCTGCCCCAGCAGCGCCGACAGTGCCCGCTACCTCGGCCGGCCCCAGGACGCGCGGCAGGAGCTTGGGCGAGACACGCAGTTGCGGAAGCGCCAGCACTTCGGCGGCATAGCCTCCCGTGTCGCCGGACCACCAGGCTGTGCCCGAAGCGTCTCCGCGGTCGGTTACGCCCGCCCCGGCAAGGCATTCGGTCAGGTAGTCGTGAGGCAACCGGATGGCCGCCGTCTGAGCCGCCACCTCAGGCTCGCGCCGCCTGAGCCAGGCCCATTTCGACGCGGTGAACGAGGCCACCGGGACGACCCCGATCCGGATCGCCCAAGTCTCGGCACCGCCCAGGGCTTCCACGAGACGGTCCGCGTCGGGGGCCGAGCGGGTGTCGTTCCAGAGAATTGCGGGGCGCAGCGGCCGGCCCTTCGAATCAAGGCACACGAGTCCGTGCTGCTGGCCCGCAACTGAAATGGCGGCGATCTGGCCGGCAAGACCCGTCTCCGCTAGAGCCTGCCGCAGTGCCTGCCACCAGACGGCCGGATGTGTTTCCCTGGCACCGCCGCTGCCGGTCACGGTGTGCTCGGCGCGGCCGGACCCGGCGAATTCCCCGCTATCGGCGTCGACGACGACCACTTTGGTCGACTGCGTGGAACAGTCGACGCCTGCAACCAGGGTCCTCATGCACTCATCCGCTAGCGGGCACCCATCAACAATTCCATCACGAGCTGGTCCAGGCGCTCGTTGTGGTAGCCGCGAACGGCCAGGACGTTCGGGTCGCCGGGAGCGGACCGAAGAGCAGCGGCGGCATCCGCAGAGTACGCGCCTACGGTCGGTTCGGCCAACTCGGCAACGCTCGCTGCCATCAGAGCGGCGGCGATTTCGGGATCGTCGGCGAACTGCCGCGCCTTCTCGCGCAGCAGCAGGTACGTGCGCATGCAGCCGGCGGCGAAATCCCAGACGCCCGCCGCGTCTTCAACACGATAGGCATGGGCGTCGAAGTGGCGGGGACCCTGGTAGCCGGATTCCTCAAGGAGCTTTACCAGGAAGAAGGTGTCCTTGATTCCTTCGGAGCCAAAGCGCAGGTCCTGGTCATAGCGGCCCATCTTCTGGCCGTTGAGGTCGATGTGGAAGAGCTTGCCGTGCCAGAGCGTCTGGGCCACGGCGTGGTAGAAGGACAGACCAGACATCGTCTCGTGCGCGGTCTCGGGATTGAGCCCGACCATTTCCGGATGTTCGAGTGAGCCGATGAAGGCCAAGGCGTGCCCTACCGTAGGCAGGAATGCGTCGCCGCGCGGTTCGTTCGGCTTGGGCTCGATGGCGAGTCGCATGGCGTACTTGCGGTCCAGCACGTAGCCGCACAGGAAGTCGATGGCCTCGCGATAGCGGTCGAGGGCATCCGCCGGCCTCTTGGCGGCCATCGCCTCCACGCCCTCGCGCCCGCCCCAGAAGACGTAAACAGGCGCGCCGAGTTCGGCCCCAATGTCGATGGCTCGCATGGTCTTGGCGATGGCGTAGCGGCGGACGCCTCGGTCGTTGGAGGTGAAGGCGCCATCCTTGAATACAGGATGGTTAAAGAGATTGGTCGTGGCCATCGAGACGACCATGCCTGTTTCGTCCAGTGTCCTGCGCAGGCGGCCGACGATCTGGTCGCGCTCGGCCGGAGTGGCGTCGTACGGGACCAGGTCGTCGTCGTGCATCGAAATGCCGAAGGCACCGAGCTCCGCCAGGTGGCGGACGCTGTCGTTGGGATCCACGCGGGCGCGCGTCGCCTCGCCGAACGGATCACGGCCGCTGTTGCCCACCGTCCAGAGCCCGAAGCTGAACTTGTCGGCGCGGGTCGGCCGATACCTTTCGCTGTTGGCGACGCTCTCTACCAGGACCATTACTCCGACCTCCCAAAACTTGTTAGCTTCCCGGCCGCAGTCCCGAATTCGGGACGACGCCCAGGTCGCGACGCGACCAGGAATGGCGCAGCGGCCCCCGCTGGCGCAATTAGCGCAATCGTATGCCGCACATCCTACGTCAGCAAGTCTCTACGGCCGCTTGACTAGAGTAGCATGCGTATGCTACATAGGTATGCAGCCGAACGCCGGGTCGCTCTGCCAGAACGAGGTGACCCCGCCGGCAGCGGAGGAGGCGCCGATCAAGGAACTCGCATTCGGGAGTCCGAATCATGGAGGCGGTCCCGAAGATTTGCCCAGTGCGACCGCCGGGCGTATGGATTGAAGGAGGCTCGATCGTGAAACTGGTCCCGCAGCGGCTCCTGGGTGGGGCTGCCATCGTCGCGCTGGTTGTCAGCGCGTGCTCTACGGGCGCGACATCGCCCAGTCCCTCGACCAACCCGACCGCTACAGGGTCCGTCGCAACCAGCGTTCCAAGCGCTGCGCTGAAGCCAGTCACCGTCGAGTGGTGGCACATCACTACGACCGATCCGGGCAAGGCAGTCTTCCAGGGCATCGCGGACGCCTATATGGCCGCCCATCCCAACGTCACGATTCACATCACCATGCTCGAGAACGAGATCTTCAAGACCAAGCTCGCGACATCGATGCAGTCGGGCCAGGTGCCTGATCTGTTCCAGTCGTGGGGCGGCGGCATCATGGCCGCTCAGGCCGACGCGGGCATGCTCAAGGACATCTCGTCGGATGTCGCGTCCTGGAAGGGCACGATCAACCCCGGCGCTCTGAGCATCTACGCGTACAAGGGCAAGCAGTACGGCATTCCGTGGGACATGGGGATGATCGGGGTCTGGTACAACAAGGCCCTCTTCAGCAAGGCCAGCATCTCCGGTCCGCCCGCGACATGGGATGAATTCCTCGCCGACGTCACCAAGCTGAAGGCCGCCGGCATCGTCCCGCTCGCAATCGCAGGCAAGGACATGTGGCCTTCCATGCACCTCTGGACGTACCTCGCCCTGCGCATCGGCGGCGGCGACGCCATGGCCCAGATGGTCCAGACCGGCAACTGGAACACCAGCGCCTGCACGCAGGCCGGTGACCAGGTCGTCAAGCTCAACGCCCTGAACCCCTACCAGCCCGGCTTCAAGGGCGCCACATACGACAATGAGGCCGCCGCCGTTGGAAATGCCAAGGCGGCCATGGAAGTAATGGGCCAATGGGCCCCGTCCGTGGAAGAAGCGGACAGCACAAGCAAGAAGGGCATCGGGACCGACCTGGGTTGGTTCCCGTTCCCGACCTTCACCGGCGGCAAGGGTGCCGCAACCGACGGAGTCGGCGGCGGCAACGGCATCGCGGTCGGCAAGAACGCCTCGCCCGAGGCTCTCGACTTCCTCAAGTTCTTCAGTAGCGTCTACAACGCAGACAAGATCAATACTTCCAACATCGGCATGTCGCCGGTAGTCGGCACTGAAAAGACGGTCACCGACGTGAACCTCCAGGCTGTCCTGGCGGGCCGCTCAAAGGCCACCTTCATGCAGCTCTACCTCGATCAGGCAACCTCTCCGGCCATGGGCACGGCCATCAATGAAGCCACGATCGCCCTCTTCTCCGACGCGTCCACCCCGGCAAAGGTTTGCCAGGCAATCACAGACGCGGCGGCGGCCCAGTAGGCTACCCGCGACCTAGACCATCGGTGGATACCAATCGAGCGGGCTGGCTCATTGCCGGCCCGCTCGATTTTCGGGGCAGGTGAGGACGTAATGAGCACACCCAGCGCTCGGCCGGGGGCCGGCAGGAACCAACGAACACAGTGGATGACGATCATCCTGTTTCTGCTGCCAGCCCTGACCCTGTTCGTACTGTTCGTCCTGCTCCCCGTCGTTCAGGCTGCGCATTACAGCTTGTACAAATGGAACGGCCTCCAGCCGCTCACGGATTTCGTCGGACTCAAAAACTACGCGACGGCGTTCGCCAGCAACATCTTCAAGACCGCAATCTTCAACAACCTGCTCTTGATCGTCCTTTCCCTGACGGTTCAGATCCCGTTCTCGCTCTTCCTGGCAATTCTGCTGAACCGACGCTTCCACGGTCGCGCTATCTTCAGAGTGATCTTCTTCCTCCCGTACGTACTCTCCGAAGCAATCACGGGCGTCGTATTCACGCTGCTACTGCAGCCGGGAGCACTGGTGGATTCGGGCCTGCGTAGCGCCGGTCTGGGCGGCGTGATCCAAGATTGGCTGGGTGACCCCGGATTCGTGATGATCACCTTGTTCATCATCATTTCCTGGAAGTACTTCGGGTTTCACATGATCCTGCTGCTGGCGGGGCTCAAGGGCATTCCTCGCGAAATAGAGGAGGCGGCCCTCATCGATGGCGCCGGTCGCTGGCAAGTATTCCGCTTCATAACCCTGCCTTTGATAGGCCCCACGTTGCGGGTCTCAATCTTTCTGTCCATGATCGGATCGCTCCAGTTGTTCGACATGGTCTGGGTCATGACGGCCGGTGGTCCGCTGAATGCGTCGAACACGATGGCCATAGCCATGTTCAAGGCCGGCTTCAAGAACACCCAGATGGGTTACGGAAGCGCATTTGCAGTGATCCTCTTCCTGTTCGGGCTTGTCCTGGCGCTCGCCTACCAGCGTTACGTGCTGCGGCGGGACGTCGAGGGCGCAATCACGGCATTCAACGGGTAGTGCGATGACCACGACCGATTCCACAATCACCGACATCTCCTCCCCCGCCACCTTAGTCAAGCGTCAGATCCGGACTCGTCGGCAAGGACCTTTCCGCCCCTTGGCGATCGTTCGATACGCGATCCTTATCCTCGTGGCCGGCGCAATCCTCATACCGATCGTGTACGCCGTTTTGGGTGGATTCAAGAGCAACAACCAACTCGTCGGCGATCCCGTCTCCCTCATCCCAAGTCCGTGGGTCTTCTCCAATTACACGGATGTTTTGTTTGGGGCAAACGCAGGGTCCTTCTGGAGGGAGGCCGCGAACAGCCTCATAATCGCTGCCGTCGCTGTCGCGACGACCGTGGGCCTTGGATCCCTCGCGGCTTTCGTGTTCGCGCGGATGGTGTTCCGCGGTCGCGAAGCCATGTACATGCTTTTCACGTTCGGTTTGCTCTTCCCCTCCGCCGTAGCGATTCTGCCGTTATACATCCTGATTCGGCAGCTCGGTCTGGACGGCAATCTCTTGGGCGTAGCGTTACCGCAAGCCGCGTTCGGGCTACCGTTGACGATCATCATTTTGCGTCCATTCTTCAAGAGCATTCCCGTGGAACTCGAGGACGCGGCCAAGATCGACGGCTGCGGCACGTTTGGGTTTTTCTGGCGAATCCTGTTGCCGCTCGCACGGCCGGCACTGGCCACAGTCAGCGTCCTGGCTATCGTCAACACCTGGAACGCATTCATGCTGCCGCTGATCCTGCTCAACGGCGAGGAACAATGGACGCTACCACTCGGCGTGATGAACTTCTCGGGCCAGTACGTCTCCGATCAGGCCCGCATTCTGGCCTTTACCGTTGTTGCGATAATTCCCGCGATCGTGTTCTACGCATTCGCGGAGCGGCAAATCGTCGGCGGTTTGACGGCCGGATCGGTCAAGGGCTGACATGGTCGCCGAAACGCCTTATCGGGATGCCACCGCCGTAATCGAAGAGCGTGTAGCCGATCTCATCGGCCGCATGACGCTGGCGGAGAAGCTCGCCCAGCTGGGTTCGTACTGGTCTCACGAAATCCTGAGCCACGAGGCATTCGACGAAGCCAAGGCGTCGGAGCGGATCGGCCGCGGAATTGGTCAGATTACTCGCGTGGCCGGCGCCACCAACCTCGGTCAACGTGGCGTAGCGGCGCTGGCGAACGAAATCCAACACTTCCTGCTGGAGAAGACCCGCCTGGGCATCCCGGCAATCATCCACGAGGAATGTCTTCACGGGCTGCTTGCCCGGGAGTCGGTCTGCTTCCCGCAATCCATCGGTCAGGCGGCCGCATGGGATCCCGAATCGGTGCGGGCAATGGCCGAACGGCTCGCCCGCGAGCTCCGAGCCGCAGGAGCACATCAGGCGCTCGCCCCGATTCTCGATATCACTCGCGATCCGCGCTGGGGTCGCGTCGAGGAGACTTACGGCGAAGACCCATACCTGGTTGCGGTCCTCGGGGCCGCCTACGTCCACGGGCTCCAGGACGCGGGCGGCCCCGCTCAACGTGTGATTGCCACCGGCAAGCACATGGTTGGCCACGGACTGCCGGAGGGTGGCCTCAACCACGCCCCGTCGCACATCGGTTCACGTGAGTTGGAAGATTCGTTCCTATTCCCGTTCGAGGCCGCCGTCCGTGACGCAGGCCTGCGTTCGATGATGCACGCCTACGACGATGTCGATGGCGTGCCGTGCGTGGCCTCTCGGTTCCTGCTAACGGACGTCCTTCGAGATCGATGGGGCTTCGAGGGAACGGTCGTGTCGGACTATTTCGGCGTGGACGAGATCATCGGTTCGCACCACATGACCATGGACGGCTCCCTCGCAGCCGAAATGGCCCTGATGGCGGGCGTGGATGTCGAGCTTCCGACCTTTGCCTTCTTTGCCGATCCTCTGGCCCACGCCGTCGCTTCGGGCCGTGTCCCGGAAGCGGCCGTCGACACTGCCGTGGTCCGTATTCTCCGGACCAAGTTCGAGCTTGGGCTGTTCGAGAATCCATTCGTAGACCCGGAGGCAGCCGAGCTGCCCTTCGCCGAGGATCGGGCCCTGGCTCGCGAGATCGCCCGCCGGTCGATGGTCTTGCTCGCCAACGACGGGACCCTGCCGCTCCGTCCGGGCCTGCGCACCGTTGCGGTCATCGGGCCCAACGCCGATAGCGCCCGGAACCTGCTGGGCGACTATGCCCACGTGGCCCACATCGAAGCCCTTATCGAGATGGGCGGCTTTGGCTCGCAGCTCCCCGATGGGCTCACTGTCGCGGACGAGCTGGCCGGCAAGGCCACGATCCTTGACGCGTTGCGCGGCCGGTTCGATGGGTCGACGAAGGTCCGGTTCGCGCCCGGCTGCGGGATCCTGGACGGCGACGACGAGGGCATTCAGGCGGCAGCAGAGGCGGCCCGCGGAGCCGATGTGGCGATCGTCGTAGTTGGTGAGCGGTCCGGTCTGACCAAGGACTGCACCTGCGGCGAGGCCCGCGACCGGATGGACATCGGCCTTCCGGGGCGCCAGGGCGAGTTGGTCAAGGCCGTGGCCGCGACCGGGACGCCCGTCGTGCTGGTGCTGGTGGCCGGCCGACCCCTGGCCATAGCGTCTGCCGCGGCGACTTGCGCCGCCATTGTTCACGCCTGGGTCCCCGGGGAAGAGGGCCCGGAGGCACTCGCCGACTTGCTTTTCGGCACGGCAAACCCGGGCGGCAAACTGCCCATCACCGTTCCGAGGCACTCAGGCCAGATCCCGATCTACTACGGCCACAAGCCTTCGGGCGGCAAGTCCAACTGGCAAGGCCCCTACGTCGATGGCTCGAACGAGCCGCTCTGGCCATTTGGCTTTGGGCTCTCGTACACGCGCTTTGAGGTTCGCGAGCTGCGACTGGATCGGGAGAGCGTGGCGATCGACGGTGAGTTCGAGGCGAGTGTCGTGGTCGCCAACGTCGGAGACCGGGCCGGCGATGAGGTCGTGCAGCTGTATGTTCGGGACGAAGAGGCAAGCGTCACTCGGCCCGTGAAGGAACTGCGTGGCTTCAAGCGGGTCACCCTGGCGGCCGGTGAAGCTCGCACGCTCAGGTTCCGGCTGGCGGTCGAGCAGTTGGCCTTTACCGGAGTGGACGGCCGGCTGCGGATCGAACCTGGACGGATCACCGTCATGGCAGGCTCCTCCTCTGCCGATCTGCCGTGCACGGCTCAAATCGAGATCGTGGGCGACGCCAGGCAGATCCGGCGTCGCACGCACTATTTCACGGCGGTCACGGTCGAATAAACGGTGAGTTAGGCGTCGCGAGGGGCCGGTCCCGATGAATCGCGGATAACGATCTCCGGCTTCAGGATCTGGAGCGTCACGGAATCTCGATCGTGGTCCTCGTCGATCGCGGCCCGGACGCCGGCAGCGGCCATCTCGGCGATGGGCATGCAGACGGTCGTGAGCGATGGTGTCGTGTACTGGGCTACCGGCAGATCGTCGAAACCCACGATGGAAACGTCAGACGGAACGTTGAGTCCCAGGTGACAGGCCGCGTGCAGGGTGCCGATGGCCAGGACGTCCGTGGTGGCAATGACCGCCGTCGGCCGCTCTGGAAGTGCCATGAGCGCCGTGAAAGCCCCCGAGCCGCCTGCAAAGGTGTTTGGAGCGTCGCACATGAAACCTTCGGGCAATTCCAGGCCCTCCGCAGACGCTCGCTCGAGGAAGGCCACACGCCGCTCGCCGATATCGCCGATCAGCCGGCCCTCGACAAAGGCGCCACCGATAAAGCCGATCTTGCGATGTCCCAGACCCAGGAGGTGGTCCATCAAAGCGTCCACGCCCGACCTGTTGTCCACGTCGATGACCGAAATGCCCGGCATGGACGACATGCCCTGCCACAGCGCCACGACCGGGAAGTTGGCGTCGCGCAGTTCCTCCAACAGACGTGGCTGGTCGCTCGTATCGCCCAGCAGAAGTATCGCGTCGCAGTGGCGCGTTTCCAGTACGGCGCGCAATGCGATGGCTTCATCCGTTCGGCTGTGGACGTGACCCAGAACCACGTTGTAGCCGTGACGGTTCGCCTCGGTGGAAATGGCATCGACCGCGCCCGCGAAAAACGGGTCGGTGATCTCGCGGACTATCACGCCCAGGAGCATCGTTCGAGCGCCGCGCAGGCCCCGGGCAAGGGGGTTCGGCCGGTAGCGCATCTGGCGAGCAACTTCGAGAATGCGCTCTCGCGTTGCCGGGTTGATCGGAATGGCGTTGGGGGCGCCGGTCAGAACTCGCGAGACCGTGCTCTGTGATACACCTGCGGCATCCGCGATGTCCTGCATCGTCGGAATATGGCCCGGGACGCGGCCCTGATTGGCCACGCTGGGTCTTACCGTCGCCGCTGCTTGGGCACGGCCATTTCTCTTAGCGGCATCCCCGCGACTGGTGCTGGAATTTCGTTTGGGCTTGGTTGCCATCAGTGTCGCTCGGCTCCGCGTGCTGCGAATTCAATCGTGGCCATCGAGTGCGGGGGCAATACGGTGCTGTACGACCCGGAACCCTGGCTCTCCACGACGAGGTGCCGAGGAGAAACCCTGTTTGGGTCGGCTGGTGTGTTGACCGCATCTGGCGAATCGGCTGCCAGTAACCGACTCGACGAAACGGCGCCCGCAGCCCTGATGTTAGCAATCACACTCCGTCTGTAGTCGCGGTTTATCAAAGTGACTGCGAAGCCACCTCCTCGGGTGGAGGCGGTCGCGCTCAGCGCCGGTCGCCCGGTCGGACCCGACCCGTCGACGTTGACTTCAACTTCAACTCGGAGCGCCTCCGCTCCAATGTGGACTCGATGCAATGCGAAGGCATGGTACGTCGGCGTTCGGACGCACACCGGCCCAGCCGTGGCAAGCACGGACTGAAGGACGTTGACGATCTGGGCAAGATTGGCCATCGACAGGACGCGGCATTGGCGGTGAAAACCCTCGAAGGCGATCCCGGCGGCCAGAGCATCGCGCAGGGTGTTGGCTTGCTCGAATGTAACGGGCGTCCGACGAGCGACATTACCGGGCCCCCAGGAGCGGGCTTCGGGGTGCCAGACTCCCCATTCGTCCAGGGCGACCGAAATCGGGTGCCCCGGCTTCGCGGCCCCGGCCAATGTCCGAGCCGTTCTCTCAATCAGGCGCTCGGTCCCGTCGGCCTCGTCCAGAAGGGCGTAGTAGTCAGCCTCATCGAAGGCCGCCTCGGCGCCACCGTGAACCCAATATCGATGGATGGACAGGTGGTCCACGAGATCCACATCGGACCCCAGCTCGGCCAGGAACCTGGCATTCCAGTGCGGGTCCATGCCCATCTCCGGCAGGCCGTCGTCTTCCAGGCCCACGGCCACGAACTCGGCTCGGGGATCGACGTGGCGGGCCATGGCCGCGAAGCGCCGATATTCGTGGGCATAAGACACCGCGTCGAATCGCCCGCCGCAGTCCCAACTCTCGTTTCCGATGCCCCACAGACGAACGGCCCACGGGTCGCGTCTCCCGTTCGCGGCACGTTCCGAGGTCAGCTTCGTTGCCACCGTTTCGTTGACGTACTCGATCCAGTCGCAGAACTCCTGGACCGAACCCGTGCCCACATTGCCCGCCAGATAGGGCTCGGCCTCAAGCTGGTCGCACAAGCTGAGGAACTCGTGCGTACCCAGGGCGTTGTCATCTGGGACGTGCAGCCCGCACGACATGCCCAGGGTAGCGGGCCGAGTCGCCGGGGCACCTATGCCGTCACGCCAGTGATAGTGGTCGGCGTAGCACCCGCCGGGCCAACGGATCAGAGGGACCGGTAATTCGCGCAAGGCATCCAGCACGTCAGTCCGGAAGCCGTCCGTATTGCCGGCGGCGTCGCGTCCGATCCACAGCCCGCCATAGCAGCAACGCCCCAGGTGCTCAGCGAAATGGCCGTAGACCCGCGGCGAGATGATTCCTATCGGTTGGTCATCGACGATGACCCTGGCTTCTATCACCGGAGACGCTCCCGTTTGGGAACCACGCCGTCAGGGCTAGGGTTGCCGCAATCGAATGTAGCATACCATTTCCGGCATCACGGAACGGGCCGCAACGAGGCGGAGCCCGCGGCGGAGCCCGCGGCGGAGCGGCGGAGCGGCGGAGCCCGCGGCGGAGCCGGCGGAGCCCGCGGCGAAGCCCGCGG
>JANYJG010000196.1 GCA_025358515.1 Chloroflexota bacterium
GTTCGTCTTCGACCCCAGACATCGGTTAGCCCCTTCTCTGGTTGGGGGCGGGTGCGACCACTTCTCGGCTGGACCCACCGGTAGTCATGTAGTCCACCACGCTTTGTCGGTCGAACGCCGAAAGCCGGCCCTGGGCGACCATGCGGCCGAGGTGAAGAATCGCGACCCGGTCGGCCACGTCGAAGACGTCGTTGAGATTGTGAGAGATGACCATGACTACCGGTGGGTCCAGCCGCGAAGTGGTCGCACCCGCCCCCAACCAGAGAAGGGGCTAACCGATGTCTGGGGTCGAAGACGAACACGGGAATACGAAGTCTCCCGACGACATTGCCGCCGAGGCCGAAACGGCGCCGGACCTGACCGCAGCGGCTGTTGATGTCGTCCCGCCGGAGATCGTCGCCCAGTCGCTAAGCCAGTACCTGAGGGCGTCCTTGGTCCGGGTAAAGAGCGGCGACGCCGGCGTGCTACCGGTTGTGGCCGCCCTGATCGCCGTCACTGTCGTATTCACGATCATCAATGGCGTCTATCTCTCGCCGGTAAACCTCGTCAACCTGTTCGATCAGAGCGCGGTTTTCATCGTCCTGGCGATTGCAGAGTGTTTCGTCTTGCTGCTGGGCGAGATCGATCTCTCCATCGGCTATGTCGCGGCGATCGGCGGTATCGTGGCCGCCGAACTGGTGCAGCCCGGCATCAACTGGCCCTGGCCGGCGGCAATCATTGCGGCCATCCTCGTGTGCGGGGGCATAGGGGCAATCCACGGCCTCATCGTCACCCGAGTGGGGGTGCCATCGTTCGTGGTCACCCTGGCCGGAAACCTGTTCTGGTTCGGCGTCATGATCATCCTCCTGGGCCCCGCCGGTGGCGTCGGCCTCCAGGGGATTTCAAGCAACGTAAAGGGCCTGTCCGGTATCGTCTATTCGTACATCGAGCCCAGCGTCGCCTGGATAGCGTTGACGGTGATCGTCGGGCTGATCGGCCTGTCGATGTGGCGGCGTGACTCCGGTCGGCGCCGCAGCGGTCTCGTGGCTCCGCCGGTTGGTCTGACCATCGCCAAGATCGGCTTCCTGGCGATTGCCGGGATCGTCGTTGTGGCCATCTGCAACATCAACCGAGGCATCTTTCAGCCGGACAAGAACCCGGTTGTCGGTGTGCCTTGGGTCGTGCCGCTCATCCTTGTGGTGCTGGCGGCCTCGATGCTTCTGCTCGAACGGACCCAATTCGGACGCCACATGTATGCAGTTGGCGGCAACCCCGAGGCAGCTCGGCGTGCCGGCGTGGGCGTGAACGCCATCCGAATGTGGGCCTTCGTCCTGTGCTCGGGCACGGCCGCCATAGCCGGCATCATCTACGTTTCGCAGCTGGGCGGCCTTACCACCAACATCAACGGCGGTCAGTACGTGCTCTATGCCGTGGCCGCCGCGGTCATCGGTGGAACCAGCCTGATGGGCGGGCGTGGCCGGGCCATACACGGACTCCTCGGCGGGCTGGTCATTGGGGCCATCTACAACGGCCTCTACCTGCTCGGGCTCGAGATTCAGTGGCAGTTGATGTCTACGGCACTAGTCCTGCTGGCCGCGGTGACGATCGACTCGCTGTCTCGGCGCGCGGCGACGTCCGGGAGCATGGCCCGCAACTGACGCCCTTTGCTCACGACGAGGCCGGAAGCTCAACCTTCGGCCTCGTCGCATTTCCGGCACCACCTCCCCCGTTGACACTCTCCGGCGGCGACTGCTACCATCGGCGCAGCACGTTAGCACTCGCATAGTGAGAGTGCTAACTAACCGCCAGGGTCTTGCCGGAAGTGGGGAATCGGCAGTGGAAAGCGTCGCCGGAGCCCAGCGAAGTAACCGGAGCCGCACCACCGCCCTCTCCGACCGGAGGCCCGCGGAGCAGCATGGAGCCGGACCATGGCGCGACGACCCCGCCGCACCATCGGCTCGCTGGACGCCCGATCGGGCGACATCCTGCGGGCCGTCATCGACGAATACGTCTCATCGGCGACCCCGGTCAGTTCGGGCTCGCTCGTTGCCAACTATGCCTTCGGCGTGAGCAGCGCGACCGTCCGCAACATCCTGGCGGATCTCGAGGCGCTGGGCCTGCTGACTCATCCGCACACCTCGGCCGGTCGCGTCCCCACGGATGCCGGCTACCGCTACTACGTCCAGGTTCTGGCGGCCGAGTTTGCGCTGCCGCAGGTCGAGCAACTCATGATTCGCCACCAATTCGGCCAGGTCGAATTCGCCAGCGAGCACTGGTTCCGGCTGGCGGCTACAACACTGGCGGCTGAAACCGGCACTGCCGGTCTCGCGACCACGGCCAAGGCGCTGGTGGCCCGGGTCCGGCGAGTGGACCTCGTCGCGGTCCAGGACCGCCTGGCGTTGATGGTCGTCGTTTTCCGCGAGGGAACGACCAAGCAGGTCCTGCACAACCTCCCCGATTCCACTGACCAGGAGCAGCTGAACCGCGCCGCCGGCCTGTTGAACGTGCTGGCGGTGGGCCGCACCGCGGACGAGATCGCAGCGGCACTCTCGGACCTGCCGGGAGGGCCGGAGGCGACGGCGGAGTCGGATCTGCTGGCGGCCACAGGCGAGCGCCTGATCCGCACGATTCGCGAGTTCGACGCGGCCACGATCGACGACTTCTTTAGCGATGGCCTCATGAACGTGCTGGCAGCCCCCGAGTTCGACCGCAGCGAGAAGGTCCGGCGTGTCTTCGCCGCTCTCGAGAATCGGGCCTACCTGGGTTCGCTGGTGGAAAGCGTTGCCCGGGCCGGCAGCATTCAGATATTCATCGGCCATGAGAACCTGCCCTTTGAAATGCAGGATGTTTCGCTCGTGCTCGCGCCGTACGGTCGCGTTGGGCGAGCCGTCGGCGTTGTGGGCGTGCTCGGCCCCACGCGGATGCCGTATGCGCAGGCCATCGCCTCAGTTGAATTTGTGTCGAGCCTTATGAACGAGCTTGTGGAGCACCTGTATGCCTGACGGACCGAGCCACGCCCGAACCCATCGTCGCGGCGCCGGCGGGGACTGGCCGGGACAGCCCGGCGACCAGCCGATGTCAGCGGCCGAATCGGCCGCCGCCTTTACGGCTTCGTCCGACACAGCCGCGATAGAACGCCTGAGCGCGGAGCTCGAGGCGGCTAAGGCGCTGGCGGCCGAGCACCTGGCGGCCCTGCAGCGAACGGCGGCAGACTTCGCCAACTTCCGGCGCCGCACCGGCGAGGACCGGGAGCGCGATCTCGGACTGGCCAGCGAAGGATTGCTGCTCAAGGTCCTGGTCGTCGCGGACGATTTCGATCGGGCCCTGGAGGCCATGCCGGACGAACTCAAGAGCGTCGGCTGGATCGAGGGCATCGTCCTGCTCGACCGCAAGCTGCGGGCCCTGCTGGAGAGCGAAGGCGTTACGCCGATCGAGGCGATGGGCCGGCCCTTCAACCCTCGTGAGCACGAATCAATGGCCAGCATTCCCGCGCCGGACCGTCCGGAAGGGGAAGTCGTGGCCGAGATCCAGCGCGGCTACTACGTTCGAGATCGGGTCCTGCGGCCGGCCATGGTGGCGGTCGCGACCGGCGGCGATCCAGGCTCGAGCGCGCCCCTACATAACAACTGACAGTTTCGAACAAACCAATCGAGGAGCATCACCAGATGGGCAAGATCATCGGCATCGACCTGGGAACGACGAACTCCGTCGTGGCAGTCATGGAAGGCGGAGAGCCTACCGTTATCCCGTCCGCTGAAGGCGGTCGGACGGTTCCCTCGGTAGTGGCCTTCACCAAGACCGGCGAGCGGCTGGTCGGCCAGTTGGCCAAGCGTCAGGCCGTCACCAACCCGGCTAATACCGTCTATTCGATCAAACGCTTCATGGGCCGCCGTATGGACGACCCGGAGGTTGCCCACTCCCTCAAGCTCGTTCCGTACAAGCTCGAGCGCGATCCCAGCAGTGACGGCATTCGCGTCGCCGTGGCGGACGGCAAGTCGTACACGCCGCCGGAAATCAGCGCCATGATCCTCCAGAAGCTCAAGGCCGATGCCGAGGCGTATCTGGGGGAGAAGGTCACCGAAGCGGTCATCACCGTCCCGGCCTACTTCGACGATACCCAGCGCCAGGCCACCAAGGATGCCGGCCGCATCGCCGGCCTCGACGTCAAGCGAATCATCAACGAGCCGACCGCATCGGCCCTCGCCTATGGCCTGGACAAGAAGCACGACGAGAAGATCGCGGTCTACGACCTGGGCGGCGGCACATTCGACATCTCGATCCTCGAGTTGGGCGAAGGCGTCTTCGAGGTCAAGGCGACCAACGGCGACACCCACCTGGGCGGCGACGACTTCGACCAGCGTGTCATCGAGTGGCTGCTGGCCGAGTTCAAGCGCGACCAGGGCATCGATCTGCGGACCGATCAGCAGGCCCTCCAGCGCCTCAAGGAAGCTGCCGAGAAGGCCAAGATCGAGCTGTCGACGACGACCACGACCGAGATCAACCTGCCGTACATCACCGCCGACGCCACTGGGCCCAAGCACCTCGTGATCGCGCTGTCGCGGGCCAAGCTGGAAGACCTTGTCGCGGATCTGATCGACAAGACCCGAGGCCCGGTTTCAAAGGCACTCCGTGACGCCGGCCTCAATCCCGGGGAGATCGACGAGGTCGTCCTGGTCGGCGGCATGACCCGCATGCCGGCCGTGAACGAAGCCGTCAAGCAGATGTTCGGCGGCAAGGAACCGCACCGCGGCGTGAACCCGGACGAAGTCGTGGCCATCGGCGCCGCGATCCAGGCCGGTGTTCTGGCAGGTGAGGTCAAGGACGTCCTGCTCCTGGACGTGACTCCGCTGTCGCTCGGCATCGAGACGATGGGCGGCGTTATGACTCGCCTTATCGATCGCAACACCACCATCCCGACCAGCAAGAGCCAGGTCTTCTCTACCGCGTCTGACAATCAGACTCAGGTGGAAGTCCACGTTCTCCAGGGCGAGCGCGACTTCGCGTCTGACAACAAGACCCTGGGCAAGTTCATCCTGGACGGCATCCCGCCCGCGCCGCGAGGCGTACCGCAGGTCGAGGTCACCTTCGACATCGACGCCAACGGCATCCTCGACGTGAAGGCAAAGGACCGCGCCACCAGTCGCGAGACCCAGGTCCGCATTACCGCCAGTTCCATGTTGTCCAAGAACGACGTGGACCGCATGGTCAAGGAAGCTGCCGTCCACGCCGACGAGGACCGCACCCGCAAGGAAGAAGTCGAGGCCCGTAACCAGGCCGATGCCCTTGCCTATCAGGCCGAGCGAACGCTGCGCGATCTGGGCGACAAGGTCTCAGCCGAAGATCGGGCGGAGACCGAACGCCGGATGGAGGCGGTTCGAACGGCTCTCAAGGGCAGCGATATGGCGGTCGTGAAGTCGTCCGCCGACGCGCTCGTCGAGCAACTCCAGAAGGTAAGCACCGCAGCCTACCAGGCTGCCAGCGCCGCAGGCGCCGCATCAGGCGGCGAAGGTGGCCCAGGTGGCGAGGGCTCCGAGGCCGCAGGCGGCTCCGAGAGTCAGTCCGACGGCCCCTCGGGCCCAGCGGGCGACCACGGCGAGGAAGTCGTCGAGGGCGAGTACAAGGAGGCCTGATCCGGGTCGCGCCCGGGGATGCGATTTGGGTATCGCTCAACGGTACGATCGAGGGTTTGGTCATTCGGGTCATAGCGCGTCGTAGTCGGCTCATCCGCCTGCGGCGCGTCGAGGCCGCCCGACCGCGCCACCCAAGAGCGTGATCGACCGACGCGAACGAGCGTCTTCCGAGTGCGCTCGCGATGCGCGATTTCGACCGTGATCGGGACGAGAAGGCCGACCATTGCGGTCGTGAATGCCAGCAGACCAACGGCCAGAGCCACGAGTCCAAGCTGTGCGGGGCCGAGCCCGCTCGACTGCCAGCCACCGACATTGGGCTGGTTCGTAAGCCCCGCCGTGATGAGGACGAGCAGGACCAAGAGCGGAACCGCGTACGCGACGATCGCCAGTACGTTGGCCACCAGGAAGGTGGCGGACCAGAGAGATGCCATCCACGAACTGGACGCGCCCTGGACCCCAAGCTTGTTGTATAGGTCCAAGACGTGGCGATAGGGATTGGTCAGCCAGGCAAATGGATCATCGAGATGGCGCTGGGCGATCTCCACGGCAATCAGGGCTGCAATCAGACCGAAGATCGTGTAGCCCATCCACACCAGGGCGACGGGCACGATGAAGGCCAGGGCGATCCGAACTTGCGTCCACAGGGCCTTGATCCAGCACGTGCCGGCTCGGTAGGGTGAGAGAAAAGGCGTGTCGGCTCCCAGGCCAGGAGCATTGTGTGTAGCCAGCCCCATGAATAGCGAGAAGCTGACGAGGCTCAGGAGCCCGAGCGTCAGGAAGGCCGCGGCCGGCACTTTCGCGACGCTAAGTTGCGCCGGCAAGTCCGTTGCGGAGCCCTGCTCGAGGGCGCGTTGGGCCGCCGGCAGCGCAGTCACCACCAGCAGTACGCCGTCCGCAAGCAGGAGCACCAGAAGGCCAACCGACAAGTAGCCGAGCCTCCCGATCGAGACCGAAGGCCGTAACGCCAGCGACCGGACGATGCGGCTCTTTATGGCGTCCAGCGGATGGGGACGATGCAGCCCGCCTCCGGACTTGGGCGTTCCACCCAGGGGATTGACGGCGTTGGCCGGATCGCGGGTGACGGGCCGCGAGAGGTACGGGGCGTTGGGGTCGCCCGCGAATCCCGCATTCCTCGGCAGGGGAAGTGGCGCCTGAGCCGCGGATCCTTTAACGATGGTCCCCGGGACTTCCTTTGGCTTGCTGCCGTACTTCTTCTTGCAGTGATAGCAGCGCCCGGTGCCGGCTCGGTTGAGAGACCGGCAGTGCTGGCAAATCCAGAATTCGTCCACATCCGCATGATAGGCGTGCTGACGGCACTTCGGGCCACCCACAGATCGTCCCGGTGACTGGGGAACGATGGTTCTTCCGGGCGGCGTGGCGGCCCCAGGCTGCGATCGGCGGTACCATCGGCGCCGTGCCCGACATAATCCCTCCCAGCGACGCCCTCATCCGCGCTCGCGGCCTGACTAAGCGATTCGGCTCGTTCACCGCCGTCGATGGCGTCGACTTCGACGTGGCGCCCGGTGAGGCTTTCGGATTCCTCGGCCCGAACGGTGCCGGCAAGACCTCCACGATGCGGATGATCGGGACCGTCTCGCCGGTCAGCGCCGGGACGCTGACGGTGTTCGGGCTGGATACGGCGCGGCACGGGGCGCAGATCCGGGCGCGGCTGGGCGTGGTCCCGCAGGCGGACACGCTGGACAACGAACTGAGCGTCCTGGAAAACCTGCTCATCTACGGCCGATACTTCGGGTTGCCCTGGAGCGAATCGCGGCGGCGGGCCACGGAGCTGCTCGACTTCGTCCAGCTGACGGAGCGCGCCGGCGATCGAGTGGAGCCGCTCTCGGGCGGCATGAAGCGGCGCCTGGTAATCGCCCGGGCGCTCATCAACGAGCCGTCGCTGCTGCTGCTCGACGAGCCGACTACGGGCCTGGACCCGCAGGCGCGCCACCTGCTGTGGGACCGCCTGTACCGGCTCAAGCAGCGCGGCGTCACCCTCTGTATCACCACCCATTACATGGACGAGGCCGAGCAACTGTGCGATCGGCTGGTGGTGATGGACAAGGCCAAGATCGTGGCCGAAGGCTCGCCACGCCAGCTCATCGAGCAATACGTCACCCGCGAGGTGCTGGAACTGCGCTTCAACCGCGGCGAGGGCGAAACGGACGACAGTGGCCAGCTCGACGGACAGCTCGACGGCCTGGCCGACCGCACCGAACAACTGCCCGACCGACTGCTCGTGTACACCGCGGATGGCGAGGCGACGGCTGCCGCGGCTTTCGAGCGCGGTCTCCGCCCCACGAGCGTCCTGGTTCGGCGCAGCTCCCTTGAGGATGTCTTCCTGCGATTGACCGGCCGCAGTCTGGTGGAATAGTGGCCGCGCCTTCCGCCGCGCCTTCCGCCGCGCCTTCAGTTGCGCCCTCCGCCGCTCGCCGAGGTCTGTTCTCAGCGCTCACCTCCCGGCCGTCGTTGCGCGTCCTGGAGCATGACCTGCTCGTCTTCCGGCGCGGCTGGTACAGCTATCTGCTGTCCGGCATGACGCAGCCTTTCCTGTACCTGCTGTCGATGGGGATTGGGCTGGGCCTTTACGTGAACCGCAATGGTGGAACCCCGGGCGGCGTTCCGTATCTCAACTACATCGCCCCGGCCCTGCTCGTAACCCAGGCCATGATGGCCGCGGCCTTCGAATCCGCCTGGCCGATCGTGAGCAAGTTCATGTGGGAGAAGACCTATTTCGCCGCCCTCAACACGCCACTCCGCCCGATGGACCTCCTGGTCGGCGACCTACTGTGGATCGTCTTCCGATTGGGGTTAATCGCTTCCCTATTCTTCGTCGCCATCCTGGTTTTCGGGGCCGTCACCTCGCCTCTGGCGGTGCTGGCCATCCCGGTCGCGATCCTGACCGGGCTGGCCTTCGCGGCGCCAATCATGGCCTACGCCGCCACGCTGAAAGACGATCAAGCGCTCAACATGCTCTTCCGGTTTGGGATAACGCCGCTGTTCCTGTTCAGCGGTACCTTTTTTCCGATCGAGAGTCTGCCGCTCTTCCTGCGGCCGCTGGCCTGGTTTACGCCCCTATTCCACGGTGTGGCCCTGGCCCGGTCCTTCTCGCTCGGGCACGTGGAACCCGTGGGCGACCTCATCCACGTGGCCGTGCTGTGCGCCTTCGTCGGGCTGGGCATTGCCGCGGGTAGGATCACGTTCCGGCGCCGATTGGCCGCCTGATGATGGCCCTGCGCCGCTCCTTGCCGTTGTCGCTGGTCCGTCCCACTCGAATGGTGGAGCGCAACCTGCTCGTCTATCGCCGGACCTTCATGGTTATCCTGTCCGGCTTTTTCGAGCCGCTCTTCTATCTCTTTTCCATGGGCTTCGGCGTGGGTGCGCTGGTTGGGTCGGTGCCGCTGGCCGATGGTCGGGCCATCCCGTATGCGGTCTTCGTCGCTCCCGCCCTACTGGCCACGTCGGCCATGAACGGCGCGATCTACGAGACCTCGAACAACTTCTTCTACAAACTCAAGTACGCCAAGCTCTACGACGCGGTCATCTCGACGCCGATGTCGCTCGCGGATGTGGCCCGCGGCGAGATTCTGTGGGCCCTGCTGCGAGGCGGCCTGTATGTCATCGGCTTCCTTGCCGTCGTCGCGGTGCTGGGGATTGGCGGGCTCGGCCTGATCACTTCACCCCTGGGCTTGCTGGCCTTTCCGGCGGCGATGATTGTGGGTTTCGCCTTCGCCGGCGCGGGCATGGCGGTGACGACCTTCGTCCGCAAATGGCAGGACTTCGACCTCGTGCAACTGGCGATCATGCCGATGTTCCTGTTTTCTGGAACGTTCTATCCGATCTCGGCCTATCCGGCGGGGCTACAGGTCGTGGTCGAATGCACGCCGCTCTACCGGGGCGTCCACCTGATTCGTGCGCTCACCACCGGAACCCCGGATGCGTGGATGGCGCTCGACGTCATCTATCTGGTCGCGATGGGCTTGATCGGCATGTTCATCGTTTCCAAGCGCCTGAACCGGCTGCTGCTGGCCTAGAGCGAGCGGTCCGACCTGGACAGGACGGGGAGGGAGGCTCGCCTGGGGCCCCGCCGCCGCGGCTGCCGCCTGTCCCGTATCCTTCACCCCGATGGCAACCGAACGTTCCTACTACGAAATCCTCGGCGTCGAGCGAAACGCGAACGACGCGGACATCAAACGTGCCTTCCGGAAGCTGGCGCAGCAGTGGCATCCCGACGTCAGCGCCGAGGCGGAAGCTTCCGAACGCTTCAAGGAGATCAACGAGGCCTACCAGGTTCTGTCCGATCCCAAGCGACGCCAGGTCTACGACTTGGTCGGACGCTCAGGGCTGGGCGACATGGGAGCGGAATCGCCGTTCGGGGCGGCTGGCTTCTCGGGTTTCGGCGACCTGTTCGACGCCTTCTTCTCCGGCATGGGCAACGCCGGACCGGGTGTACGGCACGGCCGCCGGCCGCCCGGATCGGACCTGCGGTACGACCTGCGGATCACTTTCGAGGAGGCCGTCCGGGGCATCGACAAGGAGATCGAGTTCGATCTGTTGGATCGATGCGGCAGCTGCGCTGGAACCGGCGCCACTCCCGGTAGTACGCCCTCGCCCTGCCCGACGTGCGGCGGCCGGGGCGAGGTTCGCTCGGTTCGGCAGACGATGCTCGGGCAGATGGTCAACGTCACCACTTGCGCCCGGTGCGGCGGCGACGGCCGGATCATCGCCTCGCCGTGCCCGACATGCCGGGGCGATGGACGTGTCCAGCGGCGCAAGAAACTCCGCGTCTCCATCCCGGCCGGCATCGACGAGGGCCATCAGGTGCGGCTCTCCGGCGAGGGCGAGGCCGGGTCGCGGGGAGGTCCGGCGGGCAACCTGTACGTGGCGGTTCATGTCACGCCGCACGCCGTCCTGCGTCGCGACGGGACGGAGATCTTCCACGATCTCCACCTTTCGATCGCCCAGGCGACGCTCGGCACAAAGGCCCGGATTCCCACGATCGAAGGCGAGGAGGAGCTGGAGGTTCGGCCGGGTACACAGCCCGGAGCCGAGCTTCGGCTGCGCGGTCGGGGCGTCCCGCACCTGCGCCGGCCGGGCACGCGCGGAGACCTGCACGTCATGATTCACGTGACGGTGCCGACGCGGCTGTCCAAGAAGCAGCGCCAACTGCTGGAGGAATTCGCGGCAGAGTCGGGCGAGGCAGTGCTTCCGGGCGGCATCTTTGATCGGGTCAAGGACGCCCTTGGCTAGAGCGAGAGGCGTCGGTTCGGGCGCGAGTTCGGCCTCGGGCGCGAGTTCGGGTTCGGGCGCGAGTTCGGCCTTGGGCGCGAGTTCGGCCTCGGGCGCGTCTGTCGGTGCCAGCGAGCCTTTCGATCTGGCTGCACTCGGGCCCGGCGTGTGGGTCGAGCTTTCGGTCGCCGCGGACATCGAGGCCGTCGAGGCCGTCAGCGAGATCCTTACGCGCTATGCGCCGGGTGGCACCAGCGTCGAGCCGGGCTTCGGGCTGATCGACGAAGGGCTCGGTGCGGTCATCGATCCGACCAAGCCGGCCATTGTGCGAGCCTACCTGCCGGGCCTCGATCCGGACGGCGTCGTGGCCTCCATCGCTGCCGCCACCGCCGCCTTGGGCCACCTCCAGGCTTTCGGCCTTCGACCGATCGGCGAACTCGAAACGCGGCTGGTCCGCGAGGCCGACTGGGCCGAGGCGTGGAAGGGCCACTTCCCGGTGCTGCGGATCGGGCGGCGGTTGGTCATCCGGCCCAGCTGGCGACGTCACCACCGACAACCTGACGACGTGGTCTTGTCGCTCGATCCGGGCATGGCCTTCGGGACGGGCCTGCATCCGACCACGCGTCTCTGCCTGGCCGCCCTCGAGACGCTCGCCGACGAGGGGCTGCTGGGGAGCAGGGGCCGGACCGCGCCGCGGGTTCTGGACGTGGGCTGTGGGTCGGGGATCCTCGCAATCGCGGCCGCCAAGCTAGGGGCCAAGGATTTGCTCGGCATTGACACGGACCCGATCGCGGTGGAGTCGACGCTCGCCAACGCCCGCCTCAACCGGTTGTCGCGCCCGATCCGCTGCCGGCAGGGCAGCTTGCCCAGCGGCGAGGCCCCGTTCGAGCTGGTCCTCGCCAATCTGATTGCCTCGCTCCTGGTCAGGCTCGCCCCCCAACTCCGTGACGAATTGGTGCCGGGCGGCCGTATCCTGGCCTCGGGTATCTTCCGTGGCCGCGAGGGCGACGTCCGCTCCGCGTTCGAGGCCGCGGGGCTCACTTTGGGCCGGCGCTGGGCCGAAGAGGATTGGGTGGCCCTGGAGGCGGTTAGGGCTTAGGGCGCGACGTGACCCATGACCGGACTTATGCACCTGGGGTATGAACTGACCACCGAGCGGCATCGGGGAGGTTCGAAGGCGGCCCTCCGTGTCCCGTTCATGCACCTGGGGTATGAACTGACCACCGAGCCGCGTCCACCTGCCCTGGCCGTCTGTTCCCTATCCCGTTCATACCCCTGTTGCATAAAACGGCCCAAAGGGGCCGTGACAGGTGGCGGAATAGTCACCCCACCCCAGTGAGCTTTTGGGCGGCGCGGATCGTTCGGTCTTCGTCGGCAGCCGGGGCGGACTACGATCGAGCCGTGGAACACGACCTCACTAAACCCACGAACGCCGACCAGTGCCCGGCCCCGCGCCCCGCCCAGTGCCCGGCCCCGCGCCCCGCCCACGGCCCGGCCCCGCGCCCCGCCCAGTGCCCGGCCCCGCGC
>JANYJG010000220.1 GCA_025358515.1 Chloroflexota bacterium
CGAGGAGGTCCGTGCCCATGAGGTGCTGAACGCTCGGGCCCTGCTTGCCGTCCACGAGGACGCCGATGGTTGGATCGTACGGAGCGATCACCGGCGCCAGGATGGCGGCCAGGACAAAGATTGCTATAAAGATAAGGCCGAGGATTGCCGGTCCGTTGCGGAGTAAACGCCTGAGCGCGTCCCGCCACAGCCCGCGGCTGGCGCGAGGCGCGGCTCCTATTAACGCGGTTGTCGTAGGGGCAGTCATGTCAGGCGTACCTGATCCGCGGGTTCAGGAAGGCGTAGCCGATGTCCACAATCAGGTTTACGGTCAGGAATATCGTGGCGAAGATCATGATTAGCGACTGCACCACGATGTAGTCGTGGTTCTGAATGGCGTTTACCACCCACGAGCCAACCCCATTCCAGCTGAACACTGTCTCAGTCAAGACCGCGCCAGCGAGCAGCGAGCCGACCTGCAGGCCGATCACCGTCGTAACGGGCAGCCAGGCGTTGCGCATGATGTGGCGGTCGTCCACCCGGCGGCGCGTCAGTCCTTTGGCGCGCGCCGTTCGCACGTAGTCCTCGTTGCTCACGTCGATTACGGCCGCCCGAGTAATTCGCGTCACGGTGGCAAGGGGGATCGAACCGAGGGCGATCGACGGCAGGATCAGATGTGAGAAGGCATCCAGAACGGCGTTGAAGTTGCCCGAAAGGGTGGCGTCGATGATGGCGAAGTGGGTGACGGGTTCCACATTCAAGCGCGGGTCGATCTGGCCGAGGGCCGGCAGCCAGTGCAGTTGGACGCCGAATACAAAGACGAGCGTGTAGCCCAACACGAAGATCGGGATAGAGATGCCAAAGAGCGACACCACGGTCACCAGGCCATCGATCCAGCCGTTGGCGTGGCGGGCGGCGAGCCTGCCAAGGGGGATACCGAGACCGACAGCGAAGATAAGGGCGCCGATGGTCAACTCGATCGTGCCCGGGAACCTGACTAGGAAGGTATCCCAAACGGGCCGGCTATCGACGATGCTGGCCCCGAAATCACCGTGCACGAGCTTGCCAAGGTAGCTCAGGTACTGGAGGTAGAGCGGCTGATCGAGCCCCAGGGTCTCGTGGATCTGGGCGATCAACTGAGGCGTCGCATGCTGGCCCAGTATGGCAACGGCCGGGTCACCGGGGAGTAGCCGGAGAAACAGAAAAAGGATCACGGACAGCCCGAAGAGAACGGGTATTGCCCCGAGAACTCTTCGAACGATGAACCTCAGCACGAGCCGGTGGGAGTCCTCCCGGACTTACAGGCCCCCCGGGGCCTAACGACCCCGGGGGACACGTTCGCGACGATGGTAGCGCGGGTTCTGGGAGACGTTAGCGGGCCCGTGAACCTCGAGCTAACGTCTTAGGCGCGACTACTTGCTTATCCAGACCGTGTTGAAGTACTCGATGCCGTTGCCTGCTCCGACGAAACCGTGGATCTTCGAAGTAAAGGCGCCCGGAGGAGTCGAGTTCACGATCGGGATGGTAGGCAGATCGGTCGCGATCAGATCCTGTGCCTGGCCCCACAGCGCGTTGGCCGCATCGGCCGTCGGCGCCTGGAGAGCCTGCTGGAAGAGGGTATTCATCTGATCGTTTTTGTAGCCGAACTGAGCGTTGGGCTTGCCACCCGAATAGCCGAAGAAGGCGGTGTTGAGGAAGTTGTCGGCGCCGGCCCAGTCGCACGTCCAGCCGAACAGGAACATGGACAACTTGCCGGTAGTTGCGTCACCGACATAGCCACCACGCCACGGCTCGGTCTTGAGTGTGACGGTAAAGCCGATCGCGGTCAGATCCTGAGCGATGGCCTGAGCCTCGTTCTTGGGATCCGGCATGTACGGTCGGACCGCATCCGCCGGATAGTAGAGGTCGACCTTGAGCTTGTCTGCTGTCAGGTTGGCCGCCGTAAGGGCCGCCTTGGCTTTGGCGACATCGTAGGTCGGGATGGTCTCGGACTTGAAGCCGGCAGTAGCGGGCGGCATCCAACTCTGCGGGATCTTGCCCTGGCCGCCGTAGAGGGCATCGATGTAGCCCTGCTTGTTGAGGGCGGAGGCGATTGCCGTGCGAACGTTCTTGTCGGCGAAGATGGTCTTGGTCGCGGCTCCGCCGGTCTTGCTTACGAGGCTCTGGTTGAGGCCCAGGTAGCCCAGGTTGCAGGACTGGCCACGGTCGATGATATTCAGGCTCGAACTCTGTGCCGTCTTGACGTCGGCCGGCGAGATCGAGAACGCCAGGTCGATGCCGCCGCTCTGGAGTGCCTGCAACTTGGCGGTCGAGTCACCCATCGGCTTGAAGGTGATCTGGTCGACATGGGCTGCATTGGCGGTGTCCCAGTAGCTGGCGTTCTTGACCACGGTAACGTGGTCGTTGGGCACCCACTCCTTGAAGGTAAAGGGGCCCGTGCCGACCATGCTCTCGCCCTTGCCCTGGGCGTAACTGTTGTCCTTGAGCGGCGTGGTGTCCGCCTTGTCCTTCGTGAGAGCCGTAGGGCTCTGAATGCCGAAGACCTGGAGGGTCTGGCTGATCAGGAAGTTGGACAGCGGCGCCTTGAAGGTAAACACGACGCTCGTGTCACTCGGGGCATCAATAGAGACCACGTTGGAGTCCGCGCCGTAGCCACCAAAGACGGCGCCGTAGTAGTAGGCATTGTCCTGGAGGTCGCCCTTCGGGTAGGCCTTCCAGCGGTCGTAGTTGAACTTCACGGCCGCGGCGTTGAACGGGGTCCCGTCCTGGAACTTGACGCCCGTTCGCAGCGTGAACGTGTAGACCTTACCGTCGGCGCTGACCGTCGGCAGGGCCGAGGCGAGGACCGGGATAACTTCGCTGATCGTGCCGGGTTTGAGACCGACGAGGCCCTCAACCACCTGGGCAGAGACGTACAGCGAGTTGCCGTCACTGACCAGCGACGGATCCGCGTAGGCCATGTCGCCGTCGAGGCCGACGATGAGGTTTCCGCCGGCGACAGCCGTTGACTGGGGGGCTGCCGACGAGACTGCCGACGGGGCCGTCGTCGGCGTGTTACCAGTGGGCCCGGACGTTGCCGGGGCCGTCGTACCCGAGCTGGTGCCGCAGGCCGTGGCCACCAGGGCCGCTACCGCCAGCAGGGAGGCTAGACGCTTCATCTCACTACGTTCCTCTTCTCGCCATCGGGGAACCGGCAGCAATCGCACCATGCGGCGCGATGTGTTCCTCCGTCCTGGCTGCGAGCGCGGCACCGCTAGGGCTAATGGCGCCGACACACCGCGACACCGTACAGCAGACCCGGCACCTTTGCATATTCAGCATCCGCTTCGGTTACCGA
>JANYJG010000197.1 GCA_025358515.1 Chloroflexota bacterium
ACCAGGGCCAGGGTCGAGTTGAGGCCGTCGGTCAGGTAGCTGCGCGGTCCCGCCGAGTCGGTGCGCTGGAGGATCTGGTCGGTGCCACCGACGATGCTGTTGGCTGTTGCGGCTCCGCCGGCTGTCTCCTGAACCGCGGTCCTCGAATTGGCCATGGTGAGGTCGCAGTATTATTAGCCGGATCCACTGCAAGTCTGGATATGGATCCTCGTGCATCTTCACCGCGGAAGGTCGCGCCACCTAGTGAGAAGGTCGTTGAGCCGCGTGGGCTCCGTTTGACTGTAGCGCTTCCAGGCGTCCCGCTCCGGGCATTCGGCAGACGGCGACAACCTCATCATTAACGTCTTTCGCGCCCAAGAGGACATCCTTTGCCGCCCGCCGCGGATGGGAGGGCATTCTGTCTGGCGTCTACACGCCATCGCGGATCAACTGATCCCAGTTGTCGTAAAGGCGTTCGGCCTCTTCGCGGTCGAGCTTCCGCCTCGCCAGTCGGGTCGCCGGTGAGATCGATGCCCCGTCGATGGCGTGATCCACAAGCTCGTAGGCCAAGATAAGCCCGAGATGGTATGGATCGAAACGCATCTTCGTTCCCCAGGTCAACACTGGGTTGCGGTAAGAGGCGTCGTCTTTCGGCTTCCAAACGATCTCCCATTTGAGAAGATCAGCGTGTGCTTCGAACAGTGAGCGGCCGACGAGGAGCCCAAGATCGATCCCGATGCCGAGTGTGAAGCCGCTGGGCAGCGTCCTGGATTCCACCGACACGGTCCGACCACGGACGGTGACTTCCGTCGACGAGCGCTCCGCCGAAATTGCCTCGGAATCAGCATCGCAGAGCAGAACGGCAGCTTCCACGACCGCTGCAAAGCACTCTCGGCCTAGAGGGCTCGGGGCTGCACCGAAGAAACGGAGGAGATGGTCGGTCCTGGGGACGATCGCCTTCTGCAGCCAGTCAGACCACTCCTCGGTCTGGGTCCTGGTCCAGCCGGCGCGCTCAGAGGCGAAGAATGGGAGGTCGCCCGGCCAGAACACCGGATACTGCTCGACTCTCTTCATGGCACTACCACTATTTGGATTCCGCTGTCTATGAGGAGTTGCGCGAGCGGGCCGCTTGGTCCCTGTTCGCCCGTGGCGGCGCTCCTGAAGAAGTACCACACGACTTGCGTAACTTCGTGATTCGCAAGCAGGTAAGCGTCCTTCCGAGCCTGTAGTTTCACGAAGGTTGTCGCCCACTTGCGATCGTGACGATGGCAAGTGCCAAGGTGGCGAGTCGAACTCGAATTGTCCCTCGCAGGAGTTGGAAACCGCTCATGAAATCCTCCCATGGCCCTTGTACCGCAGCGGTCCGATTGCGCAATGCCCGAGGCTATAGGGGCTTGGCAGCGCGGGGCGACCACAGGAGCGGCATCCAGGAATTGCGCACGGTCGCGACGGCCGGGACGGGCTCTGCCCACGACTTGCCCCGATGTGCGGATCGGACCTTAGCCCCGACCTGGGACTCGCGCAACCAGTGACCCGTCTGCTGCGCCTTCGGTCGTGACCGCTGGGTGCTGCGCGACTCGTCTGCCGCGACAGTGCGTCGACCAGACTTCCAAACCACCCATCCTGGTAGCGCATCGCCACCTGGCCCAGCGACGACGGCCGAGAGGACGCGCAACGAGGGTCTTCACCGGGGGACAGAAATGGGACGAGCTACCGGCCTAGACCTTGTGCGCGTGGGCGCCGCGTTCTCGGTGTTCCTGTTCCATGGTCGTGTGCTTGCCGGAGTTGCCCTGGGGGGACCACTGGCGGCTTACGGATATCTGGCCGTGCCGGTGTTCTTTGCCCTATCCGGCTATCTCGTCTATCGGCCGTTCACGCTCGGACAGATCGAACCGATCGACTTCCTGCTGCGGCGGGCGGCTCGACTATTGCCGGCTGTCGCCTTCGCCTTGGCGGGCATGGTGTTTCTGTCGCCTGACGGCTTTCTGTGGTTGCTGGTCGTGTTGTGGTCGCTGATCGTCGAGGCAATGTTCTACGCCTCGCTGCCTTTGTTCGCCCGCCTGGCCGGGCGGCACGAGTTGCTCGTGGTAGCTGTCCTGACAATCCCGTCCGTCGCGTTCAGCCAGGCCCTCGGAGCCGCCAGCCTCGGTTTGCCTCGATTGTTGTTTCCTTATGCCCATCCTCGCACCGGCGTGGTGGTGGGCCTTCGCACCGGGCATGGTCCTAGCCCTGGTCGAACGAGACCGACCCGACTTGCTGCGACCGCGTCCCCTTGCCGTCGTGGGTGCGTTGACCCTGGCCACCGGGATGGTGCTTTTGGACCGTTGGCCCGCCGGCGTTGCCGACGCCATGCGCGCGGGGCCGATCGTCCTGGGCGCAGTCGGGATCATGGGAGCGTCGGTCGGTTGGCGTCCGACGGTCGGCGCCTCCTCCGCGGCCGTGGCCGCGGAGGTCTCGTACCCGTTCTACCTGTGGCATGCACCGGTGCTCGCGGCATTCGCGCCACTAGGGAGCGGCTACGCGGTTCTCGCGGTGGCGTTCGTCGCCACCCTTGCTGCCTCAACTGCTTCGGTCCTGGTCGCGGAGCGCCCTTTCCGGCGAGCCTTCGCACGGAGTCGGAGTCGGGGTCGTGGTCGGGCAATGCGCAGCGAATCGCCGGAGAATATCGTCGGTCCGGCGTCTCGGCGGGTGGCGTCTCAGGTAGGGCAGCGGCGCGTCAGCGGCTGAGCGGAACCCCGGCCATGCGCGCGGCGACGGCGCTGCGTTGGACCTTGCGGGTGTGGGTCCGCGGGAAGTCCGGCTCCGGGAACGGGGCGCGGCCGAAAATCCGCTGGTGGGCGGCCAGCCGGCGGTTCGCCCCGCGCACCGCGGTCGTCAGGGCCGAGTCCTCATCCGCAGGCGGCACGCTAAACGCGGCACCAGGGCGGAAGGCGAAGCCGATACGACCCGGCTCAGCCTCGTAGACGATCGGTTCGACCAGGCCTTCCGCGACCAGCGCCGCCTCGACATCCTCCGGATGCACATTCATTCCGTTGGGCATCGCGATCAGCGATCGTGTACGCCCGATGAGGCGGAGGCCGCCGGCCGCGTCTACCTCGCCGATATCGCCCGTTCGGTACCAGCCATCGGCCGTGAAGGCTTCGGCAGTGGAGACCGGATCGTGCCAGTAGCCCGAGAAGACGGACGGCCCCCGGACGACGACCTCACCGTCCGCTTCGATGCGCATCTCCAGCGGCGGAAGGGCCCAGCCCACCGAGCCCATCGGAGCGCGGCCCCGGAAGTTGGCCGAAACCAGGCCCGCCTCGGTCGAACCGTAGCCCTGGACCACATCGATGCCGAGCGCCTCCCAGTTGCGCTGCAGGCCGGGCGGCAGGTGTGCCGCCGAAGACAGCACGAGGCGCAGTTCCCCACCGAGTTCGGCGTGGACCTTTGAGAACAGGCGCCGTCGGAGTCCCATGGGTAGGTACGGTGCCAGACGAAGCGCCCGTCGGAACATGGCCCCACTGCCGGTCCTATCCGCCTCGCGACGGATCGCCCCAAAGAGCAGCTCCAGGACCTGCGGGACGACCACCAGGGCCGTGGCGCGGTGGCCTCGGATAGCCGCCGCTATTACGTCGGGACGGAGCGTGGTGATGTACTCGGTTTCGGCGCCTGCCGCCACGGAATACACAAGCCCGGCGACCTGTTCCATGATGTGGGAAAGGGGCAGGATCGAGACGAAGCGGTTGCTGCCGGCCGGGATCGTGGCCAGGCAGCGCTCAGTTGACGCCAACAGCATCTTTTGGGTAACCGTGACGCCCTTGGGGTTGCCAGTCGAACCCGAAGTGCACAGGATCTCGATCGGCTCGTCCGGGCCTACCGGCACCCGAGACGCCAGGGCCGCGACGGCAGCCGCTTCAGGCGGGTCGATGAGGTCGTCGAGATCCAACACCGGCAGGTTGGCGAGGCGCGGGATCGTCACCGGCTCCATCGTTGAACCGGTGCCCAGCAGGATCGCGGACGGCTCCGTCAGGGACGAGATGCGGTCGATCGAATCGGACGTCATGCGGGTATCGAGCGGAACCAGGATCACATTTGCCCGCACGGCCGCGAAAAGCGCGGCGGCGAAACCCGGCCCGGGCGCACCCTGGACCAGCACCCGGGCGCCGGCAGGAAGCGCGCCGGCTAGCCGCGCGGCGGCATGATCGACGGCCACGCCGAACTCTTCGAACGTCATCGACTGCTCGCGCACCGTCGACGTCCGCACTCCGAGGAACTGGGCCGGACCGTCCCGCGCGATCGCGCTTTCGAGCAGGTCGGGCAGTGTGAAAGGGAGAGCGGAAGGGCGAGCGGACGTCTTCGACCCGGACACGGGCACGGCGACCCCTTCGTGGGACGGGACCGCCAAGCGACCAAGAGGCCGGGCGGCACGAGGCGTGGGGACGGAGGATTTTCTCCGGCCGGTAGGCCGTGAAGCATAGTCCTGCGGCCGTTGAAGCGCCGCGGAACAGGTGCGGATGAGGCGCTACCCGTTCCGTCGTATGCTGGCCTACCAAGAAGGAGAGCCCCGCCGTGCCCGAATTTGTTGCCGCGCCAGGACGCTACGAGACCATGTCGTACCGGCGGGCCGGCAACAGCGGCCTGGACCTACCGGCGCTGTCGCTCGGCTTTTGGCACAACTTCGGCCCCGCAACCCCGCCGGAGCGCCAGCGCGCCATCGTCCTGCGCGCCTTCGACCTGGGCATCACCCACCTGGACCTGGCCAACAACTACGGTCCGCCGGCCGGCTCCGCTGAGGAGAACCTGGGGCGGATCCTGGCATCGGACCTGCGGCCGTATCGTGACGAGTTGGTCATCTCGACCAAGGCCGGCTACGGCATGTGGCCCGGACCGTACGGTGACTTCGGCTCGCGCAAGTACCTGCTGGCGAGTCTGGACCAGAGCCTTAAACGGCTGGGCCTCGACTATGTGGACATCTTCTACCACCACCGCCCGGACTCGGCGACGCCGCTCGAGGAGACGATGGGCGCGTTGGACACGGCCGTTCTTCAGGGCAAGGCTCTATATGCCGGCATCTCGAACTACGGACCGGCCGAGACGAAAAGAGCGATCGACATACTGCGCCGGCTGGGCACGCCACTGCTCATCCATCAGCCCAGTTACTCCATGCTGTACCGCAAGATCGAGGACGGGCTGCTGGAGGTGCTCGGCCAAGAGCGGGTCGGCTGCATCGCCTTCTCGCCGCTTGCGCAGGGCCAGCTCACGGACCGCTACCTCAACGGGACGCCCGCCGGATCGCGGGCAACCCATTCGCCGTTTCTGACCACAGACACCATCGCCGCGAATCTGCCCCGGATCAGGGCCCTCAATGACGTCGCCGCGCGGCGCGGGCAAACGCTCGCTCAGATGGCCCTGGCGTGGGTGCTGCGGGACCCACGAATGACCTCGGCGGTCATCGGCGCAAGCTCCGTCGAGCAGCTTGAAGCCAACGTCAAGGCGCTCGACGGTCCGCCGTTCGAGCCTGCCGAGCTGGCCGAAATCGACGGCTGCCTCGCGTCCGGAGCGGCGTAGCGCCTGCCGGCGTGGCGCGGCCGCGTGGCGCGGCGCTACTCTTCCAGGGTCGAAATATCGCCTTCCGGCAGGCCCTGCGCCCGCGCCCTCAGGACCCGCCGCATGATCTTGCCCGATCGAGTCTTGGGCAGCTGATCGACGAACTTCACGTCCTCCGGCTTCGCGATTGGCCCCATCTCCGTGCCGACGTGCTGGCGCAGCTCCTCGGCCAACTCGGCCGAAGCGGTGTGTCCCTGTCGCAGCAAGACATAGGCATGGATCCCGGTGCCCTTTATCTCGTGCGGTAGACCGATCACCGCGGCTTCCGCCACTGCTGGGTGACTGACCAGGGCCGATTCGACCTCCGCCGTGCCCAGGCGATAACCCGACACCTTGAGGACGTCATCCACCCGCCCGATGATCCAGTAGTAGCCGTCCTTGTCGCGCCGGGCCGAGTCGCCCGTCAGGTACACGCCCGGGTACTTGGTCCAATACTGCTGGACGTATCGCTCCGGATCGCCGTGGATCGTGCGCAGCATCGCCGGCCACGGCCGCTTCAAGACGAGGAATCCCTCTTCGCCGTCCTTGACCGGATTGCCTTCCTCATCGTAGATATCGGCCTGCATCCCGAAGAACGGCCGCGTGCCGGAGCCCGGCTTGAGGTCAACGCACGGCAGCGGTGTGATCACGAACATGCCCGTTTCGGTCTGCCACCACGTATCCATGATCGGGCAGCGCTCTTTGCCGATGTTCACGAAGTACCACCGCCACGCCTCCGGGTTGATCGGTTCCCCGACCGATCCGAGTAACCGCAGCGACGATAGATCGCGGCGATTGGGCCATGCCTCGCCGAATCGCATCAGGCCCCGAATTGCCGTGGGCGCGGTGTACATGACGTTGATCCCATATTTCTCGACCATGGCCCACCATCGATCGGGGTATGGGTACGTCGGTGCGCCCTCGTACATGAATCCGGTCGCGCCGAGGAGGAGCGGCCCGTAGACGATGTACGAGTGGCCGGTGACCCAGCCGGGATCTGCCGCACACCACCAGCGGTCATCATCTCTCAGGTCGAACACATATTTGAGCGTCGTCGCAACGCCCACCTGATATCCGCCGTGGGTGTGAACGATCGCCTTGGGCTTGCCGGTCGTACCCGACGTGTAGAGGAGGTACAACGGATCCTCGGCGTCCAGGATCTCGGTCTGGCAGCGCCAGTCGGCAATCGGCAGCGACATGAGATTGTGCCACCACATGTCGCGACCTTCTTCCATCGGCACCTCGTGGCCCGTGCGCTTGACCACGACCACATGCTCGACGATGGGCGCGCGCTTGATGGCCTCGTCGGCGATGCGCTTCAGTTCCACGATCTTGCCATTCAGGAACGCGCCGTCGCACGTGACCACGATCCGGGACTGCGAATCCTCTATCCGCTCATGCAGCGCTTCGGTCGAAAATCCGCCATACACGACGGAATGAACGGCACCGATCTTGGCGCAGGCCAGCATCGCGATCGGCAACTCGGGTACGCGGCCCATGTATATGGTGACGCGGTCGCCCTTCTTTACAGCCAGGGCCTTCAGGACGCTGGCGAACTTGCTGACCTCACGGTTCAGGGCGTGATATGAGAATGAGCGCTGGTCGCCGTTTTCGCCTTCCCATATGAGGGCCAGCTTGTTCCTGCGGTGAGTCTTGAGGTGGCGATCGATGGCGTTGTGGACGATGTTGGTCCGGGCGCCGACGAACCATTTGTAGAACGGCTTGTTGGAGTCGTCCAACACCTTGGTCCAAGGCTGATGCCAGTCGATCAGCTCCTTGGCGCGATCCTCCCAGAAGCCGACGAAATCGGCGTCGGCTGCTTTGGCGATGGCGTCCCAATCTTTAATGTGAGCCTGCTCGATGACGCTGGTCGAGGGTTTGTACCACTCATCGTGCTCGGTAGTCACCGCAAGCATCCTTCCCGAAATCCCAGGAGGCCGATCCAGGCATCCAGGCAGCCTAGAGGGACGGGTCGGCAGGCTGGGTTTTCGCCCCCCGTCGTCGCGCAGGCCACTACGCCGCGGCGCCACAAATGCAGCGGCGCCGCCTGTCGCCAGAGCGGCGCCGCTGAGAATCGCCGAGACGATTGACCGCTAGTGGGCGTCCATGTCGGGCGCCAGGGTGAGGGAGCCGACCAGTCCGTGCATCTCGTGGGCGGGTCCAGCAGTGAATAGCAGCGTCATCGGGGTAGCCGCGACGCCGTTTCCGAACTGCAGGCCCCACAGGCCGTCGATCCAGATCGGCTTACCGTTCGTGCCGCGCAGCACGCCTTCGAATCTGCCGGTCTGGGCGTCGTACGCATTGATCCGCCCATTGCCGAAGTTGCCGACGAGCAGATCGCCGCCGTACTTACCGAAGCCCATCGGCGCAAGCTGGAGGCCCCACGGGGAGTCCAAATGGCCGCGGCTGACGAGCCGCTTGATGAAGTGGCCCGTGGTGCTATAGACGTCCACGAACCCGTGGCCCATGCCGGCGACGTCATCACCGGTGGGGCCGCGCAGCGCGTAGGTCACGTACAGCATGCCGCCCAGGTTCTGGATGTTGAACGGTGCGTAGCCCATGGGGAGGTGCTTGTCCATGAAGGCACCGGCCCACGACTGAAGCATGAAGCTGCCGTTGAAGACGTCGATACGGCCGTCCTGGAAGTTGGCCGCGTACAGCCAGCTTCCGCCGATGCCCGTGGAAATCGCCAGGCCCTTGTACCTAGCTCCCGGGACCGTAGCCACATTTACTGCGGAAGTGATCGGCATGAGGCCGCCCTGCCACGCGTCGATGAAGCCATGCTCGGACGCGAAGATGAATCGCGCCGGAGCGCCGCCCACCAGGAAGTCGGGGCCGCCATTGAAGACCTGGCCGGTCGGGGCACCGTCGGGAATGGCCACGGTCAGCGGCACCTTGGCGAACGGAACGCCCATCGTGGCGCCGCGGTACAGCGTCGTGGAATCGGTGCCGTTGTTCGAGACCCAGAGGGGCGTCGCGGGGCCAAAGCTCATGCCCCACGCGTTGACGACGCTGGCATCGACGATCGGGGCCCAGCCCGGGACGTCAGATACGAGGTTGGTCTGGACGAACCCGTTGTCGTCCTTGTCGCCGCTGCTGTGGGCAGCGGCGGCCACCGGCAACGCGGCCATGGCCAGCGAACCTGCCGCGAAAAGGCCCAGCAGGAGCCCGATTCGGCGACGTCGCGGAACCGCTGGGGCCAGCAGCCGGGACGGGGAAGGGAGACTGGGACGCAGGACCATGATGGACCTCCATGATCGCCCGGCCTGGGACGAACCACCCGATGTGGAACGATCGCCGGCGCGTGAGCACGTAGGCAGTACGTCCTCGCCGCCACTGCGGATCCCAAGAGACCAGTCCACGGGACACAAGTTCAGTACGCGGGACAGACCGGCCGCAACCTACCGGAACGGGCAGTAGACGTCGGCAGGTCGAGTAGCCGGCCGACAACGCCCGCTTGGTGGTGCACGGACGGGACCCGCTCAGGGCCGGGCCATCCGGAGCAGTCCGAACGTCGCGCCTTGAGGGTCGCTCAGGATCGCGAAACGCCCACCTGCAAAGTCCTGCGGGGCGAGCATCTCCTTCGCCCCGCCATCGATGGCCTTGCGGTAAGAGCTGTCGACATCGTCCACGACGAAGTAAACCGTCCAGTAGCTGGGCACGGCCGACGGAACCATGGGGTTCATTTCCATACCACCGGCGATGCTCTCGCCTTCGGCCAAGAACTCGGTGTAGAGCTCCCCGGTTTGTCCCATCGGGCTCGACTTAGGCGTCCACCCAAATACCGCGCTGTAGAACGGGAGCGCCTTCGCCAGCCCCCGCGCGTTCAGTTCGCCCCAGCCAAAGCTGTTCGGTACGCCGCTGACAAAACCCCGCATGGCGCTCGGCTGCCAGGCGGAGATGTAGGCGCCGGATGGGTCCTGGAACACCACCATGCGGCCCTGCTCGCCCACGCTGATCGGGGGCGCGATGACCGTCCCGCCGGCGGCCTGAACCTTCTTGACCAGTTCGTCTGCGTCGCTGGTGCCAATGTACATCGACCACGCGGTTGGCGCCTCCGGCATCATCCTGGGCCCGATTCCGGCCACGTCCCGGCCGCCCGCCTTGGCCATGGCATAGCCGCCGTATCGGGGGTCTGGGTTGACCTCGATCTGCCACCCAAACAACATCGAATAGAACGCACGCGAGGCCTCCGGATCCGAGCTCGCGAGGTCTACCCATGCTGGCTTGTTGATCATCGAGACTTCACTATCCGTCATGTCTCGCCTCCTATTTGTGCCGCCGAAGTCTCGGAATTCAGGTGCCCGAGCCGGGGCCGGAGGAGCATTCTGCCAGCAAAGCAGCTCGAGGTTGCCTCTCGTCTCGGCCGACGCAGCAGCTGCTCGGCCCACGCCTCGGGTAAGCTCACGCGGATTGCCTGACTTGGGAGCAATTCATGCCC
Source organism: Chloroflexota bacterium (assembly GCA_025358515.1). Classification (GTDB taxonomy): domain Bacteria; phylum Chloroflexota; class Limnocylindria; order Limnocylindrales; family CSP1-4; genus Fen-1039. The sequence goes on from JANYJG010000197.1 coordinate 9,989, forward strand.
AGAAACAGACTGATGCTTCTCGCGGCAGCCGCGCTGATTTCGGCGTGCAGTTCTGTGGCGCCGGCAACCACCGGCCTGACTTCAACTCGTCTGCCAACTGCCCCATCGACATTGGCCGCCCCGTCGGCATCGGCTGCCCCAACCGCAGAGCCCACGGATGACTGCGTCGCGCGAACGCTCCAGGCGATGACCGAGGAACAACGTATCGGCCAGCTGTTCCTCCTTGGGATTCAGGGCGACACCCTCTCGAAGGCTGAGACGGACGCCATCCAGACCTACCACTTGGGTTCGGTCTGGCTCGTCCACGAGCGAACGAAGGGGATCGACGGCGTGCGCCCTCTGACCGACAAGATTCAGGCTCTGGCGACGAGCTCGACCACCGGCGCCGTCGGCTTCTTCGTCGGCGCAGACCAGGAAGGCGGCCTGATCCAGCGCATCACCGGCCCGGGCTTCTCGACGATTCCGGCCGCCATCGATCAGGGCGCACTGTCACCCGATGTCCTCCAGAGTGACGCGACGACCTGGGGACTGCAGCTCAAGGCGGCGGGAGTCAATCTGAATTTCGCCCCCGTCATGGACGTGGTGCCGCCGGGAACTGACGCGACCAACGCCCCGATCGGAGCCTTGCGACGCGAGTTCGGGCATGACCCGGCCATCGTGAGCAGCCACGGCGCGGCCATCGTAACGGGCATGGAACGGGCCGGAGTGGCCACTTCCCTCAAGCATTTCCCGGGCCTCGGGAGAGTTGTGGGCAACACCGACACGGTTTCCGGCGTTACGGATCCAGTCACCACTTCCGAGGATCCATACCTTGAACCATTCCGCGCCGGCATCGCGGCCGGAGTGCCGATGGTGATGGTGTCGCTGGCGACCTACGCCCGGATCGACCCGGCCCGGCCGGCCGTCTTCTCGTCGACCGTCATCGGGCGGCTGCTCCGCAACGGGCTCGGCTTTCGCGGTGTGGTCGTTTCCGACGATCTGGGTGCTGCCAGATCGGTGGCCGCGATGCCCGCCGGTGCTCGCGCCCTGGAGTTCATAGCCGCCGGCGGGGATCTGATCGTGGTCAATGGCACCGCCCCGGCGATAGCGATGGCCGCGGCCGTCTCGAGTCGCGCCGCCTCGGACGCCGCTTTTCGGTCCCAGGTGGACGCCGCAGCCCTGCTTGTCGTCCGCGCCAAAGCCGCTTACGGCCTGCCCACCTGCGCCCCTTGAGGGAGGCGACTCCCGGACTAGACTTGTTGCGGCAGGTCGCCGACCTCACGACCGCCCATGAAAGGATGACTGCGAATGACCAGTCCTCGCACCACCGGCGTCTGGATCTCGGCAGACTCGGCCACCATGTTGCGCTGGAGTCCTGAGCTCACCGTCCGTCACCGCATCGACTCCACGGTGCCCGGCCGCCACCGCTCAACCGGACGACCGCCCACCGAAGATCGTGGCGGCGAGGACCATCGCGAGGAGCACATGAGGGCGTTCCTCAATCAGATCGCCCAAGCGGTTGCGATCGACGATGACCTGCTGCTGGTCGGTGACGGCGAGGTCGTCGAGCACTTCGCAGATCAGATCCGAACCGATGACCAGAGCCACGGCCGCAAACGGCGTATCGAGGTCGAGAAGAGTGGCCCGGTCACCGAACGCCAGTTGCTCGCCCTGATCCGGACCTTCGCCGGATCGCCCGCCAAGCGCTATCTGCCGCGCTAGAGATCAGCTGAAGCTTCGAATGACCTTGGTGTCGCCGACGATGTCGTGCCAGCCGCGCTTCCGCTCGTCAAAGGCCACCCAAACGACGCCGAGGTAGAGGCAGGCAAAGCCGCGACCATGCAGACGAGGCGTAGCGCGGCGCTGCCCCAGACGAGCTTGCCTCCATCGAGGTCACGAACGACTCGCAGACCGACACCTGCAATTCCGATTCGGGTTGCCGGACTATGCTTAGCGTCAATATTAGGGGCGGACATGGCACTGGATGAGACAGACCCGGTCGAGATAGACCTGGTCGATGAAATCTACGGCGTCCTGGCGGAGGCCGCCACAGCCCAGCGCCGTAAGCGCGCGACCCGGTTCGCCCTGGCGTTCGGACTTGGCGCAGCAGCATCCCTCGTCCTGATCTCGGCAGTTGCTCTCACCGTCCTCGGCGCGTATTCGAACCGAGTCGTCCCCGGAGTTCACGTCGGGTCGATCGATGTGTCGGGCTTAAGCCGCGACCAGGTTGTCGCCAGACTGCAAGCCGCCTACGGCTATCTCGGCCAGGGCGAGGTGACAGTCACGACGCCCGTCGGGACGGCCACGATCACGTACCAGGAGGTCGGCCGCGGTCCCAATGTCGAATTCATGGCCGACGCGGCGATGCGGATTGGGCATTCGGGCAATCCGATCGGCGACGCCGTCTACATGCTCCGATCCGGGATCACCGGCCAGGACATCCCGGTTGTGGTCCACGTCGACCCCGCGGCACTGGCGACCCGCATCCGTCAGCTGGTCGACACCAGCAAGGTGTTGCCAAGGGATGCGCAGGCGACCGTTCAGGGTGGTGCCTTTGCCGTGCAGCCGTCGGCCGCCGGGCGCGGCCTGGACGCGAAGACGCTCTCCAGCGCGATCTTGGATCGCCTGACGCAGCCGATTACGCCAGCCGATTTCCAGGCGGGTGGAGCCTTGGTGACACTCGACCCGTACATAAGTGACGGGGATGCCCAGAACGCCATCGCCGAGGCCCAGAAGATGAGCGTCGACATCAACCTGGCCTGGGGTGGAGCATCCGCGGCCAAGAGCGCGAGCCCCAGCCCAAGCCCGAGCCCGGGCCGCAGCCTGATCCCGACCAAGACCTTCAGCGTCGACGCGCTGACGGTCCGAAGCTGGATCGTCTTCCGCACCAATGCCGATGGCAGCTACGGCCCAACCGCGGATCCGGGGCTGGTGCAGGGGTACCTGTCGCACCTCTCACCCAAGGTCGCGATCTCGCCGGTTGAGCCAAAGGTCGTTTACGACAAATCGGGCAAGCCGACCAGCCTGAAGGCCGGCACGGAAGGCACCGGCATCGACATGGCCGCTACTTCGCAAGCGATAGTGGCATACCTGGGCGGCCTGGCTTCAGGCGGTAGTCCGAGCCCCACCGTGGCGATCGTGCCGGGTCCGATCGCCCCCGGAGTAACGCTCGATAGCCTCTCGGGTATGGTCATCATCGGCGGAGGCAAAGGCAGCTGGACGACGATCTTCTACCCGGACGTGAGCAACGGCTACGGAGCAAACATCCGCGTCCCAGCCACCCTCCTGAACGGCCAGGTCGTGGCCCCCGGTCAGCAATTCAGCTTCCTCCGCGCTGTGAGCCCCGTCGACCGGGCCCATGGGTACGCCCTCGGCGGCGTCATCAAGGGCGGCAAGAGCGACCACACCGGGGCGATGGGCGGGGGTATCTGCTCGGCCTCAACGACCATGTTCAACGCGGCCGCGAGGTCGGGCCTCCAGATCGATGAGCGTCACGCGCACTATTACTACATCACGCGCTACCCTCTCGGGCTCGACGCCACAGTGTTCTCGGACGGCTATCAGACCTGGGATCTGAAGTGGACCAACGACACCCCCAACCCGATTGTGATCCGGGCGTTCACGACTTACGGGTCCAAGAGCACGATCACGATCCAACTCTGGAGCCTGCCGCTCGATCGGACGGTTAGCTTCAGTCCGGAGTTCAAGGCCAACCTCATCCAGCCGTCCGATTTCCGGCAGTACGTGAGCTGGCTGAAGCCAGGTCAACAGAACCGCCCGGAATACCCGACGATCGGTTTCGACACTTCTCGGACCCGCACCGTGACCGACTCTTCCGGAAATGTGATCCATGTCGACACCTGGAACTCGCACTACACCAAGGTGGACGGGATACTGCAGATCGGCAGGTCCAGCGCTCCCCCGCCGATTCCGGCCCCGAGTCCGGCCGCGCCCGCGTCGAGTCCGGCCGCGCCGGTCGCTATTGCACCTCCGACTTCGATCCTTCCAGGCCACCGCGCATGAAGGTCCTCTTCATCGGCGGCACCGGCCTGATCAGCAGTGCCTGCACCCACCTCGCCGTGGAGCGCGGTCTGGAGCTCTTCCTGCTGAATCGCGGCAGCGATCCGGAAGGGGCGCTCGGCGCAACGCCGCTCGTGGCGGACCTGCATGACGAGACTCCTGCGGGCAAGGCGGCGACCGAGCGAGCACTCGCCGGCCTCCGGTTCGATGTCGTGGTCGACTGGATTGCCTTCACCCCACAAGACATCGAGCGAGATCTGCGCCTATTCGGCGGCCGGACCGACCAGTTCGTCTTCATCAGTTCGGCCAGCGCCTACCTCAAACCACTTGGCGACTGGCTCATTCGCGAAGACACGCCGCTCGCAAACCCGTTCTGGGACTACTCGCGCAACAAGATCGCCTGCGAGGAGCGCCTCATGCGGGCTTACCGCGAGGACGGATTCCCGGTGACCATCGTCCGCCCATCGCTCACCTATGGCGACACCCAGGCGCCGCTGGCGGTGAACAGCTGGGAACGGCCCTTCACCGCAATCGCGCGGATGCGCCGGGGCAAGCCGCTCATTGTGCCCGGCGACGGCACGTCCCTATGGACCATCACTCACAACAGCGATTTCGCCAAGGGCTTCGTGGGCCTGCTGGGTCGCAGCGAGGCAATCGGCCAGGCTTTCAACATCATGTCGGATGAGGTCCTCACCTGGGACGAAATCTATCGGCAGACCGCGGCTGCCGCGGGCGTTGAGGCGCGCATCGTCCACATCGCGTCGGACTTCATCGCGGCCTGTATGCCGGAGATGAAGGGCACGCTGATCGGCGACAAGGCCGGGAGCGCCGTCTTCGACACCACGAAGATCCACCGCTTGGTGCCCTACTTCCACGCCACCACGCCCTATTCGGAGGGAATTCGGCGCACCGTCGCCTGGTTCGATGCGGACCCCGTCCGGCAGAAGGTGGACGCCGAAATGGACGCCCGCTGGGACCGTCTGATCGCCGCCTACGATCGCGGCTTGGCCAGCGCAGTCGCGGAGTTCGCTGACGAGGCGTAGTAGCCGGACTGACGAGGCGCACGACACCATTTCAGGCTCCTGCGCGGGGCCAGGGCACGGAGATCCCAATGAGCGATCATCATGGCGTCAAGACAGCGACTCAGCATTTGTCGGACGGAAGTGGAGATAACGGAGTGCCCTCCAGCCAGTCAACTCAGTCCAAGACGAGTCATCCCGTTCTTGGGCCCGGAATCGCGATTTACGACAACCGCAGTAAGACCAGACTCCGACTGGTCATGTGGATCGCCATGGTCCCGCTCGGCATCTTCGGCATCTGGCTGGGGCGCGGCGACATCGCCAGCGGACGCTCAGTGTCAGGAGTCGCACAAGCCTTAGGTGGTGTGTTTCTGGTCGCGTATTCATTTCAGGCCGCGTGGTTGGACGCCCGGCGTCTGGTAAACCCAATCCGCCTTGTGATAGCCAGGAACGGTTTCGCGGTGGTCCCCGGCAATCGCACCATTTCATGGGACGAGGTCGAGTCCATCAGCGACCCTCGTTCTCCGGAAGGGCAACCTAAGATGCTCAGAATCCAACTTTCGGATCCCGATGGATTCGAACAGCGACATGGACTCTCGCCATTCGCCCGCCTGACGTTTAAGTTCCATCGGGGCGATCTGCTACTTGGCAATGGGCTGGCGATGCCGGTCTTGAAGGCGGAAAGCCTGATGCGGAGGCATCTAGCCGACTTCCATCCCCTCGCATCCGACAACACGAGTGCGCCGGTGTCCACACGTCAACCAAAGGCTCGCCGCTCGCGGCCCAAGGGATAGGCCCCTCGGAATTGTTTCCTCTACGAGACCGAGGGCAGGTCGCCGACCAGAGGCAACAGCTGCGCGTCGATGTCGGCTTCGCTTGGGCCGCAGTTGACCTTTGCCAGAAGCCAGGATTCCGGATGGTCGACGTGCGCCCCCGTTGCGATTTTGGTTAGCGGCCCAAGCGTCTCGACTTCGAGCGTGTGCGAGTCCGTGTA
>JANYJG010000250.1 GCA_025358515.1 Chloroflexota bacterium
GGGGGCGGGTTCGACCTCTTTGCTAACGGTCGGCCTCGCCATATCGAACTCGGAGAGGCCTTCCCGCCACAGCGGACCCGGCTCCTCCAAGGCCGCGGGCGTCAGCGCCGCGGGTGCAAGGGACGCCGCCACCGGCTCAGGAACCGCCGCAGGCGCCGTCGCAACCGCCGCGACGGGCGCGGACCTCGGCGGTAGTTCCGGGCCACGATCCGGGAGCTTGCCCACGTCCGTCAGGACCGGGTCCGACGTCCGCTCCGCCAATACCATTCCGGGCGTGACCTTGTCGCCGGGTCGGACCAACGCCCGATCGCCCGGTTGCAGGCGGAAACGGATCGTGGGCCCCAAGACCAGGATGCGGCGGCCGGGGACCATCGCCAACGCCAGATCGATTTCGGGAGTCGCAGATCGCATCGCCGGGGTCATTCGTCCATCTCCGGCCACATGCCACGCTGCCATGCCTCCAGCGCCTGGCGGCGCTGCTCAGGGCGGTCCGGCAGGCGAAGCGGGACGTCGCGGAGGTCCAGCACCAGCCCGCCAAGCCCGCCGCTGACGTCCAGCTCAAAGTGACGCCCACGCGACCCGAGACGAACCGTGTCGCGGAAGTCGATCACTGCCTTGACGGTCGAACCGGCCTGCAGGTCTACGACCTGGATGGCGCCCGGGTGAAGCTCGATCTCGACATCGTGCTTGGTGCCGCGCAGTCGCAGCCGGCCCGCGCTCCGGCCCAGTCGCACGCCGGCCGGCATCACCAGGCTGCCCAGCGGAACGAGCACATCCTCCGCCAGGTTGGCCAGGAGACGGCGTCGTTCGGCCTCATCCTCGATGGCGCCCAGCGCACCGAGCAGTCGGGCGTGGTCGCAGGCTAGCTGCGTGACGCCCGGGCGGCGCACCAGGTCCGCCATTGCCAGGGCCACGATTGCGGGCGGCAGCGACGCGAAGACTCCCCCGCCGGCGACGATGAGGTTTGGTAGTGGGGCGCCGTTTATGTCTGGCGAGGCCGCAACGAGTCGCTCCACCGCGGCCTTGGCGGCGGCAAGCCGCAAGATCGAGCCGTCGCCGTCCGCATCGCCCCAGGGCGAAATGCGAAAGTCGCGCAGCCGATCGGTGGTGCGATAGCGGTCCGGCGTCGCGATCGTCGACCAGGACATGACCCCGTCGATGACCTCCTCCGACAGGTCGATGGGCGCGAACGCACCTTGCGCGAGCAGCACATGCGACGACACCACGGCGAAGTGGTTCGGCCCGTACGGCTCAGAGCGTGTTCGGAGGCCGCTATCCAGGCCGATTTCCAGGCCTTCGATGGTGCGGTCGAGGACGTACGCAAGAGAGGCTATCGACCGCGCGAACCCGAGGCGGCTGTCGTCCGGAACCGCTCGTAGGCCTTCCAGAACTTGCTGGAGAGCGGCCCCGGCAGGATTACCGGCTTCGGCGTCCGGTGCCAGCAGAACGCGGGGCGCGGAGGCTGCCTTTGCCCCGGCACCAGCAGCAGAGGCATCGGGCACCTGCGAAAACCGGGGATCGGGCGCCTGGGAGAACGCCAGTTCGTGGGCCGCTGCGCCGCCTGCCAGCACCACCGTGAGTTCCGGGCGAATCCTGGCCGAGGCCGCGACCAGGGCCGCAAGATCGGGCAGGTGGCGGCGCTCGTCGCCCCCCGGCGAGTGGTCCGCACCCAGCAGGACGGTGTCGACATCGCTCGAGAATGCCAGGCGGCTTAGCCCGACCGAATCCTCCTCGTCGGCGCTACCGCCCACGACGAGCCAGCCGGAATTGATGGCCACTTCCTCGAGGCGTCGGCGCTGGCGGCGCGATCCGGCCAGGATGGCGATACGACGCGGGGGCGTGCTGTGGGCCGTTAGACGAGTCCACGATGACGCGAGGGCCGCGAAGTCCGGGCGCTTCGAGCCGGCACGGTTGCCGCTGGACTTGCCCGGCTGCTGCCCGCTTAGCTCCGCGAACAAGTCCGCGTCGGCTGCGGCCACTCCGGCGAGTAGGGCGACGATCATAGACTCGACATTGGCCGAGGCTGGAGCAGCAGTGTGGGAAATCAGCCGCCACCGATTCCCGACGTGGCCGATCAGGGCTACGGACGTCGTGGCCGAGCCGAAATCAAGGGCGAAGAACGCTCGAGGCTGGCTGGTCACGCGGCTATGCTACCCGGCGCATATGTTCGCTGTCCCCCCGGTGTTCGCATGCGAGCTACGCGTCCCAGGAGATTTCCTCGTCGGGGTCCTGGAGTCGCTCGATCAGCTGCTCGATGCCGAGATCGTCGGCAAGGATTTGGCTTGCAACCGCCAGTTCACCGCCGAAGACGTGGCGCAGCACCGGATCGAAGAAGACCATAGCGCTGCTGCCGAGCGGGCGATATGGGCGGCTGGCCTGCAGGAAGAGAACGGCCGGCGCGGTCAGACCGCGCAACTGGATCTCGCGCGCGGCCTGTTCGACGAGGTCATCACGCTGCTCTTCTGATCGGATGTGTAGCTCCATCAACCCCGAACCCTGCTCATTTCTCGTAATCGCCCCGGCGCGATTTGCGGCGCTCACTCGCAGCCGAGCGGCCCCGCTACGTCATCTGGCGTCCCGGCTGATCCCGAGTCGGCAGGACCCCCGTCCCGACCGACTTCGCCTGCGACCGTGCGCATTTGGACCGCCCTGGCCGCCGCATAGTACACCCGAGATAGGCGTCCCGACATTCCAGTTACGACCTCATACGAGATGGTGTTGCCCCACTGCGCCACCTCTGTCGCGGGAATGGCCTGCCCGCCCTGTTGGCCGATGAGGGTGAACACGTCATCAACCGTGACAGGCCCGCCGGGAACGTCCGTCACGTCCACCATGAAGGCGTCCATGGCGACCGTTCCTACGGCGGGCACGCGCATTCCGCGGACCAGCACCTGGGCCCGATTGGACAAGCTGCGAGTCCAGCCGTCGGCGTAACCGAGCGGCAACGTTGCTATCCGGCTGTCCCGCGCCAGCACGAACGAAGGTCCGTAGCTCACGCCGGTCCCGGCCTGGAGCCACGTCACGCGCACGGGCCGGGCGCGCAGCGACATGATCGGCCGCAAGCCCGCGGCAACCGTGGTGTGGGCCGCGCCGACGACCAGGCCGTCCGGCACGATGCCGTACTGCGCGAGACCCACGCGAACGACGTCGAAGATGGGGGCGCTGGCGGCAAGCAGTCCGCCGCTGGCGGCCAGGTGGCGGCCCGGCAGGGTCAGCCCCACCTCCTCCAGCAGCCCGGACGCGACGTCGAGGAGAGTGGACTGGCCCTGTGTGCGGGCGGCGTCATCGGCATTCTGGAGATGGGACCACAAGCCGGCGAGACGGGCACCCGGCGCAGCCTCGATGGCCGCGGCGGCGGCAGGAACATCGGCGGGGTGGAAGCCGCCGCGGCCCAGGCCGGTCTCCACTTCCAGCTGGATCGTCAGGTCCGGGGCATCCTGGCCGGCCCGTGCCGGCAAACCCGCCAGCACCGCCAGGGTTCGGGTGAGTAGCGTCGGATCGCCGGCCGTGATCGACAGGCAGTTTCTCCTCGCCCCTGGCACGAGTTCCGGCGGGATCGGATAGAGGATGAGAATTGGCCCTGAAATGCCGGCCTGGCGCAGTTCCAGGCCCTCGTCGAACGTGGCCACGCTGAAGCTCTCGACGCCTGCGGCTTCCAGGGCGCGTGCAACCGGCACCGCCCCGTGGCCGTAAGCATCGGCCTTGACGACGGCTTCCAGCCGGATCCCGGGTGGCAGGGCGCCCTGGAGCAGGGCTACATTGGAGACCAGTGCGTCCAGATCGATCTCGATCCAAGCGCTCCGGGGAAGCGGAGGCAAGGACCCGTCGGTCCCGGCTTCCAGCAGCGGGTGGCGGGTAGCGATGAGATGCGCCGCTGCGGCGCGGTCCTGCGTCGCTCCGGTCGCCCCCGCCGCTCCCGTCGCCCCCGCCGCCCCTCTCTGCCCGCTCAGCGGTCGGACCCGGCGAGTTCCGCCAGACGCTTGCGAGCCAACGGCAGTTCCGGCGTGAGGTCCGAGGCCAGCAGCCCCGCGTCCCCAATCCTGGCCCGTACCGCCTCACCGGCCATACCGTGCAGGTACACCCCAAGCTGAGCCGCCTCAAACGTCCCCAGGCCCTGAGCTAGCAGCGCGCCGATGGTTCCGGCCAGGACGTCTCCGGTGCCGCCGCTAGCCAAAGCGGGGTTCTCGAACGGGGAGATGGCAGCGCGCCCGTCGGGATCGGCGATTACCGTCCGTGCGCCCTTCAGGACCACGACCTGACACCATTCATTGGCCGCCGCGCGTGCCGCCGCGACCCGCTGGCCGTCGTCGTTGACCAGGTCACCGAGCTTCTCCGGATCGTGCCCGTCGGCGGCGCGTAGCCGCAGGAACTCGCCGACATGCGGCGTCAGAACGCAGCGGGCCCCAACCTCTCCAGCCCAGCCATCGACCGTCGCCAGTGACCGCAGCGCCTCCGCGTCCACCACGGCCGGCGCGGGTTCCCCATCATCATCCGGGGCGAGCAGGCCGCGGATCAGTTCCGTCATCGACAGGCTCGGCTTGAGGCCCGGCCCAACAACCAGGGCGTCGTGGTCGTGGTCGAGGATGCGAGCCAGCGCCTCCTCCGGATCCACTTCTTCGACGTCGTCCTCAGGCAGGGCCAGAGTCGTGGCCTCCACGACCTTGGATGCGAACAGCGGCTGCAGCGACTCGACGGTGGCCAGGGTAACCAGGCCGGCCCCGGCCCTTCCAGCAGCGGTGCAGACCAGGAACGCGGCCCCGGCATAGTCAACCGATCCGGCGATGACCAGCAGCTTGCCGAAGGTGCCCTTGTTGCCGCGGAGCGCCCGAATCGGCAGCAGCGCGGCGGCCCGGGCGTCATCCAGCAGAATTGGTTCGGGAGCGACCTTGCTAACCATCGCTTCGATCCTCCAGGTTCGCGGCTTCTTTGTGCATCGCTCGCAGTCGCTCGATCCGGGCCGTCAAGTGCCGCTCGCGCTCGCCCAGCCGTTCCTCGATGTCAGGCGGGAAGACGTACCGGCCGCCGACCGTCCTGATACCGAACGCAATTGCGACTGCGTATTCCGCCTCGTGGCTGATGGAAAGGGCAATCCGGCCCATGCCAAGTTGCTCGGCCCGTTTGGCCGCCCGGCCGTGCAACCGGACCGACGGTTGTCCGGTCGGCAGACGCTCGACCTCGATGTCGCGCCAACCGATGCCTCGCACTCCAAGCCCAAGCACCTTGGACACTGCCTCCTTGGCGGCCCACCTGCCGGCCAGTGTCTGCGCTCGGTTGCGGACGTAGCCGGCCTCGGTGGGCGTCAGGATCCTCCGGGTGAACCGCTCGCCGAATCGCTCCATAGCGTTGGCTATACGCGAGACACGGACGATGTCGATGCCGAGTTCCGTCGTTTCCGGCGGCGGAACCGGCAGGCCCTCCGTGCTCGACACCTACTCTACCGTCACCGATTTGGCCAGATTCCGCGGCTGGTCCACGTCACGGCCACGAGCCACGGCCATGTGGTAGGCGAAGAGCTGGAGTGGGATGACCGCCAGAATCGGGCTCAGGGGCTCCGCGGTATCGGGCACCCAAAGCACGTCCGTCGCGAGTTTCGCGATGTTCTCATCGCCCTCTGTGGCCACAGCGATAACCCGCGCATCGCGGGCCTGGCCCTCCATCAGGTTGCTGATGAGCTTCTCGTACACCACCGAGCGGGTCGCCACCGCAACCAGCGGAACGTCCGCGTCCAGCAGCGAGATGGGGCCGTGCTTCAACTCGCCCGCAGCGTAGCCCTCCGCGTGGAGATAACTGATCTCCTTGATCTTGAGGGCACCCTCCAGAGCGGCCGGATAGCCGAAAGCCCGGCCGATGTACATAAAACCGACTGCATCGGCGTATCGGGTCGCCATCTCTTCTGCTACGGACGAAAGCTCGATCGCTCGAGCTGCCTTCGCCGGTAGAAGACGCAACTCCTTGACGAGTTCATGTTCCTGCTCCAGGGTGCGCCGGCCGAGCTGGCGGGAAACTTCGGCAGTGAGCAGGACCAGGGTCAGGACCTGGGCGACGAATGTCTTGGTCGCAGCCACGGCCACTTCCGGGCCGGCCTGCAGGAACACGGAAGCATGGGCCTCACGAGTTATCGCCGAGCCGACGGTGTTCGTCACCGCCACGACCAGGGCGCCGCGATCTCCGGCGAGGCGAGCGGCGGCAATCGTGTCGGCGGTCTCCCCGGACTGGGTCACGGCCACGACCAGCGTCCGGGCATCGATCGGGGGCGGGCTGTATCGGAATTCCGAGGCCACGGTGGATCTGGCGGACACGCCCAGCCAGTCCTGCATCAGCGACGATCCGACCAGCGAGGCGAAGTAGGCGGTGCCGCAGGCGATCATTTCGACGCGGTCGATATCCGCCAGGCGCTCGCGGATTGGATCGAGCTCCTCAAGGCAGATGGTTTCGCCGCGGACGCGGCCGGCCATAGCCGACGTGAGGGCCGTGGGTTGCTCGTGAATTTCCTTGAGCATGAAGTGCGGGTAGCCGCCCTTCTCCGCCGCCTCTGCCGACCACGGGATAATGTCGATCACCCTCTGGATGGCGTTGCCGTCGCGATCGGTGATCGTCACCTTGCCGGGGAGCAGGTCCGCGACGTCGCCGTCTGCCAGGAAGATGACCTTCTTGGTGTAGGCCACGATGGCGGCGGCATCCGACGCGAGGAAACTCTCACCATCTCCCACGCCCACAATCAGGGGTGCGTTAAAGCGTGCGCCGACCAGCCGCTCCGGCTCGTCCCGATGCATGACTACCAGGGCGTAGGCCCCTTCCAGGCGGCGGAGCGCGGCCCGGACGGCGTCGGCGAGGTCGCCCTTGTAGGCGTCCTCTACCAGGTGGGCGACAACTTCCGTGTCCGTCTCGGACTTTAGACTGTGGCCGTGGGCGGCCAACTCGCCCCGCAGCTCGCGAAAGTTCTCAACGATGCCGTTGTGAACCACGGTAATGCGGCCGGTGCAATCGCTGTGGGGATGGGCGTTTAGGTCGCTGGGTCGGCCGTGGGTGGCCCAGCGGGTGTGGCCTAGGCCGATGCCTGCACTCGGCGGATCGCCTGCCAGCGCGTCCTCGAGGTTGGCTACCTTGCCCGCTCGCTTCTCCACGAAGAGGTCGCCGTCATCTGTGACGAGAGCGATGCCGGCCGAGTCGTAACCCCGGTACTCCAGGCGCCGCAGGCCATCTAGGAGGACGGGGCCGGCCTGGCGTAATCCGGTATATCCGACGATGCCGCACATGCAGGTTCACTCCCGGTCGCGTGGACCACGGCCTCCGCCTTCGTCGAATGCCGGCCTGGACGTTTGTGTAAACAGGGGCTTAGTTTAGTCGCTCCTTCGCCAGAGCAGCGAGTTCGTCGGCCAGTTCGGCTACCAGGCTCTCCTGCGAGCCCTCCACCATGACCCTCAGCGCGGGTTCCGTGCCCGACGGCCGAAGGAGGACCCGACCGTCCGATCCGAGGCGAGCCTCCGCCTGCGCGATCGCGCGACGAATGACCGGGTCGCCTTCCCACTGATCCTTGTGACGGGCCGGAACGGCGCGCTGTTGTTGCGGCAGCATCTGGATCTGCGCCGCGAGATTCGCCAACGAGCGACCGCTACGGCCCATGACCGACAGGATTTCCAGGGCAGTGACGATGCCGTCGCCGCTCGTCGTGTGCTCCAGGACGATGACGTGGCCGCTCTTCTCCCCGCCCAAGCCGGCCCCATTGACCAGCATTCCTTCGAATATGTACTTGTCGCCGACGGGGGTCCGGATGATCTGACCACCGGCCTCTTCGACGGCGCGCTGGAGGCCACCGTTGGACAGGACCGACACGACGAGCGCCCCGTTTGGCAGCTTCTGCCGCGCCAGCCGATCGAGGGCCAGAATGCCCAGAACCGCATCGCCGTCCACGACGCAGCCCGCGGCATCGATGGCGATCAGGCGATCGGCGTCACCGTCCAGGGCGAAGCCCACGTCCGCCTTGCGGGCGAGGACCTGGGCCGCGAGCGCTGCCGGGGCAGTGGCACCGCAGCCGGCATTGATATTCGAACCATCCGGGTCGTTGAACAGGATGTCGACCCGGGCACCGGTGGCGCCCAGGATGCGCTCCGCGGCCACGCCACCCGAACCATTCGCGCAGTCGACGACGATGTGAAGCTTGGTCTGGATCGCGGCCGACAGCCCGAGGCGATGTTGCACGTACAGCTCCAGCAGGCCGTGCGCCTCTATCGCCCGGCCGAGCACGTCGGCGGCGGCGCCCGGCAACTCCTCGGCACTCCAAATAAGCTGTTCGAGGTCCTCCTCCACGTCCTCGTCCAGCTTGAGGCCGCGACAATCGAGAACCTTGAGGCCATTATCACGCGCCGGGTTGTGCGAGGCCGAGACCATGATTCCCGCAGCGAACCCGCCGGCCGCCGTTATGTGCGCCAGCGCGGGTGTTGGTACCACGCCAATTAGGTGCACGTCAACGCCCATGCTCGTCGCGCCGGCAACGAGGGCGGCCGCGAACATGTCACCCGACCGGCGGGTGTCCTGGCCCACAACTATGCCAGTTCCATCGCCGGCCAGGCGGTGAGCCGTAGCGCGGCCCAGGGCGTAGGCCAGGGTTGGCTTGAGATCGACGTTGGCAATGCCACGGATTCCATCCGTGCCGAAGAGTCGGGGCAAAAGGCGCTCCTACGGTGACGCTGACGGTAACGGTGATGGTGATGGTGGCGGCGATGATGCGGACGCGTTGACAACAGTGACGGTGACCTGCGTTGGGTTGAGAGCAATTTGCTTGATGCCCGACGGGAGCGTCACCAAGACAGCGACGGTGTGCACGCCGACGTCAAGGTTGCCCACTGACGCAACGCCCACCAGGGTAGAGGTGTCCAGGGCATTCAATGCCGCCGTGGCTCCGCCCAAAGTAATGATCACGCTCGCCGTGGAGAGATTGTATGTACGGTCTGGACGAGCTCCGTCCGGCACGATTCCGATGGTCAGCGTCCGCGAGGAGCTGGGCGACTGGAGGTGGACGACAACCGTAACGGTTGTGATGTCCTGGGCCTGGACTCCCGGCGGCAAGGCCAGGGCCACCTTCACGGAGACGTCGCCGGTGGCCCCATCGATGGAGATGGGTTGGGTCGCCGCGAGCCCGTTTAGGGCCTCGAGGGCATTCGCATCGCCGCGCACAGATACGACCGGCGGGGTGATGTCAATCGACGAAACTATGTAACCGGAGGTGGGCGTACCAACGATGGGTGGCTTCACGGGCACGGTTTGGGTCCGGAGTTGACTGCCGATCTGGAGCTTGACGTTAACCGTGGGTGGATCGAATTCAACGCCGTGAACCTCGTCCCCGGTCGAGCTCCGGGCTATCACCGGCGCGTCCTGATCCACGTCCAAACCCGAACTCGGGATGGTCACGCGAGCCTCCGCGTGAGAGACCTGCGCGATTAGCGAGGACGCCCCAAAAACCTGGACCACGCTCGGGGTAAGGGTCTTCTCGCCGACGGTTACGCCTGGTGGCGGATCGCCGGTCACGAGTAGCACAGAAACGGTCTTGCGAACCAACTTGTCAAGGGTGATGCGGATCTGCTGAGGCTGGTAGTCGATGATTTGAACGCGAGAGTCGCTGGACACTAGCTGGACCCTTGCCAGCGTGGCTTCGCTTAGACCGACTTTAGCCGTGCTCAGATCCAGCGTCGCCCGGAAGCTGTCGTTCGTAAGCCGAACGTCCGATGGCGCGATATAGCGGATCCCGCTGACAAGTGGCAGAGTGGCGGGATCCACCCGCACCGCATTGTCCGGAGTGTGGATCTCCTGAATTGAGACCGTGCCCGGCCACACCTGTGTGCTTTGCACGGCAACCATGCCCACATACATGGTCGACGCCAGCAGGATCGCCCCGATCTTGAGGGGCCAGTTATGAACGATGAAACGGATGATGGTCATCGTTCAACTCTCATTGGCGTCGGGATTGGGGCCGCCTTTTGGCCGTCGCCGACCCCGGCCCGCCGGCTTGGTCGCGTCGGAGCCACGACGAAGGGAGTCGAAACGGGCACGCCTGGCCAGGTCTCGGAAGGCCGGGCCCACGCCCCGCGGACCGGCATGGTCCTGACCCAGAAGGCCGCTCCCGACTTGCGGATGCAGCAAGGCCGCCAGCGCCCGCGCCAGCTTTGGCTCGTCGAGGTTACGTACGATGCGCGCCCTCTCCACCAGGCTGATCTGGCCGCTCTCCTCGGAAACTACGACCACTATCGCGTCCGTCTGCTCGGTCATGCCTAGAGCGGCTTTGTGGCGAGTGCCGAACCGCTCTAGTGGGATGGTCGTTTCAGCGGACGGCAAGATGGATCCGGCGGCGAGGATACTGTCGCCGCGGATCACGACCGCGCCGTCGTGCAACGGAGTCTTGGGAGAGAAGATAGTGACGAGCAGGTCCGCGGATACATCGGCGTGCAGCATGACCCCGTTTTCGGCGATCTCCTGCAGGCCAGTCTCTCGCTCCATAACGATCAAGGCACCGTGGCCCTCGCGGGACAGGCGCGCGGCGGAACTGGCAACCTCGGCTGCAACATGCGCCGAGATCGATTGCTCGGCCGGCGAGATCAGCCATCCGAGTGAACCCAAGCGTCCGATTCGATCAAGGGCTCGTCGAAGCTCGGGCTGGAAGACGACAACCAGGGCGAAGAGGCCGACATAGGCGCCCGTCTGCAGGATCAGGCTGAGCAGGCGCAGATCCAGCGCGAGAGCCGCGCCGTAGACGAGGAACAGCAGGCATACGCCGATGACGAGGCTCACCGCGCGGGTTCCCCTGATCAAGCTGAAGAGCCAGTAGATCAGGAGAGCCGTGATGGCGATGTCGGCCACGGCGTTCGGGCGAATCTGGTCAAGCGCCGATTGGATCACTGGCATCGGAACGCCAGTGTATACCGCGGAGCGGCCGGTCCGGGGTTTGGGCAGCACCGACCCGACTCGCCACTGATCGGCTACCGGTTTAGGGACTCCAGGCGGCGATCCTTGGGGAAGACGCGGCTGGCCACAGCAACCAGTCTCAGGCGCGTCTCCTCGTCGCTATTCAGCTCGGCAAGCCGTCCCAGCAAGGCGAGTTTCTCCACCGCCAGCGAGTTCCAGTCTCGGGCGGCGTACAACTCCACCAGCACCAGGTGAGCATCGACGTCGCTAGGGGTGCGCTGAAGGAGTCGATGGGTGGTGTCCAGTCCGGCCTCGTAGCGACCCTCTCGGGCGTAGGCGCGAGCCGACCACAGAAGCAAGGACCGCAGTGTGGTGTCGTCGCCTTCCAGGTCCGCGGCCTCGGCGGCGGTTAGAAGCTCGTCTCCAGTGGGCTGGTGCGGGGATTCGCCTACCACGCCGGCAGCAAGGCCGATCGGCGTGTCCAGGGCCCCATCCATGACGCCAATGGGAAGTGGATCGTGCCACGCCGCCGCAGCGATGACGTCGGCCACATCGGGTGAAAGGAAGGCCGCCACCGCGATCTCCGGTACGGGCTCCGGTTCGGACTCCGAGGCGGGCTCGGTTTCGAATGCGACTTCTGCGCTTTCAGGCTCAGGCGTCATGCCGGCCAGATTTTCGAGCGCCGCGACCGGCCCGAGCGCCGGTTCGAATTCGCCCGCAACCGCAAAGTCGGACTCAGGTTCCGGAGCAGCAGGCTGATCCGGGATGACGCTCGCCCGCGCCAACCCACGCAACCGAAGGGCCTCGGCCGCGGTGTCCCGGGCAGGCCAGTCCACCACGAACGGTGCAACAGGTGCGACCAACTCCGGCTCCGGCTGCGCCACGGGTTGTGACACAAGTGCCCACTGCGGCTTCGCCGCAAGCTCCGGCTCTGGCTCGACAGGCGCCTCGACCAACCTCTGTATGGGCGCCGCTGCTACGACAGTCCTGGCCGGCTCCACAGTCCTGGCCGGCTCCTCCCGAAGCCGCAGCGCACGAGCGAGAAGCTGTTCGGCGGCGTGGTCGCCGGCGGAGAGGCGGATGTCGCGCAGCAAGGTGCGCTGGCGGTGGATCCTCTCCGGCGCCTCTTCCAGTTCCAGGGCGCGACGCAGCGTGTCAGCTGCTTCCGGCAATCGCCCAGCTGCTTCCTGAATCTCCGAAACGTGGTCTAGGGCCATCGCGGCATCTACGCGTTGGCCGGCGATGGTCAAAGCCTCGGCCTGGCCGAGCAGGGCGCCTTCGTCGTTCGCTGCGCGAGCCACCGCCGCCGCGTACTCGACGAGAGCTTCTTCCAAGTGGCCCAGGCGCAGCAGAACCCCTGCCAGGCTGGTATGCGGAAGGGCGCGTGACGGGGCGAGCGAGGCGGCCAATCGATAGGCCTCGGTAGCATCTTGAAGAGCACCACGAAGGACGGCGACGTGGCCGACTCGCAGCGCTTCCTTGTAACGCTCGTAAAGATCGCTCGTCATGAGGATATGATGCCGTGCCGCGTCCCAGTCGTCATGGGTACGTGCGTTGGCACAATTTGGCGTGTGGTCCTACGCCACGTGTCCCATATGCCTGGCGTCACCGGGCGACGGGGCTCCAAGCCCCCCCATTTCGTTCCGCCCAAGGTCAAACAGCAAACCGCCGGGGCTGGACGGCCCCGGCGGTTCTTGATTGCGACTTAATTCGGGTGGCCCGCGACCACCGAATCGACTGCCCAGTGACTATCGCTTGGTGTACTGAGGGGCCTTACGGGCTCGCTTCAGTCCGTACTTCTTGCGCTCCTTCATGCGCGGGTCTCGTGTTAGGAGACCGGCCTGACGGAGCGACAGCCGATGGCCCTCCGGATCCATCTGGAGAAGGGCGCGGGCAATGCCGTGGCGGATGGCGCCGGCCTGGCCGGTGACACCACCGCCCTCGACCTTGACCTGGGCGTTGTACGCGCCTTCAGTCCCCGTGACACGGAACGGCAGGCGAACGTCCGCCTCGTCGATCGCATTGCCGAAATGGGCCACGAGGCTGCGATCGTTCACCACGATCTCGCCCGAGCCGGGGATGAGACGGACCCGAGCCACTGCCGTCTTGCGGCGCCCAGTCCCGTAGAAGTAAGGTGCTGTCGTCATTGTGCTCCTCGTCAGACCAGTGGCTCAGGTCGCTGAGCCTGGTGCGGGTGCTCGGGACCGGCGTAAACCTTGAGCTTAGTCAGCTGCTGGGCGCCGAGGCGGTTGTGAGGAAGCATGCCCTTGACTGCGCGGCGGATGGGTTCCTCCGGCCGGCGGTCCAGGAGATGGCCCAAGGTCTCCGATTTGAGGCCGTGTGGGTATCCGCTGTGGCGCATGTACAGCTTTGATTCCTTCTTGTCCGACGTCACGGCGATCTTGCCGGCGTTCAACACGACGACATGGTCACCCGAATCCAACGTCGGGCTGTACAGGGGTTTGTTCTTACCTTCGAGGACGCGAGCGATGCGCGACGCCAAACGGCCGAGCGTCTCGTCCGTCGCGTCCACGACGTACCAGCGTCGCTCGATCTCGCTCTCACGGACCGTATATGTCTTGGCGGTCATCGTTCTCCGTTCGATCTGGCGTTCGTGTTTTCGCCGCTGTCCAGACCCTCATTGGGCCCAAAACAACCCGTCTTAGGCAGAGGCCCTTCGCCGGAGCCGCGGCCCCGTTGAACGCCTGTCGCCCCGACGCTAGCGCCGCTGCGACTGCCACTTCATCTGTCTTGCCGTGGCCGGCCTTGAGGAGGACCGCCACGATCCGTCTGACCATCTGACCTAAGAACGCGTCGGCCGCGACGTCAACCGTCACGATCAACCCGTTCCGCCGGACGTGGACCCAATGAACGGTCCGAACCGGCTGCCGGTGAGCCGCCCCGAAGGGGCTGAAGTCGTGTCGGCCAACGAAGACCGACCCTACCTGCTCCATCGCGGCGATATCAAGTTGGTCCCGCACCCCGAGCGCGAAGCGCTCAAGAAGCGGGCTGCGCGGCCCGTTCCAAACGGTGTAGCGATACTCCCGATATCGCGCCGCATAGCGGGGATTGAACCCTGGCGGGACGCGCAACACCTCGCGGATTGCCACGTCCTTCGGCAGGAGCGCGTTCAACGCCCTTGCCAGCTCCGCCGCCTTCCTTCCCTTTGGGTCGGTGAATGCGATCACCTGCCCCTTGGCATGAACTCCGGCGTCGGTGCGACCCGCCGCCACGACCCTGATCAGGCTTCCGCCGCAGATTTGGGCCAGTGCAGCTTCGAGTTCTCCCTGGACCGTCCGAGTCCCCGGTTGCACCTGGAACCCGGAAAAGTCCGTCCCGTCGTATTCGACCCGGGCACGATACCGCACGGGCGCGCCCTCTCGAGCGCTCATTTTTCACCACTCGGCCAACACACTGCTGCGCCGGCGCCAGGCGGCTGAATTGTAGGGCTAGACGAGCTCGATCTGAACGATCGGAGCGGCGTCGCCATATCGCTGGCCGAGGTGGATGATCCGGGTGAATCCGGACGTCCGATCGGCGTACTTGGGTGCAATCTCATTGAACAGCTTAGTGACGACGAGCGGTTCGTTTGGAAACTGCGAGATCACCGACCGTCGGGCCGCCAGATCGCCACGCTTGGCGAGAGTGATCATCTTCTCGACCCGGCTGCGGATCTCCTTGGCCTTCGCCTCGGTGGTTTGAACCCGCTCGTACCGGAGGATCGAAACTGTCAAATTCTTGTAGAGGGCCAGTCGGGGCCCCTGCTTGCGGCTGAGCTTTCGGCCGCCGATTCGATGGGCCATGGCTCAGGCCTCCTCAGGGGGCAGGTCGTCGAACTGATCTTCTGCTTCGACCTCTTCCAAATCGTCGCCCAGAGAGATCTCCTCGGTCTCGGGGAGGATAAAGCCACGCATTCGCAGCCGTTCCTTCATCTCATCGAGGGACTTCTTGCCGAAGTTGCGCATCCGCAGTAGATCGTCGTCGGAGAGCTGAAGCAGCTGACCGACCTTGACGATGTTGTTGCGCTTAAGAGAGTTGTAGGCCCGCATCGGCAGGTCCAACTCCTCGATCGGCATATCGAGCATATTCGGAGGCAGCTGCGGCACGTTCGTCGCGACGCGGTCGGTACCGGCGGCGACGAGGCCGATATTGGCGAACAGGGAGAACTGGCGAACCAGGATTTCGGCGGCTCGACCGAGTGCTTCCTCGGGCGAGATGGTGCCGTCGGTTTCGAGCTCGATCGTCAGCTTGTCGTAGTTGGTCATCTGGCCGACGCGCGTATTCTCGACCGAGTAGTTCACCTTTCGAACGGGCGTGAAGATGGCGTCCACCGGGATCACGCCGATCGGGTTGGAGTCGGCTCGCTCGGCGGCGAGGTAGCCAACGCCCTTTTCGACCGTAAGGTCCATCTCGACCGTGACATCGTCAGAGTCGAGCGTCATGAGCGGAAGCTCAGGGTTGACCACTTCGACGTCAGCTGATTCCTGAATGTCCCCGGCCGTGACCAAGCCAGCCCCGCTCTTGATGAGCTTGAGCTGGACCGGGTGCGTCGCAAAGCTCTTTAGGCGGAGCTTCTTGACGTTGAGGACTATCTGGGTGACGTCCTCCTTCACACCAGGGATGCTGGCGAATTCGTGGTAGACGTCACGAATCTGGATAGCCGTGACGGCCGCACCTTCGAGCGAAGACAACAGTACTCGCCGAAGGGCATTGCCCAGTGTGACGCCGTAGCCCGCCGGCAGAGGGCTAGCTTCGTATTTTGCGAAGGACCCAAGCTCTTCGACCGGCGCAATCTGCGGGCTCTCGAGTTCGATCATCGGGGGGCGTTACCTCGAGTAATACTCGACCACGAGCTGCTCGTTGAGATCGAGCGGCATCTGGTCGCGGCGCGGGGTGGACAGAACGGATCCGGCAAGCTTCGCCGCATCGACGCTCAACCACTCCGGAACCTGGCGCGACCGGATAAGTTCCGCCGCCTCCTTGAAAGGTTCCCGGGTGCGATGGGTCTCGCGCACTTCGATCTTGTCGCCCGGCCGAAGCTGGAGCGACGGGATGCTGTTCATGCGTCCGTTGACGGCGAAGTGGGCGTGGCCGACCATCTGGCGAGCCTCAGGTCGGGACGCTGCGAAACCCATGCGGAAGACGATGTTGTCGAAGCGCAGCTCAAGCAATCTCAGCAGGTTCTCACCGGTTACACCGGGCGAAGAACTTGCCCTGTCGAAGTAGCCCTGGAATTGCCGCTCGAGAACGCAGTAGATCCTTCTGATCTTCTGCTTCTCACGCAGCTGTAGACCATACTCGCCGACCTTGCGGCGGCGGACGCCGTGCTGTCCTGGGGGCGCGGGACGGCGCTCAAAGGAGCACTTCTTTGAGTAACAGCGGGTGCCTTTGAGGAAGAGCTTTGCGCCTTCCCTTCGGCAGAGCCGGCAAACGGGATCGGTGTAGCGAGCCATCAGTCGACCTGCCTAGACGCGGCGCCGCTTGGGCGGGCGGCAACCGTTATGGGGAACTGGAGTGACATCGGTGATCGCGTTGACCTCGAGGCCGGCGGCCTGGAGGGAACGGATCGCCTGTTCACGGCCTGCGCCTGGTCCCTTGACGTAGACCTCGACCTGGCGCATGCCGTGCTCCATGGCCTTTTTTGCAGCCTGCTCGGCGGAAAGCGCCGCGGCATATGGCGTGCTCTTGCGGGAACCCTTGAAACCGGCCACGCCGGCAGAGCCCCAGCTGATCACGTTCCCGTTGGGGTCCGTGATGGTGATGATCGTGTTATTGAAGCTCGCCTGGATGTGAACGTGCCCTTGCGGCACATTCTTGCGCTCCCGGCGGCGCTGCTTGGTAACCCGCTTCCTCTCGGCCATTCGTGCGTCCGGCTCCTCTTACTTCGTCGCCTTGCGACGGACGCCGACCGTCTTCTTGGGTCCGCGGCGCTGCCGTGCGTTGGTCTTGGTTCGTTGGCCCCGGGCCGGCAGATTGCGTCGATGGCGCGTGCCGCGATAGGAGCCGATTTCGATAAGCCTCTTGATGTTGAGCGCGATCTCGCGCCGAAGGTCGCCTTCGACCTTGTGGCGTCGGTCGATGATCTCGCGGAGGCGGTTGACCTGGTCTTCGGTGAGATCGCGAACTCGGGTATCCGGGTTCACGTTCGCCTGAACGAGGATCTTCTGGCTGGTTGGGAGACCGATCCCATAGATATATGTGAGGGCGATCTCAACCCGCTTCTCGCGGGGAATGTCGATACCTGCAATGCGTGCCATGCCCTACCCCTGCCGCTGCTTGTGCTTGGGATTGGCGCAGATGACCATCACGGTCCCGTGCCGGCGTATTACTTTGCAATTGTCGCAGCGGGCCTTGACGGAAGCTCTGACTTTCACGGGATCCTCGTTATCCTCGCCGGCGCTACTTGAGTCGATAGGTGATGCGACCGCGGGTCAGGTCGTAGGGCGAAAGCTCCACTCTGACTCTGTCGCCCGGCAGGATGCGGATGAAATTCATGCGCAGCTTGCCGGAAATGTGGGCCAGGACGCGGTGTCCATTTTCAAGCTCGACGGCGAACATCGTGTTGGGGAGCGGTTCCAACACCGTTCCTTCAACCTCAATCGCGTCTTTCTTTGCCACGTCCTAGGTCAACTCCCTTTCTCGCACGAATGCCGGCCGACCTCGGCCGACACACGAACGGCTAGGTTACCAAAGAACCTCGGTTCCGGCAACCCGGAGGCCAATCGACCTCCCATTGCAGGCGTGTCTGTGTCGCTCATGCTGCAGTCAGCACCTGCGGGCCCTGCTCGGTCACCGCGATGGTGTGCTCGAAATGGGCCGCCAGCGAGTGGTCCACGGTGACGACTGTCCAGCGATCCGCGAGCGTCTCGCATTCGTAGCCGCCCATCGCCAGCATCGGCTCTATGGCCAGGCAGATCCCCGGCACGAGTTCCAGGCCGCGCCTTCCGGTGCGATAGTTGGGAACCTGCGGATCCTCGTGCATGGCAGTGCCTATACCGTGACCCACGTACTGGCGGATGATGCCGTAGCCGCCTTCGCTGGCCACTTCCTCGACCGCCGCCGAGATGTCCTCGATATGAGCACCGGGAACCGCGGCGGCGATGCCGGCCTGGAGGGCCAGCCGCGTCGTCGTAATCAATCCCGCGACCTTCTCGGGTGCCGTGCCGACATAGAAAGTCCGCGCGGCGTCACCGTGGTATCCCTGCCAGATCGCGCCCACATCGACCGATACAACCTGGCCCTCTTCAATGACGCGAGGACCGGGAATGCCGTGAACGACTTCGTCGTCGATGGAAACGCAGATGCTCGCAGGAAAGCCCTGGTAGCCCTTGAATGACGGGCGACCGCCCGCCTTGCGAATGTAAGCCTCGGCGGCGGCGTCGAGCTGAGCCGTGGTAATTCCCGGCTTGAGCTCTTCCTCCATCAACGCGAGTACTTCGCCGACGATGCGGCCTGCTCGGCGCATCTTCTCGATCTCGTCGCGTGACTTGCGGGTAACCATCGCCTGCCTCTCCCTAGCCCCTGCTGTCCGTGACGTCGGCAATAGCAGCGAGCAGGTCCTTGCTGACCTGATCGATCTGCTGCGTGCCGTCGACGGTGCGCAGGATGCCGTGGTCCCGATAATGGCCCACGACCAATTCCAGGGAGCCGAGCTGTTGGCGCAGCCGAGCCTGAACCGTTGCCGGTTGGTCGTCGGTGCGTTGGTACAACTCGGAACCGTCCACGTCGCAGACCCCGGGGGTCAACGGCGGATTGGCCACTTCGTGATAGGGATGGCCCTGAGCGCGGCAGATCCAGCGACCGCTAAGGCGGCCAACGAGATCCTGCTCGGGAACCTGGATATAGGGAGCGATGTCCACGCGGCCGCCCTTGCCGGCAAGGGCCTCATCGAGGACCTGCGCCTGAGCCGTGTTGCGCGGGAAGCCGTCCAGCAGAATTCCGGCCGCGGCGTCGGGCGCGCCGAGACGCTCCAGCAGCATCTCGATCGTAACCGCATCGGGTACGAGCTCGCCGCGGTCCATGTAACCCTTGGCCACCAGACCGAGCGGCGTGCCGTCCCGGACGGCTGCCCGGAACAGATCGCCCGTGGCGACGTGGGCCAAGCCCAGCCGCCCGGACAGGATCTGCGCCTGTGTCCCCTTGCCTGCTCCCGGAGCGCCCAGGAGCACGACCACGTGTCCGATATCTCGGACCTGGCCGATGGATGCCGTCACTTAATGAAGCCCTCATAGCTGCGCATCATTAGTTGCGCCTCGAGCTGCTTCATCGTCTCGACGACGACACTGACCACGATGAGGATGCTTGTGCCGCCGATACCCACGCCCAGGCTATTCAAGTTACCGAACATTGGCAGAGCGGCGACGGCCATCGGCAGGACCGCGACCGAGGCCACGAAGATGGCGCCGGCCAGGGTTATCCGGAAGGCCACACGGCGGAGGTATTCCTCAGTTGGCAGGCCGGGCCGGATGCCGGGGATGAAGCCACCCTGTTTACGCAAGTTGTTGGCGGTCTCGTCCGGCTTGAAGACGATGAATGTGTAGAAGAACGCGAACCCCAGAGTCAGGAAGAAGTACAGCGTCAGGTAGACCGGACCGCGTGGATCCAGGATCTGAGTGATAGCCGTGGCCACGCTCTTGACGCCACCGACGTTGGAGGCCGTGAAGTAGGTCGCGATCTGGTACGGGAAGAGCAGGATGCTGATGGCGAAGATGATCGGGATGACGCCGGCCATGTTCACCCGCAGTGGTAAGAACGTTGACTGGCCCTGGTATATCCGATGACCTCGCACGCGGTTGGCGTATTGGATCGGGATCCGCCTCTGCCCTTCCTGGACGAAGATGATCACGAAGATGATCACCAGGCCGACGACGCCGAACGCGAACAGCTCCAGCCAGTTGGGGCTTGCGAGGAAGAACTGGAGGGTCTGCGGAACCCGCGACACGATGCCGGCGAAGATTATGAAGCTGATGCCGTTCCCGATGCCCTTCTCGGTGATCAACTCTCCAAGCCACATCAGCAAGATCGAGCCCGCCGTCAAGCCCAAGATCATCGTCAGGCTTTCGAACTTCTCGAAGCTGAACGGCGTCGTGTACGCGGTGATGCCCTGCCGCTGCAGGTCGGATTGCACGTACGCCAGGATGCCGTAAGCCTGCAGCGCCGCCAGCGGCACGGACAGCCAGCGTTGGTAGCTCGTGATCTTGTTGCGGCCGTACTCGCCCTCTCGGCTCAGAGCCTGCAGGGACGGGACCGTCGTCTGCAGTATCTGCATGATGATCGTGGCGTTGATGTACGGGTTCAGACCCAGGCCGACGATGGACATGCGTCTAACGTCGCCACCGGAGAAAAGGGACAGCAGCCCGAAGAAGCCGTTGTCAGTCGACGTAGCGTTTAGCCCGGTGGTGTTGATCCCCGGGAGCAGAACGTGCGACAGGGCCCGATACACGATCAGGATCCCGAGCACGAACAGCAGCCGCCGCCGGATATCCGGCGCGCGGAAAGCGTTCAGCATCGACTGCAGCATTTCTTTAGGCGCCCTTCTCTGGATCGGAGTCGGAGGCCTCGTCAGCGGACGAGTCGACCGCACTCATCGGGGGGAGGGTATCGGCAGCCAGCTCGAACTCGTCGCTGTCGCCGGCTGATGGGAACTCGAGCACCTGGGCCGTCCCGCCCGCCGCCTCAATCTTCGCGATCGCGCTCTTGGAAAACGCGTCCGCCACGACGAACATGGCTCGCGACACGTCGCCGTGGCCGAGAACCTTGAGGGGCTTGTTGAGGGTTCGAACCAGCCCAGCGGCGGCCAGGATATCCGCGGTGATTGTCACCGGCACAGGCCTGGTCGATTTGGCGGCGTCCTCCGCGGTGGTGGCCTCCACCAGATCGAGGACACCGGTCTCTGCCAGAGCCGAGAGGCTGCCGACATTGACAATTTCGAACTCGACACGGAACGGGTTTCGGAAGCCGCGCAGTTTGGGGATGCGGACGTGGATCGGAGTTTGACCACCCTCGAACCACGGCTGGATAGACCCGCCGGTGCGTGCCTTCTGACCCTTAGTGCCGCGTCCTGCGGTCTTGCCCTTGCCGGCGGCAATGCCTCGCCCGACGCGCATGCGCTTCTGGCGAGAGCCTTCGGCGGGGCGAAGGTCATGCAACTTCATCGCTTCTCCTCGGGCAATTCCTCAACCTCGACGAGGAAGCGGACCTGACGGACCATCCCTCGGGTAGCCTCGTTATCGGGCACCTCAACGATGTCGCCTATGCGGTGAAGGCCCAGAGCCCGGATGGTTCCGCGATTCCGGGCGATATGGCTGATCGTGCTCCTGGTTTGGGTCACGCGCAGCTTACCGGCCATTGCTCACCTCCGCGGCGGGTTGTCCCGCCACATACGAGCGAACGCGGACGCCGCGCTGCGCGCTCAGCTCTTCAGCCGAGTGCATGCTCTTGAGCGCCTCGAGAGTGGCCCGCGTCACGTTGACGGGGTTGGTCGAGCCGAAGACCTTGGCCAGAATATCGCGGATGCCAGCGGCCTCAACGACGGCGCGGACGGCGCCGCCGGCGATGACGCCGGTGCCCTGCGATGCCGGCTTCAGCATTATCCTCGTCGCCCCGAAGTCCAAGCGAACCTCGTGCGGGATGGTCGTGCCGACGGTCGGGATCTTGATGATGTGCTTCTTTGCGTCCTCGACGCCCTTCCGAATGGACTCGGGCACCTCGCCAGCCTTACCCAGGCCGACGCCGACGTGGCCATTACCGTCGCCGACGACGATGATGGCGCTGAAGCTGAAGCGACGGCCGCCCTTGACGACCTTCGCGACACGATTGATTTGGACGACGCGCTCTTCGAGCGTCAGCTTGTTCGGATCGATCCTTGCCAACCTGCTCAGCTCCTTCGCGTCAGAACTCGAGTCCGGCTTCGCGAGCGGCGTCGGCAAGCGACTTAATCCGCCCGTGATACCGGAACCCGGCGCGGTCAAAGACCACGCGTTCGACCCCCGCGCCCCGAGCGCGTTCGGCGATCAGGCGACCGACGACTTTGGCGTCATCGGTCTTCTTCTGGCCGGTAGTCCTCAGCTCCTTTTCGAGGCTGGAGGCCGCGGCCAGGGTCGTACCCGACGAGTCGTCGATCACCTGGGCATAGATATGGTTGAGGCTGCGGAAGACGGCCAAGCGGGGCCGCTCGGGCGAACCCGAGAGATGAAGCCTGATCCGCTCGTGCCGCTTCTGGCGGGCGGCCCCGCGGGTGGCGACCGTCATCGTGTTGATCCCTTCAAAGCCCGGCTCACTTCTTGCCGCCGATCTTGCCGGCCTTGCCGGCCTTGCGACGGATAGTCTCGCCGAGGTAGTGAACGCCCTTGCCCTTGTAGGGCTCCGGCTTACGAGTGGCTCGGACCTTGGCGGCAATCTGTCCGACAAGCTCCTTATCGATACCCACGACTGCGAGCTTGACGGGGCTCTCGATTTCGAAGCTCACCCCGGCCGGCGGGTCAATCTCAATGGGGTGGCTGTAGCCCAGGTTCAGCTGGAGCTTCTCGCCAATCTTGGAGGCGCGGTAACCGACGCCGGTGATCTCAAGCGGCTTGCGGTACCCGGTCGTCACGCCGGTCACCATGTTGGCGACGAGCGTGCGAGTCAGGCCGTGAAGCTGCTTGTGGTACTTGGCTTCCGACGGGCGTTCCACCAGCAAGGTGGCGCCGTCCATCGTGACCTTCATGTCTGGGTGGAGAGCACGCGACAGCGAGCCCTTTGGCCCCTTGACCGTGATTTCCCGGCCGGCGATCAAAACGTCGACACTGGGCGGAACGGGGATCGGCAAGCGTCCAATTCGCGACATCGTCGGCCTACCAGACGTATGCCAGAACTTCACCACCGAGCTGGGCCTTATGGGCCTGAGCTCCGGTCATGATGCCCTGGCTGGTGCTGACGATGACGAGACCGAGTCCCCCGAGCACCCGGGGAATCTCCGTCTTGCGCGCATAAACGCGCAGTCCGGGCTTGCTGATGCGCTTCAGTCCGGAAACAACCGGCGCCTTGCCATCAACATACTTGAGCGTGACGCGCAACACCTGGTGGGCGCCTTCGTGCTCCTCACGAACATCGGCGACAAAACCCTCTTCCACAAGGATTCGGGCGATCTGCCGCTTGGTTCGCGAGGCAGGAACGACGACGTCCGCGTGCCGCGCCCGCGAAGCGTTGCGGATGCGGGTCAGCATGTCCGCAATCGGATCGGAGACGTTCATATCCCTACCAACTCGACTTGGTGACGCCGGGCAGCTCGCCAAGGAGCGCGCGCTCCCGGAAGCAGATGCGGCAGAGTCCGAACCGACGAATGAAGGCTCGCGGCCGACCGCAGACGAAGCAGCGGTGGTAGGTTCTCACCTTGAACCGCGGTGTCCGCTTCGCCTTCGCGATCATCGACTTCTTGGCCATAGCTTCTCTCTCCCCCCGCCTAGACGGCGAACGGCATGCCGAGGAGTTCGAGCAAACGCTTCGATTCCTCGTCGGTCTTCGCCGTCGTCACGATGCTGATCTCCAGCCCGCGCAGACGGTCCACCTTGTCGTATTCAATCTCCGGGAAAGCAAGCTGCTCCCGAAGCCCCAGCGAGTAGTTGCCACGTCCATCGAAGGACTTGGCCGGCACGCCGTGGAAGTCTCGAATTCGCGGCAACGCCAGTCGCGTGAGCCGCTCGAGGAAGTCCCACATGCGGTCGCCGCGTAGGGTCACACGAGCACCGATGGTGTTGCCCGTCCTAAGGTGGAACTGCGCGATCGAGCGCTTCGCCTTGGTGGTCACCGGCTTCTGACCGGTGATCGCGGCGAGATCGCCGACGGCGGCGTCCACAGCCTTGGGGTTCTGTAGCGCTTCGCCAAGACCGATATTGACAACGATCTTGGAAACGCGCGGGATGTCCATTGAGTTCGGATAGCCGAACTGCTTGACGAGCGCCGGAATGGCTTCGTCCTTGTACCTCTGTTGAAGGCTGCCGCTCACGCAGTCACCTCCAGCTGTTCGCGGCAGTGGCCGCAGACGCGGACGCTCAGGCCACTGCCGAGGCGCTCGTGCTTCACACGAGTGACCCGATCGCAGCGGGGGCAGACGATCATTACGTTGCTGGCATCGATCGGCATCGGCTTGTCCACGACTCCGCCCTGCTGCATCTGCGGCGCGCGGTCGCTGCCGGACATCGACTGGCGCGGCTTGGTGCGGCGCTTGGCGATGTTCATGCCCGAAATCACCACCGACAACGGGCGGCTGGAGGTCCGCTTCCAGAACCCGGCAGCCTTGCCGTCCCTATTGCGGAGAACTCGCTCGACCTTACCTCGCTTGCCGGCATCCTTGCCGTGCATCACTACAACGGTGTCGCCGGTGCGGATCTCAGGCACCTTGTTGGCGGGCATGCCCTTCGACTGCGCCATCACAGCACCTCCGGCGCGAGGGACACGATTTTCATGTAGTTGCGGTCACGAAGCTCGCGGGCGACCGGGCCAAAGATGCGAGTGCCGCGAGGGTTGCCCTGGAGGGTGATGAGGACGGCCGCGTTCTCGTCAAAGCGGATGTAGCTGCCGTCCGGTCGGCCGTATTCCTTGGCCGTTCGCACGACAACCGCCCGCACGACGTCGCCCTTCTTGACGGGCGCGTTCGGGATCGCCTGTTTGACGCTGGCGATGATCACATCACCGACGCCGGCGATTGTCTTTCGAGAGCGACCCATGATTCGGATGCACTGGATCGTCCGAGCGCCGGTGTTGTCGGCCACTCGAAGGCGCGTGTACTGCTGGATCATTGGGCCGCCTCGGGCTCAGGCACGTGCTTGCGCGGGTGAGCCGCACCGTGGATGGCCTCGTCGGTCTCGGCATCCTCGACGACCGGATCGGACGTGGTGCCCTCCCCGACTCGCGCGACAATGCTGACAAGACGCCACCGCTTGGTGGCGGAGAGAGGTCGCGACTCCTCGATTAGGACGGTGTCGCCGACGCGCGCCTCGTTGGTCTCGTCATGAGCCTTGAATTTGCTGGTCAAGCGGATGACCCGCTTGTACAGCGGATGCCGCGTCATGCGCTCGACGGACACGACGATCGTCTTGTCCATCTTGTCACTTACGACGCGGCCGACCTTGGTCTTCCGCTTTCCCTGCACTGCTGCTCCTGCCATCGCGTGATCTCCTTAAGCCCTGCCGGCGGGCCGGGCCGCCGTCTTGGAGCGCTCGTTACGGCGCTCCGTCTGCACGGTGAGGATCCGCGCGATTGTGTGTCTGGTCTGGGGGATCGAGCTGTAGTCCTTGAGCTGTCGAGTGGTGAGCTGGAAACGCGCCTGCCACAGGTCCTGCTTGGCCTGGAGCAGCTGCTCCTCGAGTTCGGGGTCGGAAAGACCCCGGACCTTGTCAATGTCCATCTGCCAAGCCTTCCTTGAAGATGACTCGGGTGGCGACCGGAAGCTTGTGGCTCGCGAGACGCATTGCCTCGATCGCCTCGACCTGATCGACACCGGCCATCTCGAAGAGGATTCGACCGGGCTTGACCACCGCGACCCAATGGTCGGGGGCTCCCTTGCCGGAACCCATTCGGGTTTCGGCCGGCTTCTTGGTCGCCGGCTTATCGGGGAAGACACGGATCCAGATCTTGCCGCCGCGCTTGACCGATCGGGTCATGGCGCGTCGGGCGGCCTCGATCTGGCGGCTGGTGATCCAGGCCGGTTCCTGCGTGGCCAGCCCGTACTCGCCGAAGGCGACCGTGTGGCCACCCTTGGCCATACCGGACATCCGGCCGCGCATGACCTTGCGGTGCTTGACCCGCTTGGGCATCAACATCGGTCAGACCCCCGTCCCGGCCTGAGCCGGGACGCCGGCATCGCGCGCGGCGCGCTCCGGCGTGATGTCGCCACGGTAGATCCAGACCTTGACGCCGATGCGGCCATAGGTCGTATGGGCGTGGACCTGACCGTAGCTGATGTCTGCACGGAGTGTACCGAGAGGGATGCGGCCCTCCTTGTCCCACTCCCGACGGCCCATCTCGGAA
This sequence comes from Chloroflexota bacterium, assembly GCA_025358515.1. GTDB lineage: Bacteria > Chloroflexota > Limnocylindria > Limnocylindrales > CSP1-4 > Fen-1039. The sequence goes on from JANYJG010000250.1 coordinate 25,906, forward strand.
CCGCCGAGGCGCCCCGCGACGGCGATCTTGACACCCTTGGCGCCCGCCTTCATGGACCGCTGGATGGCCTGCTTCATCGCCTTCTTGAAGGCGATGCGGCGGCTGAGCTGACCGGCGATATTCATCGCGACCAGATAGGCGTCGAGCTCTGGCTGACGGATCTCCTTGATCTCCAGCTTGACCTTGCGGGTGGTCAACACGCCGATCTGCTGGCGCAGGACCTCCACGTTGGCCCCCCCCTTGCCGATGACGATGCCCGGCTTGGCGGTGTGGATGGTGACCGTCACGTGATTGATGCCGCGCTCGATCTCCACGCCACTCACGCTGGCGTTGGCCAGCCGCTTGTCGATGAGGGCGCGGATCTTGATGTCCTCCTGGAGGGAGGCAGTGTATTCCTTGTTATCGGCGTACCACTTCGCGGTCCAGGTGCGCGAAACACCCAGGCGGAAGCCGTACGGGTGGACCTTGTGTCCCATGTCAGGCCTCCTGGTCCGCGACGACGATCGTGATGTGAGTCATTGGCTTGTGGATGGCGAATGCGCGACCCTGGGCCCGCGGCTGGAAACGCTTGATCGTCGGACCTTCATTGGCGATGGCATCGACGATGGTCAGATCCTCGGCGGACAGGTTGTGGTTGTTCTCCGCGTTGGCCGTCGCGCTCTTGAGGACGCGGGCCACATCGGCAGCGGCCTTCTGCGGCATGAACCGCAGGATGGCGGCGGCCTCTTCGACCGGCTTGCCCTTGATCGCCTGGGTCACCAGGCGAGTCTTGCGGGTCGAGGCTCGGAGATACTTGGCGGTGGCAGATACGCGCACGGTCGGCCTCTACTTCAGCGCTGTCGACCGGTCGGTGTGCTTGCCGTGCCCGCGATAGTTGCGGGTTGGGCTGAACTCACCAAGACGATGGCCGACCATGTTCTCGGTCACGTAGACCGGGATGTGCTTCTTGCCGTTATAGACCGCGATGGTGTGACCGATGAACGTCGGGAAGATGACCGACGCACGGGACCACGACTTCACGACCTTCTTCTCACTGCGTTTGTTCATGTCCTCGATACGACCGAGGAGACGGGCCTCGACGAACGGACCCTTCTT
>JANYJG010000003.1 GCA_025358515.1 Chloroflexota bacterium
AACTGCGGCTCCACGAGCGGGTGCAGCTGAGAGTGCATTGTCAGAACCGCCGTCCGGCTTCCTCTCGGACTCGGTAGACTCCCCAGCGAACGCAAACACTGAGCCATAGGTGGCTAATCGGAGAGTGGGAGGGACGGACAAGATGGACGGTCCGACGGCGGACGAGACACAGTTCGACCTCTCAGATCCACGTCTCGACAAGCTGACTGCGTTGATCCGAGACACATTCCGGGTTCGACAGAATCACGACCCGATATACGTGGATATCGAGAACCACTTGTCGCGTATTCAGGCGCCTCAGCACGTTGTCGTGTTTGGACGTCGAGGATCTGGCAAGTCATGCCTGCTGATTCATCATCATCAGCTGGCTCGAAAGTCCCGAACCCAAGCGTCGATCTACATACAGGCCGACGAAATCAAATCCCTTCAATACCCGGACCTGCTGATCAGGTTGCTCCTCGACATACTCGTGAGCACATCAGAGTTTTTTCCCTGGCACCGACGGCTATTTGGCAGGAGTAGGCGACCGATCGATGTCCACGTAAGGCGTCTGCGGAAGTTGCTGGACACCGCTGATATTCAAACGGTTAGGACCAAGAGCGAAATCGCAAATGATTCTCGCGTCGCGACGAAGATCGGCGCCGGAGGCGCCCGGATCGATGCTGCGGCCGGAGGGACAACCTCGGATGGTCGAGAGGCGGAGTTCAAAGAATACAAGCGCGACTACTTGGAGCGTCACCTCAAGGACTTCAAGCTAGATCTCGAGAACGCCTTCCGGGCCACAGGCAAGCAACATTGCACCGTTATCGTCGATGATTTCTATCTGGTACATCCGAAGGTCCAACCAGACATCCTTGACTACCTGCACAGGCTGTTTCGGGGGACCGACTTCTATCTCAAGATCGGAACCGTGCGGCACAGAACGACTCTCAACCGACACGACGGTCGAACGATAGGAGTCGAGCTTTACCAGGATGTCGAGGAGCTCGATCTCGATCAGACCTTTGAGGACGTCGACAGAACAAAGGCCTATTTGGCTCGGATGCTCGATGCTCTTGCGGCCGAAGTTGGACTGAATGGTCTCAGTACGAAAGCGTTCAATCCAGATGGCCTTCTGGACCTGACTCTCGCTTCCGGCGGCGTACCACGAGACTACCTGACCACGTTCGTTGAGGCAGTCGATTTCGCTCGCGGACAGCATCGTACTCGCTGGCTTACCAAGACGGCCATATACAAAGGTGCGGACCGCGTTTCCTATCGAACCAAATTGACAAGTTTGAGGTCGGACATCGGAGACGATGCCAAGCCAGTTGAGCGAGTATTCAGCGATCTCGTTTCCTTCTGCCTCAAAGAGAAGCGAAAGACCGCCTTCTTGGTCTCCCAGGATGAGGTGATGACTCATCCTGCTGAACACGATGCCATCAAGCAGCTGATGGACTTCAAGCTCGTCGATGTCTTCGAGGCCGACACGTCGGCCGCGTCTGGTCGTTTCGGGCGGTTCGAGGCGTACACCTTGGACTTTTCGCTGTTCATGGAACCTAGGCTCAGGGGAATCGAACTCGTTGAGTTCTGGAAGGTCGATGAGCAGCGCCGACATCGAGGCATTCGGGAAGCCCCCAACTACCCACTTAGGCGAGCTTCAGTCGCCATGGCCAAGTCCGGTCCAACGACGACCGAAGCAGTCGTAGAAGGCATCCGGGTGGACATCGGCTTGGAGACATCCACGTCCGCGACCGCGTGATTGAGGGACGACAGTGTCGTTCTCGGCCAAGGTCGGACGCCCGAGCGATCAGCTGCCGCGGAAGACCGGAGGCCGTTTCTCCTTGAAGGCGCGGATGCCTTCCTGGTAATCGTCCGAGTCGTAGGCCTCGCGGCGGAGGGCCTGGATGCGCTCGTAGGCTTCGGGCGTGAGCGGGTGGGCGTTCGAGAGGACCCGCAGTTCCTCCTTGAGGATGCGGTTGACCAGCGGCGAGGTGGCGACGATGGACGCCGTCATTGCTGCGACGGCGTCGGCCAACTCGTCTGTGGGGACAACCGCGTTGATCACGCCGGAGCGGCCGAGGTGGGCCGCGCTAACGGACCGGGCCGTGAACAGCATCTCCTTGACCAGATGCATGTCGGCGACCTTGAGGATGTTCAGGATCCCGCTCATGTTGTACGGGACGCCCAGGCGCGACGGCGTGAGCGCGAAACTCGACTCGCTCGAGGACACGACGAGGTCGCAGGAGAAGACGACCTCGCAAGCGCCGCCCCAGACCGTGCCCTCGACCATCGCGACGACCGGGCAAGGGTGCGCCTCGATCTGGCGGATGACCTTGCGCAACGGATCGTTGTAGGTCAGCGGATCGCGGCCGTTGACCGGCAGCTCGCGCACGTCGTGCCCGGCGGAGAAGACGGTGGAGCCCGGCAGGGCCCGAATGACGACAGCTCGAACCTCCGGCGGCTGGGCGGCGCTGAGCGCCTCGGCCAGGTCATCGATGAGATGGATACTCAGGGCGTTGACGGGCGGGCTGTCGAGGGTGATCCAGGCGACCTGATTAGCGACCTCGCATCGAACGAGTGCCTTCTGTTCTTCGGCGACCACGAAAGGTTCTCCTTAGGCACCTGCGAACCGTGACACGGCAAGCGGCACAGGGACATTGTGGCCCACGCGAGCATCTGCTCTCTCGCGGCGAGCTTGGGGGTCAGGTGGCGGCGGCTAATTCCTGCGTCTCCGGCCATCGCACCAGGAGCCGATAGAACGCAACCAGGCTGCCGAAGTTGCCGAGCAAGCGCTTCTTCGCCTTGGTGAGGGGAAAGGCCGTGAGTCCGGAGTCGGTGCGCAATCCAAAGGCGCGGTTGCCGGGCATGGGCGCCCATCCCCACCGGCCGCCGTGGTTTCGGATGAACGTCTCGCCGACGTAAGCGCCCAGTTCGAATACCAGGGTTCCCTGGAGTTGCCTCAGCTCGTCACCCGCTAGGCCTGGGCACAGCGACGCGTAGGTTCGGACGCCCATCTCCTCGGCGGCTTCGATGCTCGCGTCCGAGTAGTCGAGCGGCACGTTGAGGGCGCGGCCGCGCTCGGCGTAGATGGCGGCCATTTTGGCCAGTTCAAGGCCGGTGGCTTCATCCGGCTCGAACGCCACGACGGCCGCCTCGCCCCGGGTCGCTTCCGCCGACGTGCTCATGTTCAAGGGATCACCCAGTGCGTTCCACCTGTCGATTGGACGCGCCGCAACTCTACGCCCGCGGGCCCGTCGCGATTTGACCTAGGCGCCGATCGGCAGCCCCAGAAGGCGGAGTTCGGAGCGCAGCTGGACCGCATCCACGAATTGGATCGCGCTCATGCCCAGCGAGGTTGCCACGGCTACGTTTCGATCCCAATCGTCGATGTAGACCGTGTCCTGGGGCGTCAGGCTAAAGCGGCGCAGCAACTCACGGAAGATGGCTGGATCGGGCTTGCCGAGTTTAAACTCGCCGGAGGTCAGGATGCCGTGCATTCCCTCGAGGAAGTCGTACCGCGTCCGAGTTATCGGGAAGGTCTCCGCCGACCAATTACTCAGGGCGTAGGTTCGCAAGCCGGCGCGTCGCAGCTCCAGCAGGATCGCGACCGTCCCCTCGAACGCCCCACCGAGCATCTCCGGCCAGCGCTCCTGGTAGGCGGATATCAGCTCCGCCTGCTCGGGGTGCGCGGCGGCCAATTCCGCCACGCCTTCCGCAAATGGGCGACCGGCGTCGAAGCGAGAGTTCCACTCGGGACTGCAGACCTCGGCCAGGAACCGCTCCATTGCCGCGTCATCGCCGCCGAAAAGCTGGCCATAGAGGTAGCGTGGGTTCCAGTCGATCAGAACGCCGCCCAGATCGAACACGACAGAAGTGATGTGGGTCGCCATGGAACCTCGCGACTACGGCCGGAGGCCTGATCGTACCCGAGCCGGCGGCGGCACTACCAGACGTCGCCGGGACGCCAGTCGCAACTGATCGGCGCGGCCAGATCCAGCTCGGGCGATCTCGGCGTCCGCAGTATGAGGATGTTTCCGTCCTCGTCCGGCGTACGGCGCGTTACATCCGGGGTGCGGACTGAGGAGGGCCCCTGCCAGGCCACCCAGCCAAGCCGCTCGTAGAACCGGCGGCGCCCCGTGCCGAGTGCCCCGAGCTCGAACCTGTCGCGGATGTAGGTGTCCACCTCCCGCATCAGCTGCGATCCGAGACCGTCTGCCCGCCAATGCAAGGCCGTCGCAACGGCCTCGACGTAGCCCGTTCGCAGGGACCGCCCGCCGATCTGCAGCTCGCGCTCGACAACCGCCGCGTGGGCAACGACCTCGCCGTCCAGCTCGAGCAGGAAGTGCGCACCGCCCAAGGCGTGTCGCCAATCCACCTCGGTCATGCCCTCGTCCCCCTCGCCGAACGAGGTCCACAACAGCCCACGAATAGCCTCGACCTCTGCAGGCGTTAGGAATTCCGAGGGCACCCTGGAGAACCGGGTGCGATCGACCGAGTCCGACGAATCGACCTTCATTGCGCGATCCTACGCGCCACGGCGCCCCCAGTCGAGACAGATAATCGCCGAAATCCGTCGGGAACGCGCCCGTTGCGCGAGGGGAGCCGCGCATCACGACCGCAGTCCGGGCGCATCGCCTGCCGTCGCACTCGGTAGACTCGCACAACCGACCTGTGGAACCATCCGGCGGCGGGGATCGAGGGGACGCAACCTGTGACACAGAACCCGGGTGACGCTGCGACGAGGTGCGCCAATTGCGGGGCGCTCGTATCGGTCGGCTACGGGACCTGTGCGGTCTGTGGCCGACTGTTGGTGCCTGTGGCGCCGGCCCCGTCGGCGGCGCCCATCCCGTCGGCCCCGTCGAGCCTGGGCGCACGGCAAAGCCTCGGTGCACCGCAAGGCCTCGGCCCCAAGCAAAGCCTGAGCGGACCGTCGAATGCCCAACCAACAAGTTGGAGCCGGCCGGCAAGTACTGACTCGCCGACACCGTCGGGCCCGGGGGCACCGTGGAGTCCGCCGTCTACGTGGGGCCAACCGCCGGCGTGGGTCCAACCGCCGGCGTGGGTCCAGCCCACCGACCCCAGTCGGCCTGCAGCCCAGGCCGATGCGCGCCATGCACCGCGACCTGCTCGCCGGCTGGCCAGGACCATGCTGCTGGGCGTAGCCCTGATCGCCTTGGTCGCTGCCGTGGGCATCGCGAGGCTCGGCGGTGGCTTCCCCGGGTCGAACCCCCTCGGGCGTGGCCACTTCGAGTCGAAGGGCTCGATAGGCATCGAGCGTACCTACAACAGCGCCACTTTGCTTTCCGATGGCCGCGTTCTGGTGGTCGGCGGCAAATCCGTCGGCGCCGCTTCCAGCGTTGGAGCGTACGCGTCGGCCGAGCTGTACGACCCGACGACTGGGCGATTCACGACGATGGGTTCCATGGCGGTCAGACGCGAGAGCCACTCCGCCACTCGGCTCCAGGATGGTCGTGTCCTGATCGCCGGCGGCCATGATGGCACCACCAGCTTTGGTGTGGCATTGGCGACGGCCGAGCTTTACGACCCGGCGACGGGTTCATTCAGTCCCACGGGTTCTATGATCGGCCTCAGGGCGGACCAAACAGCGACACTGCTCGCCGATGGACGCGTCCTCCTCGCCGGGGGAGACGACGGTCAATCGGCTCTCCCTTCAGCCGAGTTGTACGACCCCGGAACCGGGACCTTTGGGCCGGCCGGCCGCATGACGGCAGGCCGCATCAGTCACTCCGCCACACTCCTCGCCGATGGCCAGGTCCTGATTGCCGGAGGCGAGATGGACGCGACTGCCGAACTGTTCGATCCAACCGACAATACCTTCAGCGCCGCCGCCGGCTCCATGTCTTCCGTTCGCCCAATGCACGCCAGTGCGGCCCTGAAAGATGGCCGCGTCCTTATCGTGGGTGGCTGGTCGCAAGGAAGAAACATGGATGCCACAGCGGAGTTGTATGACCCTAAAGCGGGCACATTCAGCACCACCGGCGCCATGGAGACGGGCCGAGGCTCCCCAACTGCAACCGTTCTTTCGGATGGACGTGTGCTGATTGCCGGGGGCGCCGGCAGCTCAGGCTCGTCTGACCTGGCCGAGTTGTACGACCCCAAGACTGGCGAGTTTTCTGCGGCTGGAACGATGACCGCCGAACATCCCCGACACACGGCAACGATGCTGCTCGACGGCCATGTCCTCATCTCAGGCGGGACCGGCCAGGGCATCGTTGAGATATACGTTCCCTAGCGCTCCGAAGGCCGCCATCGCACTTGACGGACGCGGGCCCCGACCGGCAGAGTCTGCAACATGACTGAGGAGAACTCCGGAGAACGCGGCCCAACCGGCGCGGGCACGGCCAGGCTGGCCCTGGTCCGGCAGGCTATCAGCGGAGGGGTGGACTCGGTCCTGGGCTGGCAACCGGTTCGGCGCGGCCTGACGGTCCTTGGCGTTTACAACGACGCGGGCGGCGGCCTGCTTGCTGCCGGCCTCGCGTTCGGGGCCCTGTTCGCCGGCTTGACCGGGCTGCTCTTCGGATTCGGCATCCTCGGCTTCCTCGTGCCGTCAGAGGCCGACCGCCAGCGTCTCGTCGCGGGACTCGGCGGGCAAGTGGCCTTCCTGGCGCCGATCGCCAAGGACGGCCTAGCCAGCGTCGCGGCCCATGCGGGCGCTTTCTCCATTGTCGGCCTCGTGGGCATGGGCTGGGGCGCAAGCCAGTTCTACGGTTCGATTGACGAGGCGATGGCGCGCGTTTTCGCCCGCGCCCCGGCCCGGAGTCCGGTCGCTCGGCTCATTCGTGGCGCCGTCTCGGTGCTGCTCCTGGTAGGAGGACTTCTCTCGGGCATCGCCCTTTCGGCGATCCAGGCGGTGCTGGCATCGCGGCTCCCTCCCGGTGGCGAGGGCGACGCCGGCCGCGCGTTTTCGGCGGTTGCCTTTCCGCTCGTCACGGTCATCATCGTCGTGGTGGCGGTCGGCACGGTCTACCGCATCGTGCCAAATATGAACGTGCCGCTGTCAGATCTTCGCGTCCCGGCCATCGTTACCGGAGTCGTCCTGGCCGGCCTGACGGAGGCGTTCGTCTACCTTGCGCCGCGCCTCATCGGCGCGCTTTCGGTGTTCGGTGGTTTTGCTGCGGTGTTCGCGGCTCTCACGTGGCTCTCATTCGCTTTCCAGGTGCTGCTACTGGGCGCCGCCTGGACGCGCATCCGCCTGGGCGACCCGCCCGATTAGCTGCACTTGAAGCTGCCCGAGACCGTGCCGCCGACGATCCCCTGACCCGAAAATGTGCCGCTGAGCTTACTGGCCCCGAAGTGAATCGGACTACTAGTCAACAGGAAGCCGTGGTGGCTGACCACGCCGCTTATCGATCCCGCGCCGGTCGTTGGATTCACCAGGATGATCAACAGGTCGGGCTCCTGAGAGACATTCGGGCTTCCGAAGAGCTGCGTGCCGATGCTGACGGCGAAGCCAGCCGCATTGGTCTCGCACCAACCGCTCGCAATCGAACCGGTGACGCCGCTCGCGGTAACCGACGCAGTCGCCGGACCGCAGTAAAGCTGGGCGTCGAACCCGCCGGTCTTGAATGCCTTGCGGCCGATCTGGCCTCCCGAACAATCGGGGATGCCTGAGGCTGGGCTCGCGGGGGGCGGCGTAATGCCGGCAGGGGTCACGGACGAGGCCACTGCAGATGAAATCGGGGCCATCGACAACAGGGAGGCGGTGCCAGTCGGACCGCCGGATGTCGGACCTGGGGCGGTCGAAGCGACGGCCGCAGAACACGCCGTCGCGGCGAGGCTCAACAGGAGAATTGAGATCGTCCGGATGATGGCAGAGCGATGGGTTGGCATCGGGATCCTCGGGCTGGCTGGGGCGGCCTTGCTCAACGAGAGCGGCCTACCTGACAAGATGGTGAGGGGGACGTGTGCCTACGGTCTCGAATGGCCCCGAACGTCCCGTCCGTCGATCCAGTTGGTCCGGCGCGGATCGTCTGGTGCGCCGGCAGTGTCGGCTGCGCGTCAGCAGGTCGTCGCCAGGCCGTCAGCGCAGGCGTTCGCCGGCGCGGATCGAGGCCGCCAGTTTGTTCTCGGGCGGCGAGAGCGGGCACGACCAGCGCGGGTCGAAGGCGCAGGATGGCTGGTAGGCAAAATTGAAGTCCAGAACCACCGAGCGGCTGAGGTCTCCGCTGAGGTCTCCGCCGAGGTCCGCCCCCTTCGCGCTGTCGATGAGGTAGCGACCGCCGCCATATGTCTCCGCCCCGTTGGTTGCATCGCGGAACGGCAGGAAGAGCCCACCCGAATACTCGGGCAGCCAGTACAGGGCGAGCCTGGTCAGCCCGAACTCGAACGGCACGTCGAGCCAGCCCACGCGGTCGAACGAGATCGGCCGGCCGACACTCATCGGCAGGGCCTGAAAGGGTCGGACGTCGGCCTCCCGTCTGGGAGCCTCGGTGGGCAGGACCGGCAACTCGAAACGAAGCCCCGCGTCGTAGGCGAAATGGCGAGCGACAAAATCAGTGCGGTTGTTCAGCGAGACCGGCGACGACTGGTGTTCTCGGTACAGCCGCTCCCGGATCTGGCGCCAGCGGTTCCACGCCGCTTGCGGATCGGTAGCCGCGAGCAGTCGGACCTCCGCGTACAACTCACCGACCCGGCGCCTCCAGTCGGCCAGCTGCAGCTTCTCCGCCGGGGACGCCTCGTCGACATGCATGCGGCAACGATAATCCGGCACTCCTCGACCGGCGAGCGCCTGCCGGGCCCGATCCGTCCACCGGACCGAATCCACATGCGTCGTGCCGCAACGTCCACACCTGCATCGCCACGCTGCGCCGTGCTAGGCTCGCGGCTATGGAGCATTTCGTAGAGGTTCCGGGCGGTCGGCTCTTTGCGACGAGCGAAGGCGACGGGCCGCCCATCGTTCTGATCCACGCTTTCGTGGCGAACCTTCGAGCCTGGGACGCGATGGTCCCCGGGCTGGTGGCGGCAGGTTTTGGCGTGGTGCGCTACGACTGCCGCACCTTCGGCGCCTCCACGACGGATGACGTCGAGTTCAGCCATCGGTCAGACCTGATCGCGGTTCTCGATGCCTTGGGAATCGAGCGGGCCGCGCTTGTGGGCAACAGCGGGGGCGGCGGCATTGCGATCGACACCGCGATCGAATTCCCGGGCCGCGTGGCTGCGGTGGTGGGTGTCGCCGCCGGTCTGGATGGCTTCGATAGCGGACCGGCGACGCCGCTGGAGCAGGCTCTCTTCGCCGACTGGATGAGCCTTGAGGCGGGCTCCCCCAAGGATCTGGACGCCATCACTGACCTGGGTGTGCGAGTTTGGATGGATGGGCCGGGTCAACCAGCAGATCGCGTCGATGCCTCGACCCGCGAACGGTTGCGGTCCATGGGTCGCCCGCTGAACGAACCCGATCGCATCCTGGGCCGGCCCATCTCACTGGCGCCGCCTGCGAACGACCGGCTAGACGAGCTGCATTGCCCCGTTCTGGCGGTGGCCGGCGAATTGGACCTGTCGGGGGTCGCCAAGACGGCGCATCGACTCGAATCGGCCGCGCCAAACGCCCGCGCCGTGGTCGTGCCCGGCGTCGCTCACATGATCGGCATGGAGGCGCCCGACACCTTGAACGCCCTCATTATCGATTTTCTCGCGCCCCTGCGTCCCTGGGCGTAGGCGGGCGTTTAGCGCTTCTTGCCCTTGGCACCGCGTGCCAGCGCGACAACGGCTTCGAACTGGCGCTTGGCTGCGGCGGTATCCGCGGACAACTGCGCCCGAGCTCTACCTTCGCGCAACTCGGCGGCATCCCGCAGCACGGCGTGTATGTCGTCGTTCAACCGCTGATCGTCCGGAGTAAACACTCGGGGCTGCCGGCGATCGGCCGGGGCCTGAGAAGCGGTCTTGCCCGCCACCTTACGATTTGCCACGGAGATCTCCTACGCGGCCCGCGTCTTGGCCGGGCAGTAGGTGACGCTGGCAGCCTTGCGCTGGGCCCATGTCCGCCCGGCGCGGTTGCGGCTCTTAAGCCATGCCTTGCGGTCCTTGAGGTGGCTGCGCTGGACTCCGGATCCACCCGTCAGGCGGCTGTCCACGGTGGACACGGGAGTCGCGCGGTAGGAAGACTTGCTGCTGGCTTCGGGGCGTTCGGGACGCGCAGGCGTCGCGGCGTTGTCGGTCACTTCGGCATCCTTTGGAAAGGTGATATGGGTCGTGGAGGCTGGTCGGCGCTAGCTCTTGGAGTCGTTACGGCCGAAACCCATCTCACCACGCACTGCAGCCGCACCGTGTTTCGTCGACCACGCCACGACGGCTGCGTTGAGGATAGGCGAATCGGGTCGAACGGACAGCCTATCGTCCTGGCTGCGAACGGTGGGCCCAAGTTCGGCGATGACGCCGCGGTATGGCGGCTTGTCGTTCTCGCTGCGCGCCTGGGGTGGGAAGACATCGAAGTAGCCGTCCGAACTCACGACGATGAGCGCCTCGGCGGTGCGAAATGGTCTGCGGGCCACGAAAGGGCTTTCCGATCTGCCGTACGCTACGAGCGACTGAACCGTGACCCGGCGCCTTCGGCGGGGTTCCACGATGAGGCAGCGACGGCCATCGGTCAAATCGGCCGACTGTAACCGGGCCGCCCCGGCGCCTCGTTGGACGCATTGCCCGAGCCACGCCTGGAACCCGCCGGCCGCGACTGCGCCTGGGGCGCCGTTGTGCATTCGCCACAAAGCGAGTACCGTGATTTGGTTACCGCCACTTGCGGCAACGCTCCGCGTGGTCACCCGCCTTCTCGAACGGACCGTGCGTCTGCAATCTGCTTCGGGAAGAGAATATGGGGTCACTTATGACCACCGGTACCATTAAGAAGGTCGTGGCCGAGCGCGGCTTTGGCTTCATCGCCGCAGAAGATGGCAAGGAATACTTCTTCCATCGTGGCGGCCTCCAGGCTCCCCTTGATTTCGATCGCCTCAACGGCGGCGAGCGTGTCTCCTTCGAGATTGAGACCAGCCCCAAGGGTCCGCGCGCCATCCAGGTCACCGCAGCCTAACCCGTAAGACTGCCGGAGGGCCTCTCGCGGGCACTCCCAGGTGGACCAGTCCGCACCTCGGACTGGTCCATACGCGGCCCGGGCGTCCAACGTCTCGGGCCGCGTTTGTTTCCTCCGGCATCACGCCTGACAGGAGTCAGCTCATCTCCCGGACAGCATTCGTCTCCACTTACGCCCCGCGTCGGTGCGGCATAGCAACCTTTACGTATGACCTCGCCACTACTGTCGGCGAGCGCGAAATCGTTGCCATTCACCCTACTGGCGAGCCCGGTCCCTATCCCGCCGAGGTGCGTCACCGTATCCGGCGCGATACCCAGGAAGACTATGCGTATGTGGCCAACGCCCTCAACGACTGCGGCGTCGATGTCGTTTCCCTTCACTTCGAACCGGAGATTTGGGGCGGGCAAGACGGGGCCTACGTCTTGGATTTCGTCAGAACGCTCCATGTCCCGTTCGTTGTCACCATGCATTCCATTTGGCCCGAGCCAACGGCCTTCCAGAGGCTGATCGTGGCCGAGCTCGTGCAGTCCGCCGAAGCATCGGTCGTCATGTCCCAGTCGGGCGTGGAACTAATGGCTCGCGCGTATGGCATAGACCCCCGGCGGATTGACATCATCCCCCACGGCGTTTCTTCCTTGCCGCTCGTCGCTCCGGACACGGTCAAACCCCGACTGAGTCTGCAGGGCAAGGCGATCATCCTGAGCTTTGGCCTGCTGGCGCCGGGAAAGGGCTTCGAGTCGGTCATTGAGGCCATGCCCGCAGTGGTCAAGGCGGTCCCCAGCGCTCGATACATGATTCTGGGCGCGACCAGCCCAGAGGTAGTCGGCAGCGAGGGCGAGGTCTACCGTGCAACCCTGGAAGCCCAGGTCAATTCCCTCGGCCTCACCGAGCAGGTCAAGTTCGTCGATCGGTTCGTGGGCCGGGTCGAGCTGGGTACCTGGCTGGAGGCCGCTGACGTCTTCGTGAGCCCCTCTCCGAACCTCGGCCGGACCGTGTCCGGCACACTGGCCTCGGCCATGGGCGCGGGCAAAGCCATCGTCTCAACGCCGTTCGCGTACGCATCCGAGATGCTCGCCGGCGGCCGCGGCAGGCTCGTTCCTCCGGCCGACCCGGCGGCATTCGCGGCAGCCATAACTGAACTGCTGCTGGACGCGGACCTGCGAGCCTCAATGGGCAAACTAGCCTACGACCACAGCCGCGGGATGGTGTGGTGGGAAGTGGGCCACAAGTACCGCAGCACCTTTGATAGAGCGATCCGCGCCAACGCCGAAAAGCGTACTGCGCCGAATCGCAATCGGGTCATCGGCGTCGCTTAACGGCCGATCGGAGCGGCCGCCAGCAGACCGCGCCGCCTGAGTTCTGCGAGCAGCACTTCGAGGTCGGGCAACGCGACCGAGGCGCCGGCCTTGAGTAGCGCCGCGGCATCAACCGCTCCGGTAGTCACGCCCACCCCGACCATTCCGGCCCGCGACCCCGCCATCATGTCCCAAACCGAGTCGCCGACGTACCAACATCGATCGGGCGGCACGTCGAGCTGCGCGGCGGCGGCAAACAGCAGGTCCGGTTCCGGCTTGGCGTTCTCCACGTGGCCGGCGTCCACGATCGGCGGCGGCGTCGGCAATCGCAACGACGCCACGCTGGTCGCTACCTGACCGGGCTGGCTGGCTGTGGCGATGCAGAAAGTTAGGCCGCTTCCTTCGCGGCTCCGTTCGCCGGTCTGCTCCAGGGCGGTCAACAACTCGATGGCGCCGGGCAAGGGCTGGGGCGCGGTATTCAACTTGTCGAACAGGCTGCCGGCCAGGCGATCGATCTCATCGCTGGTGGCCCAATCCATCTCGTGGCCGGCGGCCCGGGCCACTTCCCTGGCAAGCCAGCGTCCGTCGGAGCCCATGTACCGGGGCAGGAGTTGGCCATCGACCGCAATGTCGAACCTGCGGAACGCCTCGACCCAGCCGGCAACACGCACAGCGACGGTATCGACAAGTGTTCCGTCCAGGTCGAAGAGGATCGCCGTCGGATCGGCCAGGTCGGGCAGCGAATGGGCAGCGGGCTGATCGGTCGTGGGGTTCTGACTCATGAACAGATGGTGCCAGAAGACAGCGGTTCCGGTTGGCCGGTGCGTTCAGGGGAGAGTCACATTAGGCGACCCAGCCCTCGGGGGCGGCCCTTTTGGACCCTACCTATAGGCGCGGCCGACTTTGGGTGGTACGATGGCTCGGTTGATCGCTGTTTCGGACACGCTGCAGCAGCGTCTGCCGTCGGCATGCCACATGGGTGCCGACCCTCACCGCCGATTTTGCCCGGCAAGTAGACCCAATCGGTCTCGCCCGGCACGATGGGCCCCGCGTCGCATGACGCAATCAGGAGTAATCGCTTGACGTTCGAAAACCTCGGCCTATCGGCCGACCTTCTCGCCACAGTTGCGAGAGAGGGATATACGGAGCCGACGCCCGTCCAAAGCGCGGCAATCCCCTTGATCATCGCCGGCCGCGACGTGCTCGCCGCCGCCCAGACCGGAACCGGCAAGACCGCCGCCTTCGTTCTGCCGATCCTGGAGAACCTCCGCCACACCGCTAACGAGGGTTTCTCACCGGCGCGGCACCCGGTCCGGGTCCTCATCCTGACCCCAACCCGTGAACTTGCCGTTCAGGTTTCCGAGGCCGTCAAGACCTACGGCCGGGGCGTTCCCCTTCGGTCGTCGGTCGTTTACGGTGGCACCCGCATTGAGCCGGAGATCAAGAAGCTCTGGAACGGCGTCGAAATCTTGGTCGCGACGCCTGGTCGCCTGCTTGACCACGTAGGCCAGCGCACGGTCAACTTGTCGCAGGTCGAGATCCTCGTCTTGGACGAGGGCGACCGGATGCTTGACATGGGATTCATTCCCGAGATCCGCAAGATCGTCGGCCACATTCCGGCCAAGCGCCAGACTCTCCTATTCTCGGCTACCTTCTCCACCGAGATCCGCAAGCTGGCAGGCGAGTTCCTGACCAACCCGGAAATCGTTGAGGTCGCGCCGCGCAACAGCGTCGCCGACAACCTCACCCAGGTCCTGTATCCGGTCGATCAGGAGCGCAAGGCAGATCTGCTAATTCATCTGATCCAGCGCGACAACATGGAACAGGTTCTGGTCTTCACCCGAAGCAAGCTCGGCGCGAGCAGGCTCGCGTCTTATCTGGATAGGCGCGGCGTGAGCTGTTCCGCGATCCACGGCGACCGTAGCCAGGCTGAGCGCACCCGAGCCCTCGAGGCGTTCCGTGGCAAGTGGGTCAAGGTCCTGGTTGCCACCGACGTGGCTTCCCGTGGCCTTGACATCGAGGACCTGCCGTACGTCGTGAACTATGAGCTGCCGTTCGAGGCGCAGGACTACATTCACCGCATCGGCCGAACCGGTCGAGCAGGGGCAAGCGGCACGGCCATCTCGCTCGTCTCACCCGACGAGGTCAACGAATTGCGCGCCGTCCAGCGCCTGCTCAAGAAGGCGATCCCTTGCGCCATCGTCGAGGACTTCCTGCCTGATCCCGATCGTGAGCCGGCTCCGGAGCGGCGCTTCGGGTCGGGTTCGCGTGGTCATGACGGCGGCTCGCGCTCCCGAGAGGGATGGCGCCCGGCCGCGGCGATGCGCTAGGCTCGGAGCGCGAAAGCGTCCCGGCCGGCCCGCCAAACTGACACAATCCGCATCACCAACAGCCCCACGCCGTAGCGAGGTACCCCAACAACAGTGCGAAAACGCAAGGTGACCTACCCAGTGGCTCGAACCGCCACCAAACCCACCCGAACGGTCGGCCTGCCCGGTGACCCCAACTATGTGAGGTCTACTGTGGCCACGATCAATCTGGCGGCCTTGGACCGTCGCGACGACCTTAAGATCGGTGGCCGCGTCAAGATCGGCGGCTCCGGCCTATATGCCGGCGAACTGGCGCTCATCGAATCGATCATCGACGGAGTCATTCCCGCGGCGATGGTTCGCACAGATGCCGGTCGTACGCGACGCGTTCGTTCCGTGGACCTGGAGCGGGTCGCAACCGAGGGCTAATCCCTCGCGATTCCAGCTTCGGTTGCGCCATCAAGCGACCGCGCCACTGCGGGACACCTCGGCCGGGCCTCACTCAAGAGATTCCACCCGGCCCATCTCGTCGACCGCGTCGCCGGTCTGTCCATCTACGCCGCCCGCTAGGTTCGCGGCCGCGGGGTGGGCGATGCCGGGGCGGGCGAAGATCCCGCGCCAGCTCCAGCACGTCGCTCATCGCCGGGTCGGACGCGAATTTACTCTCGCCGCTTGCCAGAAGCGCCGCCATGTCGAGAATGGAGGCGAGACTCCAGGGAGGGAGCTGCCACTCACCGCACTCACCGGGTCTCCCGAGCATTCCCACCAGCCAGGGACAAGCTATGTCGAATCCCCCGGACTCCTCTCATTGGCGTGCGCCCCAGGACGCGGACTCGCCTGTTGAGCCGCCAGCCGTCGAGCCGACGAACCTTGAGTCTTCGCCCGCTGAGCCGCCAGCTGTTGAGCCGGCAGCCGTCGAGCCGACGTATCTTGAGTCTTCACCCGCTTGGCCGGCGTACGTTGAGCCGGCACCCGTCGAGCCGGCACCCGCTGAGCCGCCAGCTGTTGAGCCGCCAGCTGTTGAAGGGGTACCGGCTGGGCCGGTACCCGCTCCGGCCGCGGCGGACAGTCCGCTGCCCATAGATACGGCCTCATCCATCGAGGCGCCAGCAAACGCCCCAATCTACGCCCCGACCTACGCCCCGCCGGCACTGCCGGCACTGCCGGCAGCAACGAGCGGATATCCCACACAGCTGACCGTCACCGACGCTCGCCAACTCAGCCGGCTATGGGGCATCCCCTTGGTGGGACAGTTGGTGCGGCTCGTGCTCGTGATCCCGCATCTACTTCTGCTGGCGATTCTTCAGATTGGCTTCTTGTTGGTGATCCTGCTTGGCTGGATCCCGATCTTGTTGCTCGGCCGCGTTCCGCGCATCCAAGCCTCGATCTGCACCTCGCTCCTCAACCGAAGCGCCCGCGTCTTTGGGTATGGGTTCTTGCTCATGCCGGGCGCCTATCCGAATCTCGGATCGGGCGGAACGAGTCCAGTGGCCGTGACAATCAATGCGGCGGGTCGTTCGATGAACCGCGTGTGGGGAATCCCGCTTTTCGGCTGGATCGTTCGCCTGTTGGTCACAATCCCCCACTTCATCGTGCTGTTCCTCGGCTGGATCGTCGGCGGCCTCGGATTCATCTTGCTGCTCCTGGCCATCCTTATTCTTGGCCGATACCCGAGATGGGCCGTCTCGCTTTACGGCGGCCTGCTCCGCTACCAGACCCGGATCGGCGCGTATTTGTACCTGCTCCCAGTCCCCTACCCGCCGTTCTCGTTCCGAAACTAAGGCCCTGCGCCTGGGGCAGACACTCGCGGGCGACATCAAACGGCCGGCATCCTTTCGGACGCCGGCCGTTCCTGTGCCCAATCGCGATTAGCCGAAGCGGTACGCCACCACCACGGTCACGACCAGCTGCGAAGAGCTGGGCTTGACAACCTTGTTGTACATACAAACGGGCGGAAGCGGCGAAGGCGCCCGCGTTCCAGCCGGCGAGTTGGCCGGTGCAAGGGCGGGGACTCCGCCTTCTGTCGTGGTTCCGTTGCTCGTTGGCATGAGCGGAATCGCGCAGTCGGTCGCGGGGTAGGAATGACTCTCACTCGATGTGGTGCTAACGGAGTAGATGCTCTTCAGGGTCACGCCCATCGCCAAAACCGTCGCCTGCGCCTGGGACTTCGCATCGACCAGGGCCGTGGCTGTGGCTCTGTTGAGCGCGGCCGCTCTATCGGAGCCGTCGGCCTTCATGTCGGCCGTGCCAGTGCCGGCGGCGTGGGCGTGTCCGGCTCCTTTGCATACCCGATCCCCGGCTACGGCGGCTCTCTCGGCGTCGCGCCGGAAGGGACGATTCTCACCGCCGGCACTGGCACGGCCGACATGAAGGCCGACGGCTCCGATAAAGCGGCCGCGCTCAACAAAGCCGCTGCCACGGCCCTGGCCGACGCGAAGTCGCAGGCTCAGGCGACGGCTTTGGCAGCGGCGACGGCACTGGCTCAGGCACTGGCGACGGCTCCTCCTCCTCAATAGATGATTGACCTATTTCCCCAACACCCAGGAGGATTGTCATGACCGAACGGGAACTCACTATCCAGCGAATGGCACTCAAG
>JANYJG010000017.1 GCA_025358515.1 Chloroflexota bacterium
GCCGGTTCCGTCCCGGGTGTCGCATGTGCTCACCGGGTGAGCAACCGAGCCTGGGTCGGGGCGAATCGGTCGGACTTGCCCATCCGGCGAGCAGCGACGACACTCCACCGCGAGCCGGCCCAGCCCTAGGCTCGGCCTCGCGCAAACGAAGCGGCCTTGGACCCACCGCCCGGACGTCCCGACTTCGTCGCCCCGACGCCCCGACTTCCTCATTCGCCACCACGGATACGGCGGCGCAACGCTCGACTCCGATCGAACAATCGGACTTCTGACCACGTCTGGACGGGTGATGGGCGGCCGACCGACCGCCCCAATCGGAGGTTCGAACGTGCGTCTACCGTCCGCAACCAGGCTCGGCATGCCGGCGAGCGCCATTGTCCTGGTCGCGTCCCTGGCGGCCTGCTCGGCGTCGGGCGGCACGCCCATCGCCTCCACTGCCGGCCCGAGCCACACCGCGGCCACGCCCGTGCCCACTCCGCCTGCCACCCTCTGGCCGAGCGTCGTGGCTCTGCCGACGGCCCTGCCGGCCACGATGAACTACGACCAGGCGCTGCCGCTCTTCGCGTACAACGGAGCTAAGCTCCTCGACCTGAAGATCCTCTCGAGCGAGAACAACAGCGGCGCCACCGTTGAGGAGATCACTTTCTCCGGTGCCGCCGGCGAAACCGTTCAGGCGTACCTGATTCTGCCGGCCGGTAACGGCCCCTTCCCGGCCGTACTCTTCGAGCATGGAGCCGGCGGAAGCAGCGAGACTTTCCTCGCCGAAGCAACGTCGCTGGCCCAGGGACACCGGATTGCGGGGCTCGTGGTCAGCCGTCCCACCGGGCTGGACAACGCCGGCGACGATACTATCGAGACAATCCTCCAGGTCCGCGAGATGCGGCATGCCCTGGACTTGCTCGCGGCGCAGCCGCAGGTGGACAAGTCTCGCCTGGGCTACCTGGGTCACAGCCAGGGATCGATCTACGGCCTGACGCTGCTGTCAGTCGAGCCTCGAATCAAGACCGCGGCGCTCATGGCCGTCGTGCCGGGCTCGCCTGCCCTGGACATCGCCGCTGCCCACGTCACCGCGCCGACCGTCCTGCTGCAGTTCGGCAGCCAAGACGGCTACTACACCAAGAACACGGCAGAGGCGTTGGCGGGCCTGATCGCGGCCACTCACAAGGTGTCCTGGTACGACGCCGGCCACAGCCTCAACGCCGAAGCCATGACGGAACGGGCCGCCTGGCTGACCGCGCAACTGGGCGTCAAATAGCCGATCCGAGGGCAGCCGGCGCTCCGCTTCTGTCGCGGCAGGCGGGCCAAACCGTACGAGGAGGCCGCCTTGGACGACTTCGAGGTCCCGTCTGTCGATTCGCTTGGGTCCACGGCGTCGGTTGAACAGGACGACCCAGCAAGGTGGTCGCTCCACCAAAGTCCAGCCGAGGAGATCGACAGATGGCAACTCATGTGATCCACGTCGAAGTCGTGGGCCGCGACGGGCCGAAGCTCCAGAAGTTCTATGCGGACGCGTTCGGCTGGGGACTCGACACCAACAACCCCGAGGGCTACGGGATGCACCGCGACGAGAACGGGCTCACCGCCGGCATCGGCAAGAGCCCCGATGGCGGCGCCGGGCATGTCACTTTCTACGTCCACTCCGACGACCCGGAGGGAACGCTGAAGCGCGTCGAGCAGCTGGGCGGGAAGGTAATCATGCCGCTCACTCAGGTCGCTCCCGAGACGACGATCGCGCTCTTCGCGGATCCGGAAGGCCACGTCGTCGGCCTCATGTAGCCACCGCGGCTCCGTGCTCGGGCGGACGAACGCATTCGCGGGACTCCGCCCGAGACGATGCCGGACTTCGGAAAAGCCTCAGCCGACCGGATGGCCGTCAAACGCCCGCCGCAACTCGGCCACATCAATCTTGGTCATGCGCAGCATCGCCTCCATGGCACGGCCGGCCCGCTGCTGGTCTGGGTCGCCCAGGATCTCTCCGAGTTGGCGCGGGATTATCTGCCAGGACACGCCGTAGCGATCCTTCAGCCAGCCACACTGGCCCGGCGCGCCTCCGCCTTCGATCAGGGCGTCCCAGAGACGATCGACCTCCGCTTGGTCCTCGCAATCGATCACGAATGAGATCGCCTCTGTGAATGGGAACTGGGGACCCCCGTTGAGGCCCACGAAGTTCTGACCGGCGAGTGTGAAGTCGACCAGGAGTACCGCTCCTGCCGGCGTACTCGGATTGTCCGCAGGCGAGCGCGACACGGTGCCGACGCGGCTGTCTGGCAGCAGCGAGACGTAGAAATTCGCCGCCTCCTCCGAATTGCCGTCGAACCATAGGCACGGTGTGATTTTCGACATCTCTGTTCCTCCTAGGATGATCGTGATCGACGAGGGCCCTGCTTTGAGGACCCTACTTTGCCGTGCAACGGACGATGAATGGAAGCCCAGGCCCGCGGAGCGAGTCGCTACCAAGTACCCGCGCAGGCCGACCGGCTAGCTTTGGGCCTCCGCCAGACGCCGGCGCAGGAAGCGTTGTTCGGCGGCGTTGTCTGAGAGGGCCAGGGCGCGTTCGTACTCGGCGGCCGCTTCCGGGATGCGCCCCAGCCGTCGGAGCAGGTCCGCCCGCGCGGCCGGCAGGAGATGGTAGCCGGCGAGATCGCCGCCGGCCACGAGTTCGTCCAGAAGACCGAGACCCGCCTCCGGGCCGTCAGCCTGGGCGATCGCCACGGCCCGATTCAGCTCGACGATCGGTGAGGAATCTAGCCGAGCGAGTGCGCCATAGAGGGTGACGATCGCCCGCCAGTCGGTCGTTCGTCCGTCGAATGTTCGGGCGTGTTCGGCGGCAATCGCGGCCTGGAGCAGGTATCGCCCGACCGACGCATGCGACCGCCGCGCCGCAGCCGCGAAGCCGCGATCCATTGCCTCGAACCCCCGGCCGATCTCCGCGCGGTCCCAACTCGTCCGGTCCTGCTCGTCCAGAAGCGCGATCGAGCCATCCGGGCTGAGACGAGCCTCGCGCCGCGAGTCCTGGAAAAGGAGCAGGGCCAGCAGCCCATGCGTCTCCGGCCGATCCGGCAGGAGATCGGCGACGATCGCGGCAAGTCGGATTGCTTCGGCGCAGAGCTCGTGCCTGACCGCGGCGTCACCGGCCGTCGCCAGATATCCCTCATTGAAGACGAGATAGAGCGTCGCCAGGACACTGTCGAGCCGCTCCGGCAACTCCTCGCCGAGCGGCACCCGATATGGAATTCCCGCCTCGCGGATCTTGCGTTTCGCACGAACGAGGCGCTGCGCGAGCGTCGCCTCCGGGACGAGGAAGGCCCGGGCAATCTCGGGCGTCGTGAGCCCGCCCAGCGTCCGGAGCGTCAGCGCGACTCTTGCGTCGAGCGGCAACGCCGGATGGCAGCAAGTGAAGATGAGGCGGAGGCGATCGTCCGTGATGCCATCTTCGGTTCCAACCTGCATCTGCCTTACCTCCATCTCCGCCCCTTCCCGTTCAAGGAGCTTTACTGCCTGCCGCCGGTCGCGCCGAATCCAATCGAGGGCCCGATTGCGGGCGGCGGTCGTCAGCCAGGCAGCGGGCGTGGCCGGGATGCCGTCAAGCGGCCAGGTCTCGAGGGCGGTTGCGAACACGTCGGCAAGGGCCTCCTCAGCGGCATCGAAGTCCCCGCCGAGGAAGCGGATCAGCGTCGCCAGGACGGTTCCGTAGGCCTCGCGATAGGCCCGCTCGATGGCAGCGTGGGTCTGGGCGTTCGGCCGTTCGGACGCCGACCGTTCGGACGCCGGCCGTTCGGACGCCGGCCGTTCGGACGCCTCAGGCGCAGTCATCCGGCCGCGTTGGTCGCCCGGACAGTCTCAGGCGCGGGCATCCCGATGATCGGCCGGACCTCGATCGATCCCCACAGGGCGCCCGGACAACGCGCCGCAGCTTCGAGGGCCTCGTCGAGGTTGTCGCATTCGATGATGTAGTAGCCGCCGAGCACTTCCTTGGTCTCGGCGTAGGGGCCGTCGGTAATCAGGCGCTTGCCATCGCGGACTCGGACGGTGGTCGCCGATGACGACATCGCCAGGCGCTCACCGGCGGAGTGGATGTCCTCCTTCAGCAGCCAGTCCGTGTATTCGAGCCAGGGCGGCGATACCTCGGGAGCCACGCCCGCAGGCTCGGCGCCAGACGCGCCCGCGTCCTGCTGGGCTTCGTCGCCATAGATGAGGAGCATGTAGCGCACGTCACGCCTCCGTGTGGACGAATTTGGCCGATGGTTGGCGGCAGCCGCCGCCCTTCACTAGAACGACGATCGCGCACCGCCCGAATCGACAGTCCGACGTTCCGTTGGTGTCGGCAGCGTGCCGGAATTCAGGTGGCGAGTACAGACTGGCCGGATCGGGCGCCATCGGGAAGCCTGCGAGCGCCAGGTGAAACCACGACTGAGCCGCCGTGCCATGCAGTGGGACAGTCAACTTAGGGGGAACCCGTAGTGACAGCACCCTTGACAACGGTATTGTCAAGGTTCTATGGTCTGGGGGCGTCATCTGATCGGCCCGCAACGGCCCGGAGGCGCACCAGACAAGGACCAAACGGGACTGGGAAGTCTCCCTGGAATCGGCGTTCCTCCCACTTAGGAGGTGGCAGCAATGACAATGACTCGCCGCATCGGACCATTCGGCGATCTGGTTTCGCTTCGTGCAGCTATGGACAGGCTCTTCGAGGAGAGCTTTGTCAGCCCGCGCACGTGGCAATTCGGCGAGGGCCAACTCGTGCCGGTGGATGTGTTTGCGACAGACGATGAGATCGTGGTTCAGGCTATCCTGCCCGGCGTGAAACCGGAGGAAGTCGACATCACGATGGAGGCCAACACCCTCACCATCGCCGGCGACACGACCGCTCCGGCCTCCCAGAAGGGCGGGCCGGCCTCCGTCCTGCTCCGGGAAATTCGCCGGGGCCGCTTCATCCGGACGCTGAACCTGCCAACCGGCCTCGAGCCGGACAAGGCAAAGGCCACCTTCGAGGACGGCGTGCTGACCCTGCGCATCCCCAAGGCGGAACAGATGAAGCCGCGTCAGATCAAGATCAGCCCTGTCGATAGTCAGCGCAAGGAACCGGCCGCGGTCGCGGCCGAGTAGACGGACCATGTCGGACCGCCGTTTCCAGCAAGATCCCGCGCGACCCTGCTTCGTAATCAGCGTCGCGGCAGGCTTGGTTCAGGCCCATCCGCGTACGTTACGAATCTACGAAGACGAGGGCCTGCTGGCTCCGGCCCGAACGCCAACCAACATCCGGCTGTACTCCGAGAACGACATCAGACGCATCCTCTGGATCAGGCGACTGACCCAGGAGCGCGGCGTCAATCTGGCGGGAGTGCGGCTGCTATTCGAATTGGAAGAGAGGCTCGGGACACGCATTCTGGAGGCGCTCTTCGACGAAGTCCAAGCCCGAGAGGCAGGTGCGGCCGCCGCTGCACTGCAGGCCCAACAGGGCAGAGATGATGGCGAGATAAACCACCGAGCCGCGGAGACCAGCCCCGAATGGGGCGGCGCAAACGGCCCGGAACCAGCCCAGACCGGCGGCCAAACCGCCGGCCCGGCCGAACTTTCCGGAACCCCGGGTGCGCGGCCGATCACACGTATAGTGGCCACTCGCGTGACCACCACTCGATCAGGAGATTCCAATGACTGACCGGCCGGCCGAGAAGGACGACGAGCAGCAAGCTCAGGAAGACGCCCAACATATCCACATGCCCGGCGTGCGGGAGCTTCCACTCGTCGCCCTGCGCGAGACCGTCATCTTCCCCGAGATGATCGTGCCGCTCCAGGTGGGACGCGAGAAGAGCGTCGCTGCGCTAAATGCTGCGGTCGCCGCGGGCGGTCCCATTGCCCTGGTGACGCAGCGCTTGGCAGAGCGCGAGGACATCGAGAACCCTGGCGAGCTGTACGTTGTCGGCACGCTCGCCAAGATCGCTCAGGTGGTCCAGCTCCAGGACGGCACCGTTCGGGCGATCGTTCAGGGACAGGCGCGCCTGCGCATCGAAAGCTTCGTCCAGACCAGTCCGTACATCATCGTCCGAGTGGAAGAGATTCCCGATGTCACGCCGGAAGGCATCGAAGTCCAGGCCTTGATGCGTACCGTCCAGGCGCAGATCGAGCAGTACGTCGCCAACGGCGCGCCGGTTCCTCCGGAAGCGGCCGTGGCTGCGCGCAACATCAGTGAGCCCGGCCTCCTCGCGGACATGGTCGCGTACAGCCCCGATTTGTCCACGGAGCAGCGCATGGAGCTGCTCGAGACCACGGATGTCGTAGAGCGGCTCAAGATCGTCTCAAGCTTCCTGGGTCGCCAGATCGAGATCCTCGAGCTCAAGGGCAAGATCCAGTCCGAGGTCAAGTCCGAGATGGACAAGACCCAGCGCGAGTACATCCTGCGTGAACAGCTCAAGGCCATCCAGCGCGAACTGGGCGAAGACGACCCGCAGCAGGCCGAGATAAACGAGCTTCGCGACAAGGTCGAAGCGGCCGGAATGTCCGAGGAAGTCAAAGCCCGAGCGCTCAAAGAAATCGATCGCATGAGCCGCATCCCGTCGGCCTCGCCGGAAGTCGGTGTCATTCGGACCTACGTGGACTGGCTCATCGCCCTGCCCTGGAACCAGACCACCACAGACAACCTGGACATCAAGTCCGCTGCCAAGATTCTGGACGAAGACCACTACGGCCTCGAAAAGATCAAGGAGCGCATCCTCGAATACCTGGCCGTCCGCAGTCTCGCCGAGACTCTGCGGAGTCCCATCCTGGCCTTCGTCGGACCCCCCGGCGTCGGCAAGACCTCGCTCGGTAAGAGCATCGCTCGCGCCATGGGTCGCAAGTTCGTGCGCATGAGCTTGGGCGGCATTCACGACGAGGCGGAAATCCGCGGGCACCGGCGCACTTACATCGGCGCCCTGCCCGGTCGGATCATCCAGAACGTCAAGACAGCTGGCTCTAACAACCCGGTCTTTATGCTCGACGAAGTCGACAAGATCGGCATGGACTTCCGCGGCGATCCGAGTTCAGCGCTGTTGGAGGTCCTGGACCCAGAACAGAACAACTCCTTCCAGGACAACTACCTGGAGGTGCCGTTCGACCTGTCCAAGGTCCTCTTCATTACCACGGCCAACCTTCTCGATCCGATCCCGGCTCCGCTCCGCGACCGCATGGAAGTCATCCACCTACCCGGCTACACGGAGACCGAGAAGATTGAGATCGGCAAGCGGTTCCTCATCCCCAAGCAGATGAAGAACCACGGCCTGACCGAAAAGACCATCTCGATCACGGACCAAGCGATGGTGGAGCTCGTCCGCTCGTACACCCACGAAGCCGGCGTTCGCAATCTCGAGCGCGAGATCGCCAACGTCATGCGCAAGGTGGCTCGGGCAGTCGCCGAGGGCCGCAAGCGCAGGACCGTGGTGGACGTCAAGAAGCTCAACGAATTCCTGGGCCCCCAGCGATTCGAATATGGCGAACTGGAAGCTGAGGATCAAATTGGCTCCGCGACCGGCTTGGTCGTGACCGAGGTCGGCGGTGACGTCATCGCCATCGAAGTCACGCTCATGGAAGGCAAGGAGGACTTCATCCTCACCGGCCAGCTCGGCGAGGTGATGCGGGAGTCGGCCCGCGCGGGTCTCTCGTGGATCCGTGCCCATGCTTCGGAACTCGGCATCAAGCGCGAGGTCTTCGAGAAGAACACGCTCCACATCCACGTCCCGGCCGGCGGCATCCCTAAGGACGGCCCGTCTGCAGGGATCACGATGGCCACGGCCATGATCAGCGCCTTTACCGGCATCCCCGTCCGCAAGGACATGGCCATGACCGGCGAGATCACGCTCCGCGGCAGGGTTCTGCCGATCGGCGGACTGAAGAGCAAGATCCTGGCCGCGCACTTGTCCGGTGCCAGGATGGTAATCCTGCCCAAGAAGAACGAGAAGGACCTGCGAGACATCCCCGACGAGATCCTCAAGCAGATCAAGATCGTGACGGCGGAGAACATGGACCAAGTCCTGGAGGCGGCCCTGCGACGCAAGCCGAAGCCGCTCCCGGCCGCCGCCAAGGCTCCAGAAGGCAGCAAGGAATCGGAGGCTATTACCGGCCCGGAAAGTCGGGTTCTGCCCGGGTTCCCGCCGCCCACCGGTCAGCCGCCAGCAATGGCCTAGACGAAAGGCTTAGCGCGGGAGCTATGAAGAGTTAGGGGGGCACCGGCTCAAACTCCGGGTGCACGTGGTCGGCGGAAACGCCGGCCACGTCGCGATCCGGCATCAACGGCTTGGACCGCGCGAGCGGCGACCATCTACCGAGTGGGGCCCAATGGAATACAAGGACTACTACAAGACGCTGGGAGTGCCGAGAGCGGCCACTTCGGCAGAAATCAAGAAGGCCTATCGGCGGCTGGCCCGCGAGTTTCATCCTGACCGGAATCCGGGCAACAAGACGGCCGAGACCCGGTTCAAGGAGATCAACGAGGCCAACGAGGTTTTGGCCGACACCACCAAGCGGCAGCAATACGACATGCTCGGCGCTAATTGGGACCAGGTCTCGCGCGGGGCTGGCTCCGGCGGGGCCGCAGGGGGCGCCGCCGGATACCCGTTCGGGTCCGGCGGCGCCTATGCCGGAGGCGATCCCTTCGGTCCGGGCGGGCCCTTCGCGGGATACGCGGCTGGGGCCGGTGGCGCAGGCGGCAACGTGCGGTACGAGTTTCAGGGCGGCGACGCCGAGGGCTTCTCCGATTTCTTCCGCGTCTTCTTTGGCGGCGCCGCCCCGGGCGCCCGCCAGTCCGCGGACCCGACAACTCGCAAAACCACGGCTGGGCACAAGGGCGCAAGCGCGTTCGAGGACATCCTGTCGCGGCTTCGGACCGAGGGGGCGATCCCGGCCGCGCAACGAGCCCCCAGCGCAGGCGGCGGTGCCGCGGGGGGCCAGGCCACTCCCCGGAGCCACAGCATCCGCCATGGCGACGATGTTGAGGTGGAAGTGGACGTCAGCCTGGAAGAGGCGTTCGCCGGCTCCGCGCGGTTGATCCAGGTCGGCGATCGGCGGCTGGAGGTAAAGGTGCCAGCCGGCGTCGAAACCGGCAGCAAGATCAGGCTGCGGGGCAAGGCCGGGAACGGGTCGGACGCGGGCGATCTGTATTTGATTGTGAAGGTTCGGTCTCATCCGACCTTCGTCCGCAGCGGCGCCGACCTGACCAGGGAACTGCCCATTACCCTCGGTGAAGCGCTGCTGGGCGGCGAGGTCGAAGTGGAGACGCTGCGAGGCCGGGTGCTTCTCAAACTGCCCCCCGCCATGCAACATGGTCAAATATTCCGACTGGCCGGCCAGGGCATGCCGCGACTAAAGGGAGACGGCGCGGGCGACCTTCTCACCAGGGTCAAAGTCGTCCTTCCCGGCAAGCTCGAAGGCAAACAACGCAAGGCGGCGGAGGAATTCCTCCGCCAGATAGTCCAGCCGAATCCACGGAAACCGCTCTAGCCCAAGACCGGCACGCAGGGGGCCTGAAGGGCTCCGAGAGAGAAGCCATGAACCTCGATCGATTTACCCAGAAGGCACAGGAGTCCATCGTCGCGGCCCAGCGACTGGCGGAAGAGTTGCAAAGCCCCGTCCTGGATTCGGAGCACCTGCTGGCCGCCCTCGTTGAAGTGGACGACGGTGTCGCGGCCGAGACGCTGCGGCGCGTCGGCGTAGACGTGCCGGCCTTCCGGAGCGAACTGGCCGCGATCCTGGGCAAGCGGGCCAAAGTCCAGGGCGGCTCTCTGAGCGCGGATCCGCGGTTCAAGCGCGCGGTTGAGCGGGCATCGGATGAGGCTCGCCGACTGCAAGACGACTACGTCTCCACAGAGCATCTACTCCTCGCCATCGCCGAGGGCGGCGGTGAGGCGCAGCAGCTGCTCGACCGCAATGGGGCTAACAAGGAGGCCATCCTTCAGGCCCTGACGGGCATTCGGGGCGGCCAGCGCGTAACCACCCAGAACCCCGAGAGCACCTACCAGGCACTCGAGAAGTACGGGCGCGATCTCACGGTGGAGGCGCGGGCAGGCAAGCTTGACCCGGTCATCGGCCGCGACGACGAGATCCGTCGGGTCATACAGGTCCTGTCCCGCCGGACCAAGAACAACCCCGTCCTAATCGGCGAACCAGGTGTCGGCAAGACCGCCGTTGTGGAGGGCCTGGCCCAGCGCATCGTGCGGGGTGACGTTCCCGAGACCCTCAAGTCCAAGCGGGTCATCTCGCTCGACCTGGGCGCGCTAATCGCCGGGGCCAAGTTCCGCGGCGAATTCGAGGAGCGGCTCAAGGCAGTACTCAAGGAGATCAAGGATGCCGAGGGCCAGGTAATCCTGTTCATCGACGAGTTGCACACGGTCGTTGGCGCGGGCGCGGCCGAAGGCGCGATGGACGCCTCCAACCTGCTGAAGCCCATGCTGGCGCGCGGCGAACTGCACACAATCGGCGCCACGACGCTGGACGAGTACCGCAAGCACATCGAGAAGGACGCCGCCCTGGAGCGGCGCTTCCAGCCGATCGTCGTCGACCAGCCGACGGTCCCGGAGACGATCTCGATCCTGCGCGGGCTGCGCGAGAAGTACGAAGTCCACCACGGCGTGCGCATCACAGACTCCGCCCTGGTGGCGGCGGCCACGCTGTCGAACCGCTACATCAGCGACCGCTTCCTGCCCGATAAGGCGATCGACCTTATGGACGAGGCGGCCAGCCGGCTGCGCATGGAGATCGATTCGATGCCGGTCGAGCTCGACGAACTCGAACGCAGGCGCATCCAGCTCGAGATCGAGCGCGAAGCTCTGCGCAAGGAAACGGACGAAGCCTCGAAGGCGCGGCTTGGGACGCTCGAGCGCGAACTGGCCGAGACCGGCGAAGTGGCGGCGGCCATGAAGCAGCGCTGGCAGGCCGAAAAGGAAGCCATTGCGGGCGTTCGCGCTACGAAGGCCGAGGCGGAGGCCGTCCAGATTCGCATCGAGCAGGCCGAACGCGAGGCCGATTTCGGCACGGCCGCTCAACTCAAATACGGCAAGTTGCCGGAGTTGCAGCAGCGGCAGAAGGAACGGGAGGCGGCAATCGCAGCACTTTCGGGCCCGGAGCGGCTGCTCAAAGAAGAGGTCACGGCGGACGACATCGCCGAGATCGTGGGCGCGTGGACCGGCGTGCCGGTAACCAAGCTGCTCGAGGGCGAGACCAACAAGCTCGTCCACATGGAGGACCTGCTTCACCAGCGCGTGGTCGGCCAGGAGGAGGCGATTCAGGCCGTCTCCGACGCCGTTAGGCGGGCTCGCTCCGGGCTCAAGGATCCGCGCCGGCCCATCGGGTCGTTCCTGTTCCTTGGGCCGACCGGCGTCGGGAAGACGGAACTGGCCCGCGCCCTGGCCGAGTTCTTGTTTGACGACGAGACGGCCATGGCCCGCATCGACATGAGCGAGTACATGGAGAAGTTCTCCGTCTCGCGGCTGGTGGGTGCGCCTCCAGGCTACGTCGGCTACGACGAGGGCGGCCAGCTGACCGAGGTCGTGCGGCGGCGGCCCTATCAGGTCGTCCTCCTCGACGAGATCGAGAAGGCCCATCCGGATGTCTTCAACATCCTTCTACAGGTTCTCGAGGATGGACGGCTGACGGACGGTCAGGGCCGAACCGTGGACTTCCGAAACACCGTCCTGATCATGACCAGCAACGTCGGCAGCCAGTTCATCTCCGGCTTTTCGGAGCGCGGCGACGCTGCGCATCGAGACGAGGCGCGTCGCGATGCGGAGGCCTACGAGCAGATGAAGCGCCACATTACAGAGGCACTGCGGGTCCAGTTCCGGCCTGAATTCCTGAACCGCATCGATGAGGTGATCGTCTTCCACGCCCTCAACGACGCCGACCTGGCAGCCATCGTGGACCTGCTGCTGGCGGACCTGCAGCGGCGGCTGGCGGGGCAGGACATCACCCTGGACCTGACTCCGGCGGCGCGAGCGCTCATCGTTCGCGAGGGGACGAACCCTGCCTACGGAGCGCGGCCGCTCAAGCGGACGATCCAGCGGCTGGTGGAGAACCAG
>JANYJG010000027.1 GCA_025358515.1 Chloroflexota bacterium
TCGATCGTCTCGGCCTCGACTTCGAGCGACAACTCCGGGTGGACCTTGCGAAGGCGAGCAACAGCCGAGGCGATGCCACCGGCCCGGCCGCCCCGGCCACGTTCGGGCCGTTCTCGATCCCCGTTGAACCGCCCGGGGATCCCGCTACATTCCCGTCACTGCAGGACGAGATCCGGGCGCTGGCCCGCCAGCACGACGCCGTAATCCTGGCCCACAGCTACGAGCGCGGCGAGATCCAGGACGTGGCCGACCACGTGGGCGACTCGCTGCGCCTGTCGCGGATCGCGGCGTCCGCGCCCGAGTCGACGATCGTGTTCTGCGGCGTCAAGTTCATGGCCGAGACGGCCAAGATCCTCTCGCCGACAAAACGCGTCCTGTTGCCCGATCTAGCCGCCGGGTGCTCGCTGGCGGACTCGATTACGGTCGACCAGCTGCGCCAGTGGAAGCTCGAGCATCCGGGCGCGATCGTGGTTTCGTACGTCAACACAACAGCGGCCGTCAAGGCAGAGAGCGACTATTGCTGCACCTCCGGCAACGCCCGTGCCGTGATCGAGGCGATCCCCGCCGACCGCACCATTCTCTTCCTGCCCGACATGTTCCTGGGTCTTTGGCTGCAGCGTGTGACCGGCCGCAAGCTCACGATCTGGCTCGGTGAGTGCCACGTCCACGCCGGCATTCGGCCCGCGGACATCGAGCAATGGCACCGCGACGAACCCGATGCCGAGCTGCTGGTTCACCCCGAGTGCGGCTGCACAAGCCAGATCATCGAGGCAGCGGGCAGCGACGCGCACATCCTCTCGACCGAGGGCATGGTCGAATTCGCAGAGAAGTCGAAGGCGGCTACGTTCCTGGTCGCGACCGAAGTCGGCATTCTTCACCGGCTGGCCAAGATGGCGCCCGGTAAACGTTTCGTGCCGGTCAACCGCGAGGCCGTATGCCAGTACATGAAACTGACGACGCTGCCCAAACTGCGCGACTCACTCCGCCTCGGCCGGTTCGAGATCGATGTCCCGACCGAAACCGCCGACCGTGCCCGTCTGGCCCTTGAGCGGATGATCGCGATCTCCTGACGATTGCCGCTGCGCGCGCTACTTGCGCGTGCCGGCCTCCGCGGCCTCCACGCCCGCCTCCACCGCCTCAGCCTGGGCCAGCCGGGAGAACATGCCGCGTTTCGAGCGGTAGTGCTCGACCAGGCTGTCGTACTCAGTCGCGACCCAGGCGTAGTCGGGGTGGCCGGCCTGCCACGCACGGCGGAAGACGACGCCGCTGAGCCGAACCTGCATCAATTCCTTGAGGCAATTGAAGCAGGGCTGCAGCGTCGTGTACAGGACTGCGCCCTCCACAGCCACTCCGAAACGTGCGGCTGTGGCCATGGCGTTCTGCTCGGCGTGGACGCATAGGCAGATGTCGTACAGCCGGCCGGACAGGGCGGCATCGGGCTGTTCACGGCGCAGGGCGCAACGGCGGCAGCCGCGTTCCGAGGCGGTGCAGTTGGGGTACCCGGCGGGGGTGCCGTTATAGCCGCTGCCGAGGACGCGGTCGTCCCGAACCATGACCGCGCCAACGTGGCTGCCCAGGCATTTGGCACCAGATTCGACGACCAGCGCCAGGCGCATATAGAAGTCGTGGCGCTGCCATCCGGCGCCGGTCAACTCGATCGTCTCGGCCCCCATGTGCGGCTTCCTCACTTCTCGTGGACGCGCCGACCTGGTGGGCGCGGCAGAAGCGACGGTACATGAGCCCGCTCAAGGACGCCAGGTCTTGGCGCACCCGCGGCCCGGTATTTCGTGTCCTCGCCAGCGATACGACAAACGTTGCATCGACTACCGGCGGAACATCGGCTTTACTATTCATAAGCGTTGCGAAACTCGGAAGAGCTGGGGGGCTCATCGGGATGATCGTTCACCTGCTGGAGTACCGGGTCGCAACAGGGCACGACGCCGAGGTGGACAGTTTCGTCCGCCATTCGGCGCTGCGTGCCGCGCCGGCCCCGGGAATTCTGGCGCGTTGCGTCGGCAGGCGACTTGGCCCGGCAGGGCACGAGCACGTGGCGGCGACGAAGTGGCGCGACCTCGATTCTTACGGGCGCGGAACGGCTGATGACGGCATTCCCGAATACCTGGCGTCTGTCTCCGCGCTTCTCCGCGACGTCCGATCGACTCGATATCGCGTTGTCGCCTCTGAGGGACCCGGTTTGGAATCGGCTCGAATTCTGCGTATTTACCACGCCAC
This sequence comes from Chloroflexota bacterium, assembly GCA_025358515.1. GTDB lineage: Bacteria > Chloroflexota > Limnocylindria > Limnocylindrales > CSP1-4 > Fen-1039. The sequence continues at coordinate 2,233 of JANYJG010000027.1, forward strand.
GGTTGTCACGGAAATGCTGGCTACCTGGGGGCGCCGCGCGGCTGAACCGATCGGTCGCCTGTTGCTGATAGCGGGCATGGAGAAGGTGATCACGGGCATTGGCGTCCTCGCTGTCGATCGACCGGGCGAAACCTCCATCGTGGCGATCACCGCCTGGCGAGATTGGGAGGCAATCCTTAGGGCGACGGCCGGCCACACCGATCGCTTGCTGCTCGAGACGGAGTTGGCAGACATCGAACGGCCGTCGGACGTGGCCCACTACCAACTGCCTGGCTTGAAGGATTGGCCGGTCGCGTGACCGAATTCGCGGCAGGCCCGTGGTGGCGCGCGCCGACTCCCGATATGATCAGGGCATGGATGCCGCGCCACAGTCCAGCGCTTCCTCGATTCTGCAGGTCGCCATGGCGACTGACATCGGCCTTGTTAGGGGCAAGAACGAGGATTACTTCGGTGCCGTGCGAGTGGCGGCCGCCGATGGACGCCCGTTCGCCCTATGGCTGGTGGCTGACGGAGTTGGCGGCGGCCCCCAGGGCGAGCTGGCCAGCCGAACGGCGGTAGAGTCGGCCGTCGGTTTCTTCAGCCGCGGGTCGTGGGCGGATCCTGCGGATGCGCTGCGGGAGGCCTTCACCGCCGCGAATCGCCGCGTCTACGACATAACCGGTACTGGTGCCGCGTCAACGACCCTCGTTGCCGCGCTGGTGTCCGAGTCCGATGCAAGGGTCTGGGTGGCGAACGTCGGCGATTCGCGGGCATATCTGATTGCCGGCGGGCAGGCGCTCCAGATCACGACCGACCATTCACTCGTTGCCGCACGCGTGTCGGCAGGTCAGATCACTCCTGCACAAGCGAGGACAGCCCCGGACCGGAACGTCGTCACGCGAGCGATAGGCTCGGAACTTCAGGTGCGGGTGGACATATTTGGGCCGCGGCAGCTTCATACCGCCGATCGGCTGCTCCTGTGCACGGACGGGGTTCACGGCATGATCGACGACAACGCAATGGGACGGCTTGCGCGTGGACCGGATTTGGCGCTGATCGCGGCCCGTCTCGTGAACGCTGCGAACGCGGCCGGCGGCGCGGGCAACGCCACCGCCCTCATTGGCGGCCCCACCGGCCCTGCCGCCAAGGCCCACCCAGTCCGTTCGACCTAGTTGGCGAGCGGAACTCGATCAACCTGGCCTGCCTCGGCCGATTGAAGCCGGTTAGCAGGGCATTCTGAAAGATTCGGCGGCGTGTCTCGGGGCGGATGGCGGGGCCACGAGCCTGAGCCACGAGCGAGATGGCAGAACCGCATTGTCTTTCTCGGAGGTGCCAATTATCCTGCCGCTGCCACCGCCTGGAACGAGCGGTCGACGAAGAAGGGCTCGTAGTGGGTGTTGATTAATGCAAAGAGGGGCACGTCCGAGATTCTGGGTAAAGGGCCTGGTCGCGCTCGGGGCGATCGCTGTCATTCTGTCCGGTTGCACAATCGTGGCGACCAGGCTAGCCGATCGAATCGAGGGTCGACGTCACCATGACCCCCACCGTGGTCGGCCGGAGTCGCTCCGAGGGGCATTCGCGGTCGTCGGAGTCCTCATCTTGACTGGAGGATCAGCAGCACCGGCATCGATCGTAGCGGCAGCTTGATCGAACCTGGAGGTGGATACCCAATGCTGTCCCGTCTGCTAGCTCGAAGCTATGCGCCCGTCGGTTTATGCCCCAGCCCCGTGATCCGGGAGTTCCTGTTGGAGCGTGTTTCGATCATCGCAGCCTGGTTCGTGGCAGCGACCTGGGCGGCGAACACATTTGCGTTCAACCTCTGGCCAGGCGCTCTCGTGCCGATACTCTTGCTCCTTCTGGGGCCCGCAGTCTTCGTTCGCACGTGGCGTGTCTGGGATTTGTTGGTCTGGAGTAGCGGCCTTCGCACGGCCACAGAGGCCGGCGATCGTGGGCCTGATCACTCTCGGGTCGAGCAGGCGGCGCTCGCGTGTCTCGCCAGACGGCCAGATGACGTCCGGGCCGCACTAGACCAGTTGTCCGATCCTTCCCCTTGGTTGCTGGTACTGGGTGCCTACTACCGCGGATTGGCCGATCTGATGGAGAAGCGGCCGGCACGGACGGATGAACTCCTCCAAGCGGCCTCGGCGCTCGACAGTCAGGAACGCAAGCGGCGTGCCTCGGTTCTGGCGGCCCTGCTGGATGCCGGATCCAACTCGCTCGCGCGACGCCCTTGGCGCGCGCCGATTCTGGCTTGCAGGAAGCAACTCGGGCTGCGGCTTTCGTTGTGGCGTGCACTCTGGCCCGTTCGCGGATTCGTAGTCGGGTTGTTGGTGGTGACGCTTGCCTTGGTCGCAGTCCCGTATGCTGCCAAGTAAGCTCGCCCACCCGTCTCGAAGATTGCTCATGTACGCCGCCCGATGATCTCGAAACCTGGCACCAGCTTGCAAACACAACCCGTTGCGTGTCGTCCAATCCAGCTGGGCATTCCCGCTGCAGCCGTGTCTCAAACTGCTTGACGGGTTCCGGTCGGGTACAAGAAGGTCAAAGGCTGGAATGATTGGCCGGAGGGATCTGGTGACCTCTACTATAAGAAGGGCCTCATGTAGGCTCAAGATTGCATCGGTTGGCGTGGCCCTGATAGTCGTTGTCGTCGGGGGTTGCTCTTTCCTGTCGTCGTTCGGTCAGAGCCCTGATATCTCAGTTCCGAGCGTCTCGGTCACTGGCCGAACCGTCGAGGTAACCGGGCAAACCGGAACCCGTCAAGCAGTTTGAGACACGGGTTCAGCGGATGATCTGTGCAGGTTCCTCCTTCGGCTTGTTGATCCAGGCAGGTCCCGGCAGTTGCGGCGGCGTGGGCATGCCGTTGACGAAGCGATTGGGGTGGGCCGCGT
>JANYJG010000029.1 GCA_025358515.1 Chloroflexota bacterium
CTGGTCCGCGAGCTGGCGGACGGCTCGGCCACGTGGACGAATGAGCGGGGCGAGACCCGGCCGCTCACCGCGGACGACGTCCTGATCGTGGCTCCGTACAACGCCCAGGTCGCCGAGATCCAGCGCCTGCTTGCCGGCGCCCGTGTCGACGCACCTGTCGGTACGGTGGACAAGTTCCAGGGTCAGGAGGCGCCGATCGCGATCTACTCGATGGCCACTTCCAGTCCGGAGGAGGCGCCCAGGGGCATGGAGTTCCTGTACAGCCTGAACCGCCTCAACGTCGCCACGTCGCGCGCCCGCGGCCTGGCGATCCTGGTTGCCAGCCCGGCACTCATCCGCGTCCGCGCCCGAACCCCTCGCCAGATGCAGCTTGCCAACGCCCTGTGCCTTTTCCTGGAGATGGCGCGGGAGCAGTGGAGAGCCTGACTTCGACCTTCCACCAGCGCCGTGAGCGCCGGTCTGCGCGCCGTGTTGCCCAAACCTACAACTTGGGCAGGCGGCCGTAGAGTTCGCGGTAGGGGCCGCTGAGTTCCGCATAAAGGCGGACGCGGGCCGGGTCCGGCTCCATGACGCGAGTGTCGGCAGGCTGGGCGGGAATGCCCTCGGCGGAGGAGGGGATCATGCCCGCGGCGATCGCGCCGAGCAGGGCCGCGCCCCTCGCAGAAGCGTGCTCCGTGGCGCCCAGAGTGACGGGCATGTTCAGCGTGTCGGCGATGATCTGCTGCCACAGGCGGTTGACGCCGCCGCCGGCAACGACGCCGGCCTTGGGCTCCACGCCCAGGCTGCGCATCAGGTCGAGTCCCTCGGCTAGGGCAAACGCCACTCCCTCCAGAACCGCGCGGGTGATCTCGGCGGCGCCGTGGCCAATGCGCAGACCCACCAGCGCGCCGCGGGCCGCCGGATCGAAGTGAGGCGTGCGCTCGCCGCGCAGATAGGGCAGGAAGAGGAGTCCGTCACTGCCGGCCGGGACCTTGGCCGCGGACGCAAGCAGTTCGCGGCTGCCGTTTGGATCGTCTGGGCGAAGCAAGCGGACGACCCAGTCCAGGGATGCCGCCGCGGACAGGATGGCGGCCATGACGCACCACTGGCCTGGCACAACGTGGCACAAACCGTGCAGACGTCCGTCCGGATCGACCTTGGGTTCCGCGGTAGGGGCGAGAACCTGTCCGCCGGTGCCCAGAGAAATCAGCACGGTTCCGGCTGCGTCCTCCTCACGCGCCAGGCCCAGACCCAGGGCCGCGGCGGGCGCATCGGCCCCGCCAATGGCGACCTCGATCCCAACAGGAAGCCCCAGCGCCCTGGCTGCGTCCTCGCGCAGGGTCCCGGCGGAAACCTCCGATTCGGACAGCGGCGCCAGCAACCCGAGGTCTATGCCCAGATCCCGGCAGATCCGCTCGGACCAGGTGCGAGCCCGCAGGTCGAACAGTAGCGTCGCCGAGGCGTCCGAAACATCACCCGCAACCACCCCGGTAAGGCGCGCCCGCAGGGCATCCTTGGGCTGAACGATGAAGCGTGTTCTGGCGAAGATCTCCGGCTCGTTGCGCGCGACCCACATGATCTTGGGCGCCGTGAAGCTGACGTTCGACCGGTTGCCGGTGATTGCGACCAGCTCGGCTCGCGGGATCCGATCCTCGATCTCCTGCGTCTCGGCTTCCGCCCGGCCGTCGGACCACATCAGAGCGTGGCGAACCGGGGCGCCATCACCGTCGAGGAAGACCGCGCCGTGCATCTGACCGGTCAGACCCAGGGCCGTGACTTCCGCTCCACGCAAAGCCGGCCTGGCCAGCAATTCGGACATGGCCAGCCGAAGGGCATCCCACCAGCGGTCCGGGTTCTGTTCGGCATATCCCGGCCGGCGAATTTCGGTGGAGTAGGAGGCCATGGTCACGCCGAGGCACTCGCCCGACTCGTCCAGCGCCAGAAGCTTGACTCTGGACGAACCCAGGTCGATCCCAATCGAAACGCGCAACTAGTACCTCCACGAGGGCCCGCGGGCCATCGACCAAAACGGTCACATTTCCCTTAGCGGTAGGTTAGCGTGTGGAAACCGGTTCGGTGGGGCGCCGAAGGTAACGGATTAGTCCGAATCTGGCCCGGGCCACCGGCCCGCCGCCGTCTCCGCGCCTAGCAGCGCTGGAAATACGTTTCCCGCTTCACCGCCGGCTCATGCCGCCAGATCCCGTCGTTCGAAGGCCACCAGGGCGAGCCCGAGGAAAACGAGGCAGACCACCGTCAGGACCGCGACGTCGCCAACCGCCAGGCCGTGGCGCAGGGGATCGTTACCCATGTAGTAGCGGAACAGCGAGAGTGGCCGGATGGCGTTCAGACCGTCCACTATGTTGGCGAGGGCGTCCACCAGATACATCACCACCATCGAGCCCACGGCCACGCCGATTGCGGCACCCCGGTTGCCCGTGTATGCCGATATGGCCAAGGCGATGGAGCCGAAAGCGAGGCCGAGCAGCACCAGCATCAGCAAGGCGCTGGCCAGCTTGTCCGCCGGCAGAGCGCTGGCACTGATCGCGGCGCCGACTTCCGCGAAAACCCAGACGACGCCCGCGGCCACGACGCAGCCCAAGGTCACCGCCAGGGTCTTCTCCAGGACGAGCCGCCGCCGCGAAACGGGGTAGGAGAGGAGCACGTCGATGGTGCCGCGCGATTCCTCGCCGGCAGTAAAGCCGCTGGCCATGCCGGCCGCAAAGGCAACCATCACTGCGGGCAGGATCATCGAGAACAGTTCGATGTGCAGGAATCCGACCAGGGAGCCCGCGTCGCCCACGCTCGCGCCCAATATCTTGGCTGCCGGACCCATCTTCTCGAGGAGGGCGTTCATGTCGATGATCTTCGAGTAGGTGGGGAAGAGGATGGCGAAGTAGGCCGTAATCGTTCCGAGGCCGATGGCCACGAAGAACGTGGGCCAGCGCAGATCGCGAACGGTCTTGGTGAAGACGTTACGCAGCAGCATTACCGGCCTCCTTCGCGTCGATCTCGGCCGCCGAGCCGTCGCCCGATCCGTAGTACGCCATGAATATCTCTTCCAGGCTCGTCTCGACGCTGCGCAGGTTGCGGACCTCGAAGCGCGCCGCAGCCTTGATCACGCCATCCAGGCTGCCCATAACAGTGCACCGCAACGTTGCACCCTCGACCTTGACGTCCTGGACTCCGGACAGTCCGGCGAAATCGTCCGCCGATACCGGGCTCCCGAAATCGATCTCGAGCCGTCGCAGGGCCCGCGCCTTAAGGTCCACGATCGCCTCAACCGCCAGCAGCCGCCCTTCCCGAATGATGCCGACGCGGTCGCACAGGTGCTCGACCTCGGGCAGCTGGTGCGACGAGATGAAGACCGTTCGACCGTCGTTGCGAGTCTCTTCGCAGAGATGCTCGAACTCAAGCTGCACGAAGGGATCGAGGCCCGCCGTGGCTTCGTCGAGAATGAGCAACTCGGGCCGGATCATAAACGCCGCCACCAGGCCGACCTTCTGCTTGTTGCCGCGCGACAGGCTCTTGATGCGCTTGCTCGGATCCAGCTCGAGACGCTCGATCAGCTTGTCCCGATACTCGGCATCGACGCTGCCCTGGAGGTTGCCGAGGTAGGTCAGGAGCTGACTGCCGGTCAACTCGCTGTAGAGCGAAAGCTCGCCCGGGACGTAACTCACGCGGCGGTCGATCGCCAGGCGGTCTCGGTGGGCATCCAGGCCGAGCACTCGGGCGCTGCCACTGTTGGGCCGGATCAGGTCCAGCAGAACGCGGATCGTGGTCGACTTGCCGGCGCCGTTGGGGCCCAAGAAGCCGAAGATCTGGCCCGACTCAACGGTGAGGTCCACGTCCATGACGCCGCGTGAACGGCCGTAGTACTTGGTCAGCTTGGTGGTTTCGATGGCGGCCGTCATCGGGGCGCCTCCTTCTGCGAGCTCAGTCTTTCCTTAGACCTTATTGCCAATCATGGCAGAGCGAACCACGCGCGCCACCGCCCTTGTGACCTGGGCCCTGCGGACTACTTCGGGCCGGCCCGGCGGCTATCATGGGCGCTCGACTTCCATAGGGGCGAGACCAACCGATGTCGCTGATCGAGACCATCAGCCTGAGCAAGCACTACGGACCGGTAAAGGCCCTCGACGGGCTCAACCTGACGGTCGAGCCCGGGATCATCGGCCTCGTCGGCGCCAACGGCGCGGGCAAGAGCACGATGCTCAAGATAATGCTCGGCCTGCTTGCCCCGACCAGCGGCCGGGCCACGGTCCTGGGCATGGACGTCGTTACCGAGATCCGCGGCATCCGTAAGGTCGTCGGCTACATGCCAGAGCACGACTGCCTGCCGCCCGATGTCAGCGCCACCGAGTTCGTTACCCATATGGCCCGCATCTCCGGGCTGCCACGCACCGCCGCCCGCGAGCGAACCGCCGAAGTGCTGCGCCACGTGGGCCTGTACGAGGAGCGGTATCGCCAGATCGGCGGCTATTCCACGGGCATGAAGCAGCGCGTGAAGCTGGCCCAGGCCCTCGTCCACGATCCGCAGCTGCTTCTCCTGGACGTGCCCACGAACGGCCTGGACCCAACCGGCCGGGACGAGATGCTCGACCTGATCAAACGAACTGGCACCGACTTCGGCATATCGATTGTTGTGGCATCGCATCTCCTCGGTGAGATCGAGCAAGTCTGCACATACCTGCTGGCCGTGGACGCGGGCCATCTCCTGAGCGCGGCGCCAATCGCCAGCTTCACCCAGCGGACGCCTGTTCTGGCGATCGAGGTAGAAGAAGGCGCCGATCGGCTGGCGGCGGCCATGATCGGCCGTGGGTTCAAGGCCAAGCAGGACGACAACTGCGTCCTGTTGGTCCTGGAGGACGACGCTATCTACGACGTTGTACGCGACGCGGTGGCCGAACTCGAACTGCCGCTGGTTCGAATGGAGCAGGAGAGACGCCGCCTGGAAGACATCTTCCGCGACGCGCCGGCCGTTTCGGGAGGTCCCCAGTGAGCGCCGGCAACCGGGCCGCCAGTTCAGCCGCGGGCAACATCTACGACCTGGGCTACCGCCACTATGAAGGCAAGCGCCTTGGTCGCATCTCCGCCATTTGGTCCCTGTACGTAGACAGCCTGCGCGGAATCTGGGGTTTCGGCCGGCAGATGAGCGCCAAGGCGGCACCGTTCATTCTCGCGGGACTGTACGCATTCCCAGCCTTCATACAGCTGGCGTTTTCCTCGTTGATCGCCGCGAATGTCCAGAACGGCGAAAGCCCCGACCTTTTCGCCTATCACAACTACTTCACCGGGCTGGCGTTCTTCGTGATTCTGTTCTGTGTGGCCCAGGCGCCCGAAGTGGTCTGTCGCGATCAGCGCTATCAGGTGCTGCCGCTCTACTTCACTCGCGCCATGCATCGGACGGACTACGCCCTGGCTCGCCTGGCTTCGCTTGCGACGGCCCTTTTCCTGATGTTGGCCGTGCCGATGGTCGCCCTCTTCATCGGCCAAGTGCTGCAGAAGCCGGACACTTTTGGGGCTATCGGAACCGAATTGCCCAAGGCCTTGCCGGCCATTCCGGCCACCCTCCTCATAGCCCTGAGCATGTCTGCCATCTCTCTCGCGCTGTCGTCGTACTCGCCTCGACGCGCATACGCGGCCATAGGCCTCGTGGCCTACTTTCTGCTGATGGAGGCAGTGCCCGCGATCGTCTACGCCGTAGGTCACGAGGCTGGCTGGACCTGGGCGGACAAGCTCGAATTGATGACGCCGATCAACTCCCTCGGCGGAGCCACAGACTGGTTTTTCGGTCACAAGCTCGGCATTGAACTCCCGACTACCATCGACGCCGGGCCGTACGTCCTTGCCGCGCTGGTCAGCGTCATCTTCTTCAGCTCGATACTGATGTTCCGGTACCGGAGGATCGCGGCATGAGCGCCATGGAAGCCTCGCTGCCTGCGGCTCCCACTGTGGCCCCGGCCGCCCCGCCGGCCATCGAGCTTGCTAACGCCGCCCGCTGGTACGGCAATGTCGTGGCCGTCAACGACGTCAGCTTCAGTCTCGGGGCGGGCGTCACCGGGCTGCTCGGTCCCAACGGAGCGGGCAAGACCACGTTGCTGCACATGCTTGCCGGCTTCCTCGCTCCATCGGCCGGAACCGTGCAGGTCCTGGGCCGGAACCCGAACCTGGATCCGTCCGTGTACCGCCAGATCGGGCTCGTACCGGAGCGCGAATCGGTGTATCCGTTCCTGACCGGCTTCGAATACGTGCGCTTCAACGCCCGCCTTCAAGGTATGCGGCAGCCCGATGCGGCGGCTCGCGCCGCGATTGCCCGAGTCGGCCTGGAAGACGCGGCCGACCGCGCGATCGGGACGTACTCGAAGGGCATGCGCCAGCGAGCCAAGGTTGCGGGCGCGCTCGTCCACGATCCCCAGGTCTTGCTCCTGGACGAACCATTCAACGGCATGGATCCGCGCCAGCGACTGGCGATGATGGACCTTCTGGGCGAGATGGCCAACGCCGGCCGGACCATCCTCTTCTCCTCGCATATCCTCGAGGAAGTGGAGCGGATCGGGACCGAGATCCTGGTCATGGTCGCGGGCCGATTGGCCGCCTCGGGCGACTTTCGAGCCATCCGCGCGCTAATGACCGATCGGCCGCATACGATCACGATCCATTCGAGTGACGATCGAAAGCTGGCCACGGCCCTGATCGCAGAGCCGGCGGTTTTCGCCGTGGAACTCCAAGAGAATGCCTTGTCCGTGCAGACGGCCCACCTTTCGGCGTTCCGAGTACTCCTCGCCGGCGCGAGTCGCACGGCGGGCGTGCGGCTCAAGGAGGTCCTGCCGGCCGACGAGTCGCTGGAGAGCGTCTTCGACTACCTGGTCCGACGATGAGCGGGGTTCCGATGTCCGCATCCGTTTCGGTGCTTCCGGAAATCGTCCGGATAACGTTCAAGCAGCTGCTGGGACGGCGTCGGACACTGCTATTGCTGCTGCTCGCCGCGCTTCCCTCTGTCCTGGCCTTGATCTTCCGGGCCGCCGGGCAGACGGACGTCAACTCCTTTACCAGGCACGTCTTCGACACGATTTCGATGACCATCGTCCTGCCGCTGGCCGCGGTTTTGTTCGGGACGGGCGCATTCGGCGCCGAGACGGACGAAGGCACGATCCTGTATCTACTGGCCAAGCCGATCTCGCGCTGGGCCATCGTCGCCGCCAAAGCCATCGCCGCCGCGTCTCTGACCATCGCCCTGACCGTGGCGTCCGTGTTGATCGCCGGATTGATAGAGATGGTCCCCACCGGTTCCGAAGGCGTCTCGGCAACCGAAGCGCAGGTCGGCGCGATGATCGTCGGCTCGCTCTGCTACGTGGCGCTCTTCGTGCCCCTGAGTCTCTTCACGCGCCGAGCGCTCGTGATCGGGATCGGCTACACCCTCGTTTGGGAGGGCGCCCTGTCGTCGCTGCTGCCGGGCATCGCCAACCTGTCTGTTCGTCAGTACGCCCTGGGTGCCGCGGACTGGTTCTTCCAGCTGCACCGTGATCCGGCGCGCCTTTCGCCCGCGACGGCCTTCTCGCTGTCGGCGATCCTGATCGTCGTCGCGTTTGTCATTTCGACTCGGCGGCTTATGCGCTTCGAGCTACCCGGCGGCAGCGACTGACCCGAGGGCTCACGATGGGCCTGACTCTCAGACGACATGCTCATCCCGTTGGCGTTCGACCGACTGTCCCCAGCTCCGGCAACTCGGCGCCGAGCCGTCCGGCAAGGGCGGAGGCGAACGTCGTGGTCAGGTGCTGGCTATCCCGATAGATCACGAAGTTGGCCACAACCGGTGGACACGGCGAGCTCGAACAGACCCACACCGTCGGATCGACGTACGACACGCCCGCGGCCGAAGCCGCTGCTGCGGTGGCAGTTTGCCATGAGGAGTCGACGGCGTATGAGACGGGCGTGGCGCAGGCGAGAATGCTGTGGAGGTTGCCCGAGAGGCAGCCCGGCACCCAGTATTGGGAATTGGGCGTGTCGCCGAGCATCACCACGCGGCGGGCCGAGGTCGACAGACGCCGAAGCGTCCTGGTCAAGCCGTCCTGCCACACACTTACGGCCTCGGCATCGGGGATGGGCGTGTTGTCCGGCTGGACCAGGGGCGTCCGCGTGCGTCCGCTGGCCAGGACGAGGTCTGGATGGAGCGCGGCGATCCGGGCCAGTACGCTTTCACGCCAGGCCAAGCATTCCGTGTAGACACGGTCGGTTCCCGTGCGCGGCTGGTAGAGGTCCGCAGGAGAGCAGCCCGACTTTACGTAGGTTACTAACCGCCAGCCGCCCTGCCGGGCTAGCTGTTCAAGCGGCGTCCACCAGTTGTCCGCGTGACTGTCTCCGAACAGCACGACCGTATGGGTTCCACTCGCGACGCCGTAAATGCACGGTGGAGAGTCGAGACCGCTGTCGATGACCTGACAGCCGTCCTTGTATGGCTGGGGCAGCTCTTGTACATCGGCCAAGGGCGGGTCCAAGGCAGTCGGAACGGATACATCGACAGTAGCCGGCAGGTCAACCAGGGATGCACCACGGTGCGAGGCGATCTCCGCTCGGTCGAGGAGCTTGTTGAGGGCGATGGTGTCGGCTGTTGGGTTCGGAGCATTCGAGGCAAGGTTGGCCGTCGACGCAGCCGCGACCCCAAACGACGCAGCCGCCACCACGGCCATCAAACCGGCTGCCATGGCCAGGTTTCGGATTGGGCGTGTGCCGACCATACGGCCGCGGCGGATGGGCTCCTCGATGCAGCGTTGTGACACCGCGGCGAGAACGAAGGCCACCCCCAGAAGGCCAAGTCGGATGGGCAGCACCGGAATCACGCCCGCCGCCGCAGCCGGAATGATGAGCAGCGGCCAGTGCCATAGGTACAGGGAATACGAAATGCGCCCGACGAAGCGCGGCGCGGCCATTCCCAAGAGCCTGCCCGCCCCAAGTCCGCTCGGCTGAAAACCGGCCGCGATGACCAGCCCGGCTCCGAGCGTCGGCAGCAGCGCGGCCGTACCCGGGAACGGCGTGTTCTGGTTGAGAAGCACGCCGGACAAGGCGATGGCCGCGAGGCCGGCCCAACCCAAAACCACCGCCGCCCGAACTGGCATCAGGGCGAGCCGCGTCCCGGCGACAGCCAGCATGGCGCCGATCCCGAGCTCCCAGGCGCGCGTCGGCAGTCCAAAGAAGGCCCAGGGCTGGTTGACGAACGTGAGCCAGATAGACACGGCCAAGGAGACGCACGAGATCACGAGGGCGGCCAGCCCGACGCGTCGGCCCAACGCCCCTCTGCCTCTCGCTACCAGCAGAACAATCGCCGGCCAGAAGACGTAGAACTGCTCCTCGACCGACAGCGACCAGTAGTGTAGGAGGGGCGACGGGGGCAGCTGGGACTGCAGGTAGTCCGTAGCCTGGACGCCGGACCGGATATTCGAGACCGAGAATCCGGCCGCGACAGCGTCTCGGGCGATGTCGGGCATTCGCAACGGCGGCAGGACGATCGCCGACACCAAGACCGTGGCCACCAGCACGAGTGCCGCTGCGGGCAGGATCCTCCTCGCCCGGCGGGCGTAGAAGTTGGCCAGCGAGATTGTTCCGGTCGCTGACCGCTCGCGCAGGAGTATCCCGGTGATCAGGAATCCCGACAAGACGAAGAAGACATCGACGCCGACGTAACCGCCGGAGACGCCGGGAATCTGGGCGTGATAGAGCAAGACGAGAGCCACGGCGACGGCGCGTAAGCCTTCCAGGTCCGCCCGGAAGTCCGCCTTATGAGGGGCGCTCTGACGATCGTTCTTAGTCAATTCGCCGAAGGGTACCAAACCGGAGAGCCCCGCCGACGGCTCACGACCGCAGACCGGCCGCCGCCCGGGCTATTCCGCGACCGGCAATCCAAGGATGTTGAAGCCACCGTCCACGTAAATGACTTCGCCCGTGGTCTGCCCGGAGAGCGAGCTTGCCAGGTAGACCGCCGTGCCGGCCACGTCTTCGATAGTGATGTGCGCCCGCAACGGCGTCACGTCCTTGAACGCGCCGTACATCGTCTTGAAGCCGGCGATACCGTGGGCGGACAGAGTCCGGATCGGCCCCGCGCTGATGGCGTTAACGCGGATACCGCTGGGGCCTAGGTCCGCGGCCAGATACCGCGTGCTGGCCTCCAGCGCGGCCTTGGCCACGCCCATGACGTTGTAATGGGGCACGACCTTCTCGGCGCCGTAGTAGGTCATCGTCATGATGGACGACCCCGGCTTCATGTACGGCCGAGCTTCGCGAGCCATGGCGATGAGCGAATAGACGCTGATATCGAAGGCGGTATGGAAGCCGTCCCGGCTGGTGTCGGCGAAATGGCCAGCCAGGTCTTCCTTCTCGGCATAGGCCACGGCGTGGACGAGGATGTCCAGATCGCCTTTGCGAGCATGCCAGCGCTCAAAAACCTTGCGGATCTCGTCGTCATCACGAACGTCGCATGCTTCCACGAAGGTCGATCCGATCGAGGCGGCGAGCGGACGGACGCGACGTTTGATCAGCGAGGCCATCGAGCTGAAGCCCACTTCGGCGCCCTGGTCGTAGAGCGCCTTGGCGATGCCCCAGGCGATCGAGTGGTCGTTGGCGACACCGAATACGAGCGCCTTCTTGCCCTCCAGCAGTCCCTTGCGATCGCAATCGTCGGCCGGCCGGGTGAGGCGGCGAGCGACCCGCGGCTTGGCGACGACGACGGCCGCGGTTTCGACCGCGGCGGCGGAAGTCGCGGCGGCAGGGTGATCCATGGGTGCCTCCTGGGCGTCTGCGGCCGGTTGTGACTGGAGGGTGGTTTCGAGTTCCGCTGAGTTGGCTGCCGAATGCCTGGTCAGTTTCATAAGTTCGGTCGTTCCTCCGTCGTCTGCCGATCCGCATGGCCCTCTCTCGGTATCGAGATCATGCCGCCGCCGGCAGAATCGGCCGTGGGGGCTTCCTCGCGGACATCCGCGACTCCGGCCGGTTCCACCAGTCCAAACCCCACCGAGCGCGAATCGTTACGCCAGGATAACGTCGAGCGGCCCGCTACACAAAACGAGCGTCTCGTTGGTCTGTGAATCTGTCAGTGCCAACTGTTCAGTGACTTTGTCAGTCTCCAGCTATGGAGACCATCACGATGTCCGTCACCGAACAGCGGAGAGCATCGGAACCCGTCAAGCAGTTTGAGACACGGGTTCAGCGGATGATCTGTGCAGGTTCCTCCTTCGGCTTGTTGATCCAGGCAGGTCCCGGCAGTTGCGGCGGCGTGGGCATGCCGTTGACGAAGCGATTGGGGTGGGCCGCGT
>JANYJG010000070.1 GCA_025358515.1 Chloroflexota bacterium
TTCTTCGACAACCTGCCTGGCGAGGTCTTCGAGGCCGCCAAGGTCGATGGTGCCGGTCCTTTTCGAATGTTCTGGTCGATCGTCCTCCCGATGTCACGTCCGATCTTGGGCGTAGTGTCAGTTTTCGCCATCATCAACACATGGAAGGACTTCCTGTGGCCGCTGCTGGTGTTGCCGGATCCCAAGGTCCAGCCGCTGTCCGTGCGGCTTGTCACCATCGCGCCAACGCTTGAGCTCAGCGTTCTGATCGCTGCGCTGGCGATCTCCACGATGATCCCAGTCGCACTCTTCCTCATCTTCCAGCGGATGTTCCTCGGCGGCGGCGATGTCACCGGAGCCGTCAAGGGCTGACGCGAGCATTCTCAGGCGGCCGCTCGTAGCGTCGGTGCATGCGTAGGCTTCGAGGTTCGCCAGTCCTCCCTGGCGGCGTCGGCGCGGTCGTCTTGGCTACCGCCCTCCCCTCGTAGCCTGCATGCCCTTCGTTGTATGGGATGCCGCCATGCCGACCGGCCCGGAGTCCGCCGTGGCTCCGGGCCGTGGTGCGCGGGTGCGCCACCGGTACCTACGTATCGGTGAAGCGGGCGCTGCGCCGCGGTACTCTGCCAGGAAGAGAGGGCCCGCCCAGCCCGTTGTTTCGGCCGATAGGAGGCTGTGTGCTCATCCCGTTCATCGGGTACGCCCTCGGGCGCCGGTTCATCGGATATGTCGAGTGCCAGGGCGAGCATCTGACCGAGTTGCTCAATCGCTCCGAATCGGTCGTCATTCGCGAGTCCTACGTGGAGAGCTTCGAGGAAGACACCGTCGTGAATCTTGGCGACGGGGAAATCGATCGGGCGACTCTCTATGCCGTAGAGGCCGGTGCGCGTGGCGATGGAATGCGACGAATCCACACTATTCGGCACCGGCTGCAGGTGCAAATCGGCCCGTACAGCGGCTTGGGATTGCTCGATTCGCTACCGGGCCAATTGTCCCTGCCAAACCTGCATGCCCGAGACTCGATGATTCCGCTGTGTGACGCGACCATCGGCTACCTCAGCCGCGGGGCGATTGCGATGCGGGACGTAGGGACTCTGATCGTGAACCGCGACCTTCTCGACTGGGTCCGGGCCGACGACGACGACGCGGTGGCGTTCCCCGGAGTCCCGGTCGTGACCGGCCGCGCCTGACCGGCCACACCTGACCGGCCGCGCCCGGCTGCGACCGGCGTAATATCGATTTTGCCGCCGCCTGAAACAATAGACCGCGTCGGCTCGGCTGTGGAGGATGCGCCCTTGAGCAGGCTAAGAGTCGCCCTGGTCCAGCTAGCGGCCGACCAGGATGTGGCCGCCAACGTCGCCCGGGCCGTGTCGCTCGTCGAAGAGGCCGGACGGATGGGCCCGTCGCTGATCGCCCTGCCGGAGGTCTTCCTCTATCGCGGCCCGACGGCGGGGCTCCGCGAGATCGCCACCGACCTGCCCGGACCGCTGATCGAGCCTTTCGTGGACCTGGCCCGGACGCTGCATACGTGGATTCTGCTGGGCAGCGTGGCCGAACGATCGGGCGATCCGGCGCGGCCCTACAACACGTCTGTGCTGCTCGATCCAGCGGGCCACATCGCGACCACCTACCGGAAGCGCCATCTCTTCGATGTCTCGATCGACGGCGGTCCGTCGGACATGGAGTCCTCGCGGACGACGGCCGGCAACGACACGGTTGTCGCCCTGCTAGAGGGAGTGGCAGAGGGAGTGGATGTGCAGTTGGGGCTGTCGGTCTGCTTCGACCTGCGGTTTCCCGAGTTGTTCCGTGAGATGACTGCGGCGGGTGCGGCGGTACTGGCCGTGCCGTCCAACTTCACCGAGGCGACCGGCCGCGACCATTGGGAAGTGCTGCTGCGGGCGAGGGCCATCGAGAACGGGGCTTTCGTGATCGCGCCGGCGCAATGCGGCATCGGCGGCGGGGTGCCGACCCACGGACGGAGCATGATCGTGGACCCGTGGGGCGTGGTCTTGGCTCAGGCACCGGACGGGCCGGGCGTGATCGTGGCCAACCTGGAGCTGGAGCGGGTCGCGTCGGTCCGGCGGCAGCTGCCCACGCAACCTTTGCGCCGAGTGTAACTAAGAGCCTGCGGGCCTGCGGGCCTGCGTTAGGCGGCGCCGGAGCGGCGGTAGAACGGCGCGGCCGCTTCGCTTTCCTGGTTCTCCACACTCTGGATTGGGCGCGGATCTTCGCCGGCGGTCGACATTGGATCGTCCAGAACGCTGACCAGCTGTTCGCGGCTGACGAGCCCGAACGGGAAACGATTTATCAGCGTGGGATCGGACAGCCAGCGCAGGTTGACGTCGGTAAGCGGGATGAAACGCGGATCGGCCGACTCGAGGTATTGCTTCATCGAGCCGTGGGCATGAACGTGGAGGTTGCCGCGTACCGTGTAGCCGGGCGTCACGATGGTAACCATACGGCGCTGTTTCGAGATGACGGGGGCACCCGGCCTGGCCTGCTGCAGCAGCGCCCGCTCGGCTACCAGTACGACCTGATTCATTCGGACCCATAGCAGGCCTTGCTGATCATCCGGGTCGGGCGCGTTGGCGCGGCCGAGCCGTGTCAGGCACGCGTCTTGAACCATGATGAAGCCGGTCTGCATGTTCAGCCAGTCCGATAGGCGATCGAACTGCCCGATGTGCAGCCGGCCCGTGATCTGGAACCCATCGCCGAACATTTCGACATCCACGGCCGGGCCTTCGAGTTCCGGATCCGCGCTCTTTGGCGTCCATTGGTCCATCGTTTCCGCGGGCGAGCCGAGCGTGCCCCAGATGGGATCGAAGTCGGGGCGGGTGGTAAAGCCGTTCTCCTGAGTGCTCGGATCGCCCAGGCGGATGACCGGCACGGCACCTGCGAGTTGGTCGCGGTCCGCGCCGTCCGCGCTGCCTGCTTCGAAGTCCGGGTTGCGGTTCGCGCCACCTGCGCGGTCCGCGCCGAAGTCCGGGTCGCAGTCCGCGCCACCTGCGCGGTTCGCGCCGAAGTCCGGGTCGCGGTCCGCGCCACCCCGTAGTGCCCCGAAGAATCCTGGTCGTCCAGCCATTTCCCGATCTCTACATAGCTTCAAGAGCGACACGCCGGTGCGCGCATGTGGGAGATTTCGGCACAATGCCGGAAAAACCTGAGCCGATTGCGCTTGCGCAGCGTTCCGCGGGTTGGACCGCGGGTTGGACCGCAGCTTGAGCCCAGTCTGGGACCGCGATGCGCGGTTGGCCATGCCCCAACCAGGTCAGTGCGTTTTACGTACATGGGTCAATACCGGCGAGCGGCGGAGCGCAAGCGACCCTGGTTCTTGCTTAATGCTCCTGAGGTGAGCGTCAAGCAAAGTCCCGGCCAATGTCCGCGCAGAGTCATCCGCCAAACCCGCCAAACCCGCCGAATTGGTCCGGATCAGCCCTCAGTACGCCCGATTAGGGGCCCTTTTTGACATTCGGAGTCTAGGACGACAGGTCCGAAGAGTCGGCGGACGCCACGCGGCACAATCCTTTCCCATAGCGCTCAGCTGACGAGCATTGAGCAATATTCCGCCGTTGGACGCGTGGACGGCACCGCCGCGGGCCGCGGCGGCCACCCATCGGCGCCCGGTGATCGGGGTCCTGAAGCTACCTGCCGTCGCCGGGCGGCTCACCTGGGAGTGACAGCGTGAAGGCGGCGCCCACACCAGCTCCCGGCGCGCCTGCGGCGCCAGCCCCCGGCGCGCCTGCGGCACCAGCCCCCGGGGCGAGCCGTAACTCTCCGCTCATACCCCGCAAGAGCTGGCGGGAGAGGTACAGACCCAGGCCGGTTCCGTCGCCGCCGGTCTGCGCCGCGCCTCTGGTGAAGCGGGTGAAGAGGCGGGCACGATCCGCCTCTGGGATGCCGGGTCCGGCGTCGGCGATGGTCACCTCCAGCCGACCGCCGCACGCGTCGCCGCCCCCACGGCCGCCACCCGCGCCACCCTCGCCACCGCCACTGCTGTCGGCGCGGACGGCGCTGACCGTGACCGTAACCCGACCCTCGGGCCCGCCGTATTTGACGGCATTGTCGAGCAGCGCCCACAGGACTTGGTCTAGCTGGTCCGGGTCGGCCACGGCCAGCCAGCCGTTCGCCTGGTCGCGCAAGTCGAAGGTGACGGCCGTGGCCCCAAGCGCCTCCCAGGTGCGGCGGATGCGCGGAGCCAGGGCGATGACTTCGGGTTCGGGGCGGAGGACGCCCGCCTCCAGACGCGTGACCGTCAGTAGCTGGTGGACGAGCCGAGTCAGGCGGCCTGACTGTTCGGCCACGATCGCCAGTCGTCGATCGGTCTCCGGCTCCGGACTTGCCGCGCGCATCTGATCCACGTAAGCCCTGATGCTCGTGAGCGGCGTCTGGAGGTTATGGCTGACGCCCCGCAGAAACTCGTCCTTGGCGGCATCGAGTTCGAGCAGGCGGACGTTCTGATCCTCGATCCGTCCGAATAACTCGGCGTTTCGTAGGGCCACTCCAACCTCGCTGGCGAAGAGGTCGAGCAAATCCTGGTCGGCGTGTTCCCAGCCGCGGGTAGCGGGCAAGTGGCCGGACAGCAGGCCCAGGTTTTCGCTGCCGGCCCGGACCGTGGCTCGGACGGGGCGCGGATCGCCGGGGATCATCTCCTCCGTCTCCACGCTGGCCGGATCGAGCAGCCGCATGCGGCAGTCGATCAGTCCGAAGATGAGGCAAGCATCCGTCTGAGCCTGGCCCCGGAGAGCATCCACCCCCAGAGCCGGGGAGTACTCGGCGATGAATCGGAGCAGCGCCCCCAGTGAGGCGTTTCGGCGTTGCGAGTCGGCGGCAATGCGATTGTGGCTCTCGGCCAGTCGCGCTAGTTCGTCGTCGCCGGTGAGGAATATCGGCGGGCTGGATTCACCCGCGGCGACCCGCTCCACGGCCAGGGTGATGCGTCGCAGTGGCGCGGTCAGGCTGGCGATGACCAGGGATGCGGCGAGCAAGCCGAAGAGGGCCGCGCCGACGATGGTGGCGATCAGGAGCGGTGCGACGACGGCCTCATCCTTGTCGAGGCTGGCGAAGAGGAGAACACCGCCGAACGTGGCGAGCGGCAGCACGGCAGCGAGGATGATCCCGACGGTGAGGAGGACGCGAAACGAAAGCCCGAGACCGAGACCGAGACTGCGGTTGCGACGGGGAGTCTTGGGCGTCGAAGCGGCTGCCGAAGCGCTCGGCCCGGCCGCCGAATCGGGCAACTTGGCCGGCGCCGTGTCAGCCATTGTCTGCGCGCGTCGGCATGAGCCGATAGCCCACACCGCGAACCGTGACCAGGTGGACCGGCTTGTCCGGGTCTGCCTCGATCTTCTGGCGCAGGCGTCGCATCGAAACCCAAACGTACGAAGAATCGGCGCCTTCGCCATCCGCCCACCCCCGCGCGAGCAGTGTCTCAGTCGTGACGATCTCCGCGAGGTTTGCGGCGAGGGCGTGCAGCAGCCGCGATTCGATCGGCGTGAGTTGGACCTCCTTGCCGGCGACGGTGGCGGCCCGACTGTGCAGGTCCAGGGTCAGGTCTGGGCCGAGGACGATCGACTGACGCGGTATGCGATCGCCCAGCCGGCGCAGGACGCGCTCGATTCGGGCCCGCAGCTCCGGGTAGTGATATGGCTTGGCGACGTAGTCCTCGGCGACCTCGTCGAGCAGCCGGGCCTTGCTGTCGGCGGTGTCGACGGCCGAAAGGACGATGATCGGCAGGTCCGCGGCTGCTTTGATCTGGCGGGCCAGAGCGAGGCCGTCCACCTTGGGCATCATCAGGTCGAGCAGGATGAGATCCGGCCAGCCCGCCTGCAGACGGCGCAGCGCCTCCTGGCCGTCCCGCGCGGTCGCGACCTCGAAGCCATCGCCCCTCAATTGTTCCGCCAGGACGACGAGCAGGTTCGCGTCGTCGTCCACTAGCAGGATCCGGCGCGGTCGAGGATCGATCATTCGGGCTACCTTCTCCCCCGAGAACCCGGTGACGCGGGCGTCCTGGCGAGTATAGGTTCGCCGGACGGCGGCGAGTAGTGGGCCGCGAGGCCGCCGGGCGGCGGGGCCACCGGGCGGCACCGCGGCGGCTGGTCGTGCGGCCCCCCAGGCTAATCCGCGTTCGGCAGGAAGTAGCGGCAGCGCGGGGCTACGGGGCAATGCTCGCAGTCGGGGCGCTGAGCGTGGCAGGTGCGGCGGCCGTGGCTGATCAAAGAGACGTGGGCCTCGAACATCTGGTCGGGCTCGAGCATCGCCAGGAAAAGGTCGTGGGCCTGGTCCGCCTCCACGGTGGCCGGGACGAGGCCGATCCGCTGACTGACGCGATGGACGTGGCGATCCACGGGCATCAGCGGCATGCCGAAACTGAACATCAGCACCACGGACGCGGTCTTCTTGCCGATCCCCGGGATCGTGGCCAGCCAGTCGCGGGCCTCCAGCGCAGGCTTGTCGGCGAGGAACTCCAGCGAATAGCCGCCGCCGTTGGCGAGCAGCGCCCGGAGCGCGGCCTGGATACGCGGCGCCTTCTGTGGGGCGAGGCCGCCGGGCCGGATGACATCAACGAGTTGTTCGAGCGGCGCGGCATCCACGGCCGCCCAATCCGGCGGCGGCATGTCCGGCAGGCCGCGACCGCCCCAACCCGGGAAGACGCGCAGTGCGGCGGTGGCCGCATCGGCGGGGGGCGGCGCGGACGGATACGCGGCCACGAGCGCGGCAAATGCGGCCTCCGCGTTGGTATCGGCGCTGTTCTGGGTCAGGATCGTCAGGACGAGTTCGCTGACGGGCTCCAGGCGCCGCTCCCACACGGGCCGGCCGTAAGCCGCGGCCAGGGTGTCGATGACGAAGGGGATCAGCCCGGGGCGATCGGTTGCGAGTTGGTCGGCCCAGGCGCGAGCGAACTCGTCCGGACTGAGCTTGGGGACGCTCCGAGCGGGTTTGGTCGACTTGCCCGATTGGGCGGACTTTCGGGCGGCAGCCAACTCGGCCGATTTCGCAGCCGCGGCCGCCAGGTCGGCTTTGCGGGCGGTCGACTTCGGCGCAGCGGCTGGCTTTAGAGCCGCGGCAGGCTTCGGCCGGGCGGACGAGCGTTCATTCGGCGTCAAGCGGGCAATCCTCTCCTCTGATGGACCAGTCGGCCGAGGGCCACGAGGCGCGCCAACCGCTCGCCCGTGGTAACGACCAATGGTGTTGCGCGGGTCATGGCCTCGCGCAGTGATATCGGCCGGTCCAGCACCGGCAGGGTCACGCAGCCTTCAGCGGCCAGGACCGCGGCGCCTTCGGCGGTAACTGCTCCGCCGACCGCCAGACATGGCACGCCGGCGGCGCCGGCTCGACGAGCCACACCCAGGGCGGTCTTGCCGAAAGCGGTCTGGGAGTCGATCTGGCCCTCACCCGTGACCACCACGTCGGCGCCGGCGAGGCGCTGGTCGAAGCCCGTTTCCAGCATCACGAGATCCACGCCGGGGATCAATTCGAAAGACCGCAGCCGAGGCGCCAGGCACATCAGCCCGAAGCTCGTTCCGCCTGCGGCGCCGGCACCCGAGTAGTCCCGAGCGCGAGTACCGGACGCGGCTTCCAGAAGGTCGGCATAGCGGGTCAGCCACGCCTCCAAGGCGACGAGGTCTTCCGGCCAAGCTCCCTTTTGGGGGGCGTAGATTGCGACCGCGCCGCGCTCTCCCAGGAGCGGGTTGGTGACGTCGCAAGCGACTCGCAGTTCCATGTCGCCAAGGCGCGGGTCCAGGCCCGCCAGTTCGACCACCGCCAGATCCGGGATTGGCCCGGGGAGCGGCGTCGCTGCGTTGCCGGTATACCGGACGCCCAAGGCGCGCAGCATTCCGGCCCCGCCATCAGTGGTTGCGCTGCCGCCCACGCCCATGACTATGTGCCGGACGCCCGAGTCCAGGATTGCTCGCAGAGTCTCGCCCGTACCGTCCGTGGTGGCGGCGAGCGGCGCCCGTGGTTCGTCCAGCGGCAGCCGCGACAGGCCGGATGCCTCCGCCAATTCCATTGCGGCTCGGGTCCCATCCACGGACCGGAGCCAGTGCGACACCAGAGGGCGTCCCAGCGGATCGTGGGCCGGGCACTCCTGCCACTCCCAGCCGCCGCTCTCGGCGATGGCGGCCAGTGTGCCCTCTCCGCCGTCGGCGAGCGGCGCCAGTATCAACTCGTCATTGGGGCGCGCCCGCGTCCAACCCTCCGCCAGCGCCCGCGCCACTTCCACGGAGGATAAGGAGCCCTTGAATGAGTCGGGCGCGAGCAGGACGCGCAGGCGATCGTCCCCGGCCATGTATCAGGCCTCCCCGGTGGATATTGGCGCGACTCGGACGGCTGCGCGCGTCGCCTTGGATTTCGGCGCGGCGGCCTGCGTAGTCGGGGTCCGCGGTGCGACGTGAGCGGCGACCGATTCGGCCGGCTGGGCCTGCGCCGAAGCTCGGCGCTTCTCCAGGTATTCGGGGATCTGGATCATCGGTGGCCGCTCGTTGTCCGCCAGCTCGATGACCTCCAAGCCGAGCCTGCCGTGGCCCGACCGAGGCAGCTTCATGGTGCTGCCGAGCTCGGCGAAAAGACTGGCCTTGCGCCGCTCCTCCAGCCGCTTCATGACCGCCTGCAAGATCACGAAGCTCATGCGCGACAGGCCTTCCAGCTCCTGGTTGCGATGGATTCGGCGCTCCAGGTCAACCTGGCCCAATCCCTCCAGGCCGACGCGTTCGGCAACGTCGATCAGATGGCCTATCTCGACCGCATAGCCTGTGAAGAAAGGGATCGTCTCGAGCAGGCTTCGTCGGCCGGCGTATTCGCCGGAGAGCGGTTGGATCAAGCCGGAGAGTTCGGGGAAGAAGAGGTTGATCAGCGGCCTGGCCACAAGTTCGGTGACCCGTCCGCCGCCGCCCTCTTTGAGCACGCCGCCTTCCACGATCGGGCGCCGGTAGTAGCCCTTCACGTACTGGATCCGGTCCTCGGCTATGAGCGGCCCGAGTGTCCCGTAGACCATTCGGGGATGCCAGTTGCTGACATCCGAATCGGCCCACACCACGATGTCTCCGGTGGTCTCGTAGAGGCTCTTCCAGAGCGCCTCGCCCTTGCCGCTGAAGCTTCCGTACTGCGGCAGGACCTGGGAGTGGATAGCAACGCGGGCGCCTTCCGACTCCGCGATCTCTCGGGTCCGATCGGTCGAATCGGAGTCCATGACGAGCAGTTCGTCCACCAGCGGATGGCGCTCCATCAGTTCGGTTCTGGCCAGAGCCACGATTGGGCCGATCGTCTCGGCCTCGTTCAACGCCGGGAAAACGACGCTGACCGTAAGGCCGGCCTGCTCCTTGAGATGAACCAACCGATCCAGGTCGCCGAATTCGCGGTGGTGGAAGTTGGACTCCCCGAACCAGCGCTCCACGCGCTGCGGTACGGCTCGCGAGTCGATTGCGGCCCGCTCGGCGTTGGCGAGTGTCTCGGTCCGCTTCGCCAACTGGTCGAAGGTGGCGGCGCCGATAGCCTCGCGAGTCTTGACCACGACAACGGTCTTGCGCGACCTGGTCGCGACTGCTTCCGGCAGCGCCCCGAACAGGAAGCTCTCCCCGGGACCGGTGGGAGTGGCGGCCGAGGCGCCCATGACGACGACATCCGCCCGTTCCGCCTCTCGCAGGATGGCGTTGCGGACGTTGGCCGCCTCGAGCACGGACTGTTCCACGTGGCCGTCGGCATGCTGGCGAATGAAGTGGGCCAGGGCTCGCTCGGTCTGCGACCGAATCGCCGGAGTGACGCCGATTGGAACCAGGTGCAGTGCCACCACCTGGCCGATACCGCTGCCGCTGACGGGGCCGGGGCCGGGGCCCGGGCCGGGGCCGCTGCCGCTGGCGGAGGCGCCTCTGGCGAGGGCGCCTCTGGCGGGGGCGCCTCTGGCGGCAATGCCGCCACGCCGGGCCAGGGCGTCGGCGAAGCGGAGTGCCAACTCGGCGTGTGGTCCGCCGCGGATCGGGACGAGGATCCGCCCGACGCCTGTCGATCCACCCTGCTTGATGACCGCTATGTCGCATGGGGCGTCGCGCACGACCTCGTCGATCGTGGGGCTGAAGACGGAGGGTGGGGTGCCCGGGCGCGGCGCCGCCGGCTTACCGCCCCAGCCGAAGACGATCAGGTCGGCTTCGAGCTCGGTCGCCGCTTCGATAACGCCTTCAGCGGCACGTCGTCCGATTCGCACGATGGGATGAATCGTCACCCCCGGCGGAGCGAAGTCGAGGACGCGTTGGAGCAGCCGGCGGGCCTGGCGGGCACGTGTCGCGCCCTCGCTCAGAGGCGTCCCCTCGGGGACTTCGACGATCCCCAGCACGGTCAAGGTGCCGGAGTTGCGGTCCAGCAGCGCGGCGCCGAGACGGACGAGTTCCTCGGCTGTGGCGGGGTTGGCTACTGGGATTAGGATTCGCGATGGCAGCGGAACGCGGGTCATATCGACGAACCCTTGTGGGCGGCCGCATCGCCGATGGCCGCGGCGGCGATGGCCGCGTCGCCGGTGGCCGCAGAGTGGCCGGCCGCGGCTTCCCGCCAGCGATCGACCAGGTATGGCTTGAGCAGTTCAAACTCGCGAGCCTGTCGCTCGACGCGCTCCTCGGCCTGATCGCCGGAGAGGCGGCGATTCTCGATGACCAGGCAGCCGACCCGACCGAAGTAGATCGGCACAAGCGCAGCCACCAGGCGTTCCATCGGGATGTCACCGAAGCTGGCGCTCACCATCAGGTCGTAGAACACGCGAGCCCACAAATCATCGGGGAAATGGAACGACGAGACCGCGTCGGACAACTCGTCGGTGGAAGGAATGCCGTCGCTGCCGGCCGTGCCTCCACCCGATTCGGAGTCGAGACCCAGTTTGTGGGCCGCGGCCTCTGCGAGCTCTCCGGCCTCGCGTGCCAGCAACAGGACACTCTCGTAATTCTCGGGGCGGAGCATCCGCTGCCATGTTTCGCAAACGGTGAGCGAGCCGGCGTGGAACTGAGACAGCAGCCGCAGGGTGTTGACCTGCAGCGGCGGCGGATCCACGTACCGCTCGAAGCCGTAGGCCGGCACCTCGTGGCTGCCGCTGATGCCGAGCCAGTTGTCGGCGTTGTCGCGGGCCAGTTCCAGCAACGTCCCCACCACTTGCCGGAACATCGGGCCGAGGTCTGAGCCCGGGTCCTTGGGGTCGTGGATCTTGGCCCCCAGGCGCGTCTGGCATACGGCAAACCCGCCGATCAAGGCGGTCGTGGTCATCCAGATGTCGATGCCGAAACGGGAGACATCCGGCGTCCAGCTGTCCAATTCGAGATAGTGGCGGATCAGGTCACCGCTCACGCCAAAGTCGCCGCCGATGGGCTGGCGGATGCGATGGCCATACAGCGCCCGAGTCACGGGGTAGGTGACGGTGTTGGTGATGGTGCCGTCGTACTTGTGGCGGGCGTAGAGCGGGGCCACGAAGTCGTAGCCGCCCTTTAGGATCGGCCCGGCCAACAGTTCGATCCATTCCGGAACGATGGAGCGAAGGTCCGAATCGACTACGACAAGAGCCTCGACCTTGAGGGCGGCTGCCATCTCGAACAACGTCCGAAGGGCCGCTCCCTTGCCGCCGACGCCGTCGACTTGGGGGTACGTCAGGCTAACCCGGGCCAGCTTGTTGGTGGGACGTACCAGCAGGATCTGCTCGACGTAGTCCGGTGGCTCCGTCTCCACGACGATGCGCTGGGTTCCATCCGGGGAGCCCGCATCGGCGTTGACCAGGACTGGGCGGAGGTCCGCGAAGTACTGGACCAGGCCGGCTTGGGCAGCACGAACGACATGACCGATGGTCGCCGCATTTCGGAAGCTCGGAATGCCGACCATGATATCGGCAGAACCGAGCCGGGCGATCTCGTCACGTATGGCGGGCGTCAACGCACTCGTGGGCATCATGCTCACCGTATCACGCCGGGCAGCCAACGGGCACCCGGAACCGCGCCTCAAATCAGCGGCTGGGCATCCGAGCTGCCGACCACTCGTTGCTGTGTCCGCCTGGAACGTAGTGGCTATTCGACGCCTTGAAAACGATCTCGCGGAACCCGAGCGCCCGCCAGGTCTCCAGGAGCGAGCCAATCGGTGGCCGCACGAACGGGGTGACGCGCACGACTTGATTCTGCTCGATAGCCGCATCGAGCAGGCGCTTGCGCTCGAGGAGGGGGATTTCCAGAAGCAGCGTTCCATCGATGGACAGCAGATCCACTGCCACGAACGCGATGGGCCGGTTTGAGTCGAGCGGCGGCCTGGGCTCAAGTCCGCGCCGCTTGCGACTTCCAACTAGCAGCTGGTCCACTACCTGGCGAGCAGTCGGAGCGTCGACGGAGGTGAGGACAACGCCTCTCGATTCCTGGGTGGGTTCTACGGTCAGGTAGCCGTCCAGGACGGCGCTCGTGGCCCGAGTTGCGGCTGCGGCAGCCGCCGCGATAGTGTCGAATTCGGCGGTGCAGTCCACTCCTTGCTCATCGACGATGGTGGTCACGCTCGGTTCGATCCGGATGAGGACGCGGACGCCGCCCCAGCGGGGTTCGACGATCGGGTCTGCGACCGAGTGCGGGCGATTGCCGAGCGCCTGGGGGCGCCACTCGGCTGGATCGGCTGGAGGAGCCGGCGCGGGCCCGGGTCGGCGGAATGGCATGGGGCGATTCTACGTCCGCACAGTCCAGTTGCCCACCCGGTGAGCAATTTCGACCAATTGGCCCCCGCCCGACCTCCGCCAGCGCCCCCGCCCGACCTCCGCCAGCGCCCCGCCGCCCACCCGGTGAGTCCGCCCTGCTCACCCGGTGAGCAATTCCGACCAATTGGCCCCCGCCCCAGTCCGTCTGCTCACCCGGTGAGCACATCCGACATCCAGATCGCCGCCAGCCTCGTTCGCACGTCAATCTTGCTCAGGTGGACGCACACAAGCAACGCCCAGCCCTCGTGTGCGTCGAATCTGTACCGGGATCCGAGCAGGTGCGACTGCTTTGACCGGGCTGAGGCGCTCTGCTGGTCGCTTGTGCCCACCCAGCGAGCACGACCACGATCGGCGACGTCCAAATGTCGAAGTTGTGCACTGATCCGGGCAAGGCCGACCAGCGGGCTGCCGGACGTGGGTGCCGGACGCGGGTGCCGGCCGCGGGTGCCGGACGCGGGTGCCGGACGCGGGTGCCGGACGCGGGTGCCGGACGCGGGTGCAGGACGCGGGCCCTATCCGGAGTAGCCGTTCGGGTGCGAGCGACGCCACTTCCAGGCAGATTCGATTATCTCCTCAATCGTGCCGTGGCGCGGCTGCCAGAGCAACACCTCGGCTGCTCGCTGGGCGCCGGCCACGAGCACCGGCGGATCACCGACTCGGGGCGGGCCGATCTTGACCGCGATCGGGTGCCCCACGATCTTCTCCGCGGCGGTCGCGATCTCGCGGTTGGAGAAGCCGGTGCCACTCCCCAGGTTGCAGATGAGCGGTTCACACGCCAGGGCGCCGGCAGTTCCGGCAGTTCCGGCAGTTCCGGCAGTCGCGCCCGTCCGGGAATCCGCAGGGTCGGTCGCCTGCAGTGCGAGCAGATGCGCGGCCGCCAAATCCTCGACGTGGATGTAGGCGCGCACGCACGTTCCGTCCGGAGTGGGGTAGTCGCCGCCGAAGATGGTCAGTTCGCGGCCCTGCTCGGCTGCCGCCAGAACGTTGGGGATCAAGTGCGTCTCCGGAGCGTGTTGTTCGCCGTTTCGGGTGCTGGCGCCGGCGGCGTTGAAATAGCGCAGGATCACGCTGCGCAGCCCGTATGCATGGCCGTACCAGCGGATCGCGCCCTCAACGGAGCGCTTGGTCTCGCCGTAGGCGTTGATCGGGCGGATCGGGTCCGACTCGGTGATTGGCGTTCGTTCGGGCAGCCCGTACGTTGCTGCTGTCGAGCTGAACACGATGCGGTTCACGCCCGCGTCGCGCATCCCGTCCAGCAGGGCAATTCCGCCGGCCACGTTGGCACGGAAATACTTGGCCGGATCGACCATCGATTCGCCGACGAGGGACTTGGCCGCACAGTGCAGGACGGCGTCTATCCGGCGCCGCCGGAGCAAATGCGCGACAGAAGCCGCGTCGGTGTAGGTGGCGATCTCAAGCGCCGCTCCCTCAGAAACCGCCTCGCGGTGGCCGGTGGAAAGGTCGTCCAGGACGGTCACGTCGTGGCCGGCGGCGAGGAACGCCTCGACGGAAACGGATCCGATGTATCCGGCGCCACCGGTGACGAGGATGCGCATTCAGCCTCCCAGGATGCGCCGGAGAAGGCCCCGTCTGCGATGCGCTGCGGCCTCGATGGGCTGGCCACGTTCTGGCGGTTCTGGCGATTCTGGCGGTTTGCCGGCTTCGGCCGCCGCCGGCTCGGCCGCCGTCGGCTCGGCCGCCGCCGCCGGCTCCACGGGCTCGGCCGCCGCCGGCTCGGCCACCACCACCGGCTCGGCCACCGCCGGCTCGGCCACCGCCGGCTCGGCCACCACTTCGACTTCCGGCTCGGCCCGTCCGCCCACGGGCCGCGCGTTTGGCGTTCCATCGACGCGTCCAAGGACAAAGTCGAGCGCTTCACGTAGGGCCTGTGCCTCCGCGTCCTCCTCCGTGGCTTCGCCCTCGGCACCTGTCGCCGCGCGCTCCGGGTCGATTCTCGCCTCCTGTTGGGTCGCACTCTCAGACTGGGCCAGCTCCGCGGCTCGGTCGTGGGCGGCAGAAGCGGTCGCCATCATCTCGGCAACTTCGAAGCTGTCCTCCTCGTCAGCGATCGCCTCGCGCTCTGAGGGCCGCAACTCGTCAGCCTCGAGCTCTGCCGCTTCCCAAGGGTCCATCTCGGCCGCGGTCGGACTAGCTTCAGCCGGGCTGTCGTCGTCCAATTCGGCCGAGTCGTCGGCTGCCGCGAAATCCGTGACGTCGCCGACCAGGGCGAGTCGAACGGCGATGCTCTCGGCAGCCTCGGTGGCGTCCACGGCCTCCAACTCCGAGTCGACGCTAGGGTGCCCCATTTCTTGGGCGGCTGCCTCCGCCGGCCAAGCCGAATCGCCCGCCCCCCCCGGCCCAGCCGATTCCTCCGCCCCCCCCGGCCAAGCCGAATCGCCCGCCCCCCCCGGCCAAGCCGAATCGCGCGTCCCCGCCGGTCCCGCCGGCCCCGCCGGTCCCGCCTCGGCGATGACGTCTGCGTCGTCCACCGAATCGACCGCCGCTATTGCCGCGGCAGACTCAGCCGCCGCAAAAGGGTCGTCACCGCGGAGCTGGCTCCTGGGGGCCTCGCTGCCCGACATCCCGCGGCCGAGATCTTGCGGCATCGCGTGCGCGCGGCCGAGATCTTGCGGCATCGCGTGGTGAATCGCGCGGCGTTGTTCTTGACGTGTGCCTGCCGCAGTGGCTGCCCCCGCCGCCGCTGCCGCCGCGGCCAGCCGACCGATCTGGCGACGCTCGCGAACCGGCCCTCCGTTGAATTCCGGAGCGGCCCCAGACCCAATCTTCCTGTCGCGCCCACCCGTCGCGTCGTCCTTAGCTTGGGCTGCGCGCCGCCGGCTCATCGCTTCGAGGTCCCTGGCGGCCTGAAGTTGTCCGTCCGGTGTCGAAGGATCGGGCTCGACCGACTCACCCTCGACCGACTCACCGCGGTCGCTCGAGTCCGGCGTGCCGGTCAGTTCGTCTTCAAGAGACTGCAGGATTACCCCGGCCGCGACGCTGTCCGGATCGATCGCCAGGGCCCGCTCCGCAAAGGTGCGCGCCGATCGCCGATCGCCGCGTTCCATCGAGACGCGCGCCAGCCCGGCGACGGCGATTGCGTTGCTCGGGTCCAACTCGACCAGCTGCCAGTACGTTCGCTCGGCCTGCTTGAGACGGCCTTCCTCGATGGCCTTGTCGGCCTGGATTAGCAGCTCGAACATCAGTCGGCCCCGAGTTCTGAACTCTGCGACCTGCTATCGGGTTCCACGATCGGCGACTCTCCTGCGATTGCCAGTTGTGCCATCACCTGGCTTGCCAACTCCAGCAGGATCGCACGATCGTTGAGTGCCGGCTCGGCCACCACACGCTCCGTAAGCTCTTCGAGCAGTCGTCCGAGGCTTCGGCCGGGCGAAAGGCCCAGTTCGGTCATCAAATCATTGCCGTTGAGGGCAAGATCCGTGCGGCCGAGGACCAGGCCGGCCGCAGCCTCCGACTGAACTCGGCTCGCCAACTCCGACAGTCCGCCCGCGTCCGCCCCCAGCCCGCTGCCGAGGTTGTCGGCGGCCCGCAGCGCGAGCAGGTCATCGACCGAACCAGGGCCGACCTTGCGAATGAATCGGCGGACGGCGGCGTCGCTCCAGGTGGGCTGGTACGAAAACATGTGGTTGGCGATCAGGTGGGCGACTCGTTCCTGCAGGACACGGGGCGAATGCAGCCGGTTCAGATACCGCCGGGCCAAGTCCGCCCCGACGGTTTCGTGGCCGTGGAAATGGCCATCCGCGAGTGTGTCCGGCTTGCCGATGTCATGCAGCAAGGCGGCCAGCCGAACCACGCTGCGGTTGGGCGTGGCATCGACAGTTCGCAGGGTGTGGTCCCACAGGTCCTCGCCGGCAATCTTGTTCTGCTCCACTCCGCGCTGGCGGCCCAGGTCCGGTGCGATCACCGCCAGCAGCCCGATGTCGTTCATGAGCGACAGGCCGACCGAAGGACGAGCCGCCGCCAAAAGCTTTCCCAGCTCCGTGAATATGCGCTCGCCCGACAGGCTCCCGGCCAGCGCCGCGTTCCGACCGATCGCGCCCAGCGTCTGCGACTCCACCTCGAAGTCCAATGTGGCGGCCAGTCGCACGGCTCGCACCATCCGCAGCGCGTCCTCGCCGAAGCGGCGGTCCGGGTCGCCGACAGCGCGGAGCAGTCGCCGCGCCAGGTCGTCTCGGCCTCCGTGCGGGTCCACGAAGCCGGGTTCCTCGTCCGGCCGGCCGCCCCACGCCATCGCGTTCACCGTAAAGTCGCGGCGGGCCAGGTCCTCTTGGATCGAATCGCCAAACTCGACCGAGTCGGGGTGGCGGTGATCCGAGTAGGAGACGTCGCGCCGGAATGCGGTGATTTCGTAGTCCTGGTGTTCGTGCCGGACAACGACGGTCCCGAAGCGGTTCTCGTACAGCGACCCGGGGAAGAGTTCCAGCATTCGCTCCGGCGTGGCGTCGGTGGTCAGATCCCAGTCGGAGGCCTCGCGGTCCAGCAGCGCGTCGCGCAGCGAACCCCCAACAACGTATGCGGAGTGACCGCCGCCCCAGAGCGTGGCCAGGAGATGTTGGACGTCACGAGGGACCTGGGGTGTCGGTAGAGGCGCGGGGGCGCGGATGGGCGCGTCCTGCGGCCCTCCCCGGTCAGT
>JANYJG010000116.1 GCA_025358515.1 Chloroflexota bacterium
CGGGGCAACGCAGGGCTCGCCCACCACTTTTGGAGCCGCTTACGCGAGCTCGCCCCAGCGATAGCTGTGAGCAATGCGTCGGCTGTTTCGGGCTGTTCGAAATCAGATGAAGGAGCAACAACATGGCACTTGGCAGAAACATTCCCATCAGCATGGAGCAGGCCTTCCCGCACGGGGCATACGCGGTCGGCGCCGTCGAGCAGGTCATCGACTTCGATGCCTCGACCCGGGAGCAACGGGTCCAGGCAAAGGATCGAGAATCGGGACTTCCGGTCTGGGCGGTCTCGGTCTTCGACGCCGATCCTGAGGCACGAGCCAAGGTCGTCCGGGTCAAGATCTCGTCCCGGACTCCGCCTGTGCTTCCTCAGGCGGCGGCGGGATCGCCATTCCCGGCGGTGGCATTCGAGGGCCTCACGTTCACGGCATACGTGGATGCCTCGGGCAACCGACCTCGCGTCGCGTGGTCGTTCCGGGCGACGGCCGTCCATGGTGCGACACCGAAGGCGCAGGTCCCCCAGCCGCTCCGTCGTCCCGAGCAGGCCGGATAGGAGCGGGTCCGTGGTTGTTCCTGCGTCCCCGTCCGTTGTCGAGCCCCTGGCGGTCCTGACGCGCCGCTACGGCTCCGGCGCACCGGCAGTCGTTGAGCTGATCCGGCGGACCGGCGGCTGCACCTCGCCGATCCGCCTGGAGGGCGAGTCCGTGGCGGTCTCGGCTCGGTCAGGCGCGGTCCTTGCCCGCCAATCGACGCGGTCGCAGGCTCCGGGCTTCGTGCTCGTGGCCTGTGGCAATCGACGCGAGACGCGATGTCCGCCTTGCTCGGAACGGTATCGCCGGGATGCCTACTTCCTCGTCGCCGCAGGGCTGGCCGGTGACGAGGAGAAGGGCGTGTCGCCATCGGTCGCTTCACACCCGCTCGTCTTCGCCACGTTCACGGCACCGTCGTTTGGCGCGGTCCATCGCCGGGTCGTCGACCCTAGTGGCGGGGTCCGCCCCTGCCGGCCCGGCGGTCAGCCCGAGGTATGCGAGCACGGCGCATCGAGGCGCTGTCTTGAGCGCCATGCCGAAAGCGATCCTCGGATCGGCCAGGCATTGTGTCCTGACTGTTACGACTACGAGGCCGCAGCGCTCTGGAACGAGAGTCTCGGGGCCTTGTGGCGGCGGACGATCACATACCTGCCCCGCGAGCTTGCCGCGCTGTCCGGAGTTAGCGTGGCAGCGCTGCGAACCGGGGTCCGGGTCGCGTACGCCAAGGTCGCCGAGTTCCAGGTCCGTGGATCGGTGCATGTCCATGCGGTCATCCGCCTCGACGGACCAGACGGTCCGGCCACCGCGCCGGCGGGCGGAGCGACGGCGCAGCGGCTAGCGGGAGCCGTCGCCCGTACCGCGGCGCGCGTAGCGGTCACGGTGGCGGGACCGAACGGCCGAGAGATGGTGATCCGCTGGGGTAGCCAGATCGACACGAGACCCTTGAACACCCGCAGCCCGCGCGGAGGCGACGGGCACGGAGCCGGAGTCGCGGGCTACCTCGCCAAATACGCCACCAAGGACGCACAGTCAGGCGGCGGACTCGACCGACGGATCCGCGTGGAGGCAGTGATCGAGCGAGCCGAGATCTCCGATCACGCCCGAGTGCTGATGCGATCGGCCTTCCGGATCAGCCCACGCTGGGCGCATAACCTCGGCTTTCGTGGCCACTTCCTGACCAAGGCCCGTCGGTACTCGGTCACCTTCGCCGCGCTGCGAGCTGTGCGGGCCGAGTATCGGGCCAAGGCCGACCCCTGGCTCGCGCAGGTTCGCGCGAGGGCCACCGGCGACCAGGTCGTGGTCCGACGAAACTTCCACTACACCGGATCGGGGCTATCCCTTGCCGAGCGAGCGGTGGCGGCGAGTATCCGAGGAAGTGCCCCTTCGCCTGCCCGGGCGCAGGGCGGCGGTGAGAGCCGACTGGCCGGTCTCCTGCCAAGGGCGCGGCCCGCGCCTGGGCTGGCCCCGTGACCGGGAATGGCCACGCCCTGC
>JANYJG010000207.1 GCA_025358515.1 Chloroflexota bacterium
CGGGCCAGCCGTAGGCGGCCAGGACCGTGGCGTCGAGGCGCTCGTGCGCTTGCGCGAGCCAGGTTGGGCGGGCGTTGTAGAGGTTGGTCAGAGTTCGCCTGGCGAGGTCGTCATCTGAGAGTCCCGGCGGGTTGAGCCAGCCGTTCCGGAGGCGGTCCAGGTCGCGGGCCGCTTCGGCGATGACGTCGCGCTGGACGTCGGTCGGGCGCGGGAACGGGAACGTCTCGAAGCAGGTCGTTGGGGTGTAACGAAAGCCGGACTCGACTTCCCGAAGCTGCGTGCCTGTTCCTCGTGTCCACGCCTCGTGGACCCGCGAGTGCAGGACGCCGAAGGTGTAGTCGTCATCTCGCGCGATCACGATGACTTGGTGATCCGGCAGGACCACCGCGTCGACCCACGCGAACAGCCGATGCTTGGTTAGGTTTGGGGTTGCCAGGTATCTAGGCAGACCCGCGAGAGCCTTGCGCATACCCGAGCGGGCCTCGACATGGAGCCACCAACGCTCGGCGTATGCCGCCCGGTTATTGCCGATACGGCCGGGGCGAACATGCTCGCGCACATACTCGAACGGAGCCTCGTAAAGCGCAGCTTCTCTCTCCTCCATGTCGACCCCAAAGTCGACGATCCACATGCCTCGCGACCGCCGTGTGATGTCGAGCCCGTTCACCCACGGTCGAACCACGTCGGCGTTGCTGCGGCCGTCCGGGTTGGGCGACGCGAGCAGAATGCTGGCGGTCTCGGAGTTGATGTCAAATGCGCCACCCTTGGTGTCGCCCATGAAAGAGAGCCCGAGGTTCTCGCGAAGGTGGCGCGCCCGAGTGAGATCCAGCCCAGAGGTTAGGTCGGCGTTTATCGTCGCGACCGGTCGCCCGCCAAGAGTTCGCTCAGTATCGGCACCATCGTCCTGGCCGACGAAGCTGATGTGTACGTTCGCCCCGGCAAGGACCCAGGGCTCGTCCGCGTAGGCGAAGAAGACGTCGCCCGTCTGCTTGATCCGTTCGAGAACTCGGCGGTTCGCACCGCCGCGAATCCCCTGAGTTGCGAGCAAGCCGGCCCGCTTCAGGCGATGGGATTCGATCTGCGCCCGCGCCTTCTCATGCCAATAGGCGCAGAGATCGGCCTCCGCGGGCACCCGGCCGTCAAAGACTTCGAACATCGCGTCGACGGTCTCGTCGCCAAGATTCGTCCGGAGGAGTTTGCCGCCGAGGAATGGCGGATTGCCCACCACGACGTCCGCCTCAGGCCACTCGGCCTCTTGCGGGTGGCTCGGGTCCGACAGGTCGAGGAGAGCGTCCTGCTCGCGGATGTTGTTTAGCGGCTGGAGGACCGGGTTGGTCGGATGGCCGAGGCCGTGGGCGAGCATCCACTGGATCTGGCCTATCCAGATCGTGACCCGCGCCAGCTCGGCCGCGAATGGGTTGATCTCGATGCCGAGCAGGTTCTGCGGTCCGACCTGGGGGAACTCCTGGGGGATACGCAGCACGAGCGAGCCCCATTGGATGGCCTCGTATTCGAGGTCTTTGAGGAGTTGGAGCGAGATGTACAGGAAGTTGCCGCTGCCGCAGGCGGGGTCAAGCACCCGAATGGCGCGGAGGCGTTCGAGGAAGGCACCGAATATGCGCTCGGGGTTCTGATCGGCCGGCGTTCGGGCGGTCACCTTCCGGCCCGCCAGGACGAGCGGCGTGATCTTCTCCTGCGTCTGCGCCCAATCGCGCCGGAGCGGTTCCATCAGGACGGGCTCCACAAGCCGCAGGATCGAAGTTCGATCGGTGTAGTGGGCGCCGAGCTGCGCACGCTGGTCTGGGTCGAGGCCGCGCTCGAAGAGCGTTCCGAAGATAGCGGGTTCGATCTGGCTCCAGTCGAGCTTCGACACCCGGCCGATCGTCTCCATCTCCGCCGGCGCGAGTGAGATCACCTCGGCGTCATCGAAGAGGCCGCCGTTGAACCATTCGATACGTTCCACACCGAACAGTCCGCCACCCTTGGCCATCTTGCCGAACAGATCGTGCAAGGCAGCAGAGAAGGCCGCGGCGTCGCCCTTGGTCGCGCTCGCGAGACGATCGATAAGGTTCTTGGGCAGGATGCCCGCATCTTCGGCGAACATGGCGAAGAGCAGGCGATCGAGGAAGTGGGCGACGGTGTGGGGGTGATGGCCGCGGGCACGGAGGG
>JANYJG010000151.1 GCA_025358515.1 Chloroflexota bacterium
CGCCTACGAGCGGCGCAGTGTGGCCGTCACCAGCAACCTCCACCCCTCGGGCTTCGACACCATCATGCCCAAGACCCTCGCCACAGCGACTGTCGATCGGCTTCTGCATCACGCCCATGTGGTCCTCACCGACGGAGCCAGCTACCGTCTCGCCGAGGCCACGGCCGGCAAGGGGGTGATGCCGCTGGGCTGACGAATCGTCCGATCAGCTGACCGCCGATATGGAGATCACGTGGCCGCGGAGCGGGAGATCAGCTGTCCGCCCACCTGGAGATCCCGCTGGCCGCCGGTCGGGGTGAAGTCGAACGTCTCGCTGTGGCCGTCGTTGACACGAAGTTCTGGTGGTGAGACCGGTCAGACGGCCGGCGGCATGCCCGTCAAGGAGGTAGGCTCCCGGCCACTATGCGTGTGGCGTTGTCGACGACGGTCAGGGTGTTGACTCTCGGTCGGCATGTTGTCGCACCTCTGACAGCGCCGTCGCCAGACTAGCGACCTGCTCGCGCTCCACCCCGAGTCTCGGGTGGAACTCCTCTGGGCGGATCCACTCGCCCCCGATGAGGGCCGCGACCGCCGCCTCAAGCGCGCTCTCTCCGGTCGATGTCATGACCCACTCTCGCCTATCAGGCTGCGGCATCGTGCAGTCTCTCATCTCTTCCATCGCGATGCGCAGGTCCGTCTTGGAGGCACCGACATCACGCTCGTAATCGCTCACACGCAGCCCGTGCACGAACTCGTTTAGGCACCCCCAGCCAGCTCGCCACTCGTCGAAACTCGCCGAGACGTCGTATCCGCCGGCGGACGATCGACGGATCATCACAGAAGGCACGTCCATTAGATCAACTCCCAGAAGTAATCGATCCCATCCTGCGCCCAAAGTACTGCAACCAGATGTAGAGGCTCGACATGGACGTCCCCTCGGGCTGGGTCTCGTTCCTGGGCACCTCCACGACGCTGGGTAGAGGGCTCGCGCCAGGCCCGCCCTCACGCGTCGAGAGGAACGGGTATCGTCGCAACACGACCCTGGCGACGGCGTCGCTCGATTGCGGATTTCACAGGTTTTCGCCACCCGGTTTCACGCGAATTCGCCAACCCAATTCGCCGGAATTGGCCGCGCGTTTCACGGGTTTTGGCCGCGCGTTTCACGCGTAATGGCCACCCCTTCTCGGAGATCGCCAGCAGCGTCGACGTGAGCTCGTCGGACACCGCACCCTGCCTCTCGATGAAGTCCATCGAGGAGAGATGCCGGTGCCCCGTCCCCGTTCTGCCATGCGCCAGATCAGAGAAGTCCTGCGGCTTGCCCAGGCAAAGTCCTTGTCGCCAACCGAGATCGCCATCGCGGCCCATCTGCCGCGCACGACGGTCCGCAACTACCTCTCGCGAGCCGCGGCCGCAGGTCTTTCCTGGCCGCTGCCTGACGATCTCGATGATCGAGGCTTAGAAGAGCGGCTCTTCGGACGGCCAGCTCCGCCACCGGCCATCCTCGCGCGACCTGTCCCGGACTGGGAGCTGGTCCACGCCGAGTTGCGCCGGGCGGGTGTGACTCAGGCTCTGCTGTGGACCGAGTATCGGGAGCGCCATCCCGACGGCTTCGGATACACCTGGTTCACCGAGTCCTATCACGCCTACGTGGGCAAGCTCGATCTTGTGATGCGCCAGGACCATCACGCCGGCGAGAAGCTCTTCCTCGACTTCGCCGGGCACACCGTCCCGATCGTCGATCCGGAGACCGGCGAGATCCGGCGGGCGCAGCTCTTCCTCGCGGTCCTGGGAGCAAGCAGCTACACCTATGCCGAAGCCTTGCCATCGCAGGAGCTCACCCACTGGTGCGCGGCGAACGTCCGAGCCTTCGAGTTCTTCGGCGGTGTGCCCGCGATCCTGGTTCCTGACAACCTCAAAGCCGCGGTCGATCAGGCACATCGCTATGAGCCAGATCTCAACCGCAGCTACTCCGATCTCGCCGCCCATTACGGGACAGCCATCATCCCGGCGAGATCGCGCAAACCACGAGACAAGGCCAAGGTCGAGGTCGGCGTCCAGGTCGCCGAGCGCTGGGTCCTCGCGGCCCTGCGCAACCACACGTTCTTCTCGATTGCCGAAGCCAACGCGGCGATCGCTGAGCGCCTCGAGTGGCTCAACAACCGACCCTTCCGGAAGCTCGAAGGAACGCGGCGCAGCGTCTTCGAATCGATCGATCGGCCGGCATTGAAGCCGCTGCCTTCCCGGCCCTACGAGTTCGCCACCTGGAAGCGGGCGCGGGTCGGGCCCGACTACCACCTCGAGATCGACCGCCACTACTACAGCGTTCCACACCAGCTCACAGGTGAGCGGGCCGATGTCCGCATCAGCGCCGCGGCCATCGAGATCTTCGTCCGTGGCCGCCGGGTGGCGAGCCATGCCCGCAGCGCGCAGGTTGGCCGCCACAGCACGATCGACGCCCACATGCCGCCGAGCCACCGCGCTCACCGGGAGTGGAGTCCCGGGCGCATCGTCGCCTGGGGCGAGCAGGCCGGACCCTCTACCGGCGCGTTCGTGGCCGCCATCCTAGCCTCACGAACTCATCCAGCGCAGGGCTTCCGGTCGTGCCTTGGCGTCCTGCGTCTGGGTGATCGCTATGGCCACGACCGCCTCGAAGCCGCCTGTGAGCGGGCCCTCGCCGCCGGTGCCATCGGCTACCGCAGCATCGACTCGATCTTGAAGGCCGGTCTGGATCGAACGCCTCTGCCGAGCTGCGCTCCGACTCGTCCCCGCGCCGACCACCCCAACGTCCGCGGCGCCACCTACTATCGCTGAAAGGAAGATCAACGTGCTCACGACACCAACGCTCGACAAGCTCTACACACTCAATCTTGCAGGCATGGCCAGAGGCCTCGCCGACCAGCGCGAACAACCCGCGGCCTATGGCGGTCTTGGCTTCGAGGACCGTCTCGGGTTGCTCGTGGATCGGGAAGTGACCGAGCGCGAGAACCGCCGCCTCGAGCGTTGCCTTCGGGCGGCCAAGCTGCGACTCGATGCCTCGATCGAAGATATCGACTTCCGCGCACCCCGCGGTCTCGACCGTGGAGTGCTGCTCGATCTCGCCCGGGCAGGCTGGGTGGGCAGCCATCAGGGCGTGCTGGTCGTGGGGCCGACCGGTGTCGGCAAGACATACATCGCCTGCGCTCTCGCCCTATCGGCCATCCGGGCCGGCCACAGTGCCCTGTATGTCCGAACACCGCGTCTGATCGCCGAGATCGCCGCCGGTCGGGCCGATGGCCGGCTGCCTCGACTCATGCGGGCCTGGGCCAGGGTCGACGTGCTCGTGCTCGACGACTTCGCCCTACAGCCTCTTGCCGATCAGGCGGCAGCGGATCTGCTCGAAGTGATCGAGGATCGGGCAGGGCTTCGATCCACCATCGTCACGAGCCAGCTTCCGATCGCGCTCTGGCACGAGAACCTGGGTGAAGCGACGATCGCCGACGCCATCCTCGATCGCCTGCTCGCCGGTGCTCACAGGATCGAACTGCGTGGCGAGTCGATGCGACGCGCCGAGCCGCCGAAGTCCGCCGCCGGCGACGAGAAGTTGACCGATGGCCGCTGAGCCCGTGGCACACTACGCCGACAACCGAAGCTCAAAGGAGGTGAGGATCAGGGGATGAATTGACGCCCTGCGTCGGCCGCTGGCGCGGCCTCCGAGAGTGCGGCGAAAACTCGCGAACCAGAGTGG
Source organism: Chloroflexota bacterium (assembly GCA_025358515.1). Lineage (GTDB taxonomy): Bacteria > Chloroflexota > Limnocylindria > Limnocylindrales > CSP1-4 > Fen-1039. The sequence goes on from JANYJG010000151.1 coordinate 3,704, forward strand.
CGAATTCCGGCGAACCAGAGTGGCGAAATCAGCGAAATGCGCATTTACGGCCTCGAAACGCCTTTTGGGTGGCTGTGCTCCGCGAGGAGTTCGGAGGCACGCCTGTGGATGGCCAGTTCGGTCTCGAGTTCG
>JANYJG010000174.1 GCA_025358515.1 Chloroflexota bacterium
GCCGGCGAGAACATCGGCCTGAGCACGTGGGACGACGCCGTCGCGACATCCCGGATCGAAGTCGCCTTCATGGGTTCCACGAGCCACCGCGCTAACATTCTGGGGAACTGGAAGCGGATGGGCGTCGGTGCCTATAAGGCCGCCGACAACCGCAAGCTGTACGCGATCCTATTCTCGGTCCCGTGCGGCGTGGCCGCGACACCAACACCCAAACCCACCCTCAGGCCAACACCCAAACCCACCCTCAGGCCAACACCCAAACCAACCCTCAACCCGGCCCCGAAGTCCACCATCAGCCCGACGCCGGGCCCAACCGCGGCCTTGACGCCTGCGCGAACTGCGACCTCCATCTCGACTCCGATCACGAGCGCGACGCCGACGACTTCGGCCACCCTTGCCCCGACGACGCCAGCCACGTTGACCCCAAGGGCTCGCGCAACCCCGACGCCGACCCCGACCCGGGCCACCATGGCGACCGGCCAGAGCCTCCGAGTCCGCGAGAACCAGCAATCGCCAGGCCCCGTGGACTCCCTGTTCCGGACGCTGTTCGGCGGCCTGTTCGGCTGGTAGCGGAGGTGGTCAACGCGTCCACCGGCCTTTGACGACGGGGATTGACTACACTGCCGGGGTGTCCACCAAGCCGCCCCTCTCGTCTCCGACCCGGCCCCCACTTCCGAGTACGGGAGTTCGCCCACGGCCGGACGGAACAATCCTGGAAGCCCGCAACCTGACCAAGCGTTATCGCCTTGGCAACCGCGACGTCGACGCCCTCAAAGGCGTGTCGCTCAAGGTCCGACGCGGCGAGTTTGTGGCCCTGATGGGGCCGTCGGGTTCGGGCAAGAGCACGCTGTTGCAGCTGCTAGGTGGTCTCGATCGGCCGACGAGTGGCGAGGTCGTGCTCGACGGAGAGGTGATCAGCCGCCTTTCGGACACGGACGCCACCCGACTGCGCCGCGAGAAGACCGGCTTCGTGTTCCAGTTTTTCAACCTGATCCCGCTGCTGGACGTGTACGAGAACGTGGCCCTGCCGTTTACGATCGCTGGGACCGATCCGCGTCGCGGGGAAGCCGCGGCTCGCATTCGCGAGGTCCTCGAATTGGTAGATCTCGTCGGCCGTGAGCGCAATAGACCGGACCAGCTCTCCGCAGGCGAGCAGCAGCGCGTGGCACTGGCCCGGGCGCTGGTCATGGAGCCGGCTATCCTGCTGGCGGACGAGCCGACCGGCAACCTGGATTACGCCACCGGCGGCGAGATCCTCGACGAGTTGTGGCGATCCTGCGACGAGTTGGGCCAGACGATCGTGCTCGTGACGCACGACGCCCGAGCCGCCGCGCATGCCGATCGGGTCCTGGTGGTCGGAGACGGCCTGATTCGCGACGAAATCGAACTGGGGCGTCGCACCGATCGGGACGCCCGGCCGCTCATCGATCGCCTCGCCCAACTGGGCCTCTGATCCGTGCGGCGCCTCTCGTCGCTGGCATGGCGGAACCTGCGCGATCGTCTTCTGCGCAGCCTACTCACGAGTGCCGGCATCGCCTTGGGCGTGGCCGTGCTCTTCGCTTCGCTGTCCGCCGGCGCGACCATGAACGCGGCGGTGGACAAGGCCGCGTCGGATGAGATGGGCCACGCCGCGGTGAGGGTCCAGGCCCTGGAGGAGCGCGGCCTGAGCGCCGATGCCGTGGCCTCAATCGAACGCGCCAGCGCGGCAGCAGTGGCCGCGCCGGCTCTCGAGCGCAAGACGTACCTGGCCGTCAGTCTCAGCCAGATTGCAGCCGCGAAACTGCCCGCTCCGGTGACGGTCCTGGGCATCGACCCTGCCCGTGAACCGCTCCTCCACGACATGCCGCTCTCTTCCGGGAGTCTGCTCGCGACGGGCGACCGGGACACGGCCCTGGTGACGCAGACGCTGGCGGCCGCGGGCGGTTTCGCCGTCGGCGGAACCATCACCCTCAACGGCGGCACCTCGGGGCCGCAGACGTATCGGATCGTAGGCATCATCGCCGGCAACGGGTCGGTACCCGATGCGGCCGGTCGCCTGGTCTACCTGCCCCTGACCTCAGCCCAGACGCTGTTCGGGACGACCGGCGTGATGCGGGTCGATCTTGGGACGCGGCCCGGGGCCTCGGCGGACGAGTTGATCGGCCAGATCGAGGACCGCATAACGTCCGAGCCATACCTACTGTCACGCACGTCGGATCTGGCGGACTCGCTCCGGAATGAAACCGCCGGGTTGGCCGGCACGCTGCTCCTGGTCGCGGCCGTGGTCTTGTTCGCCGGGGCCTTCCTGATCTTCAACACGCTGTCCATGACGGTCTCGGAACGGACCCGCGAGGTAGGTTTGCTACGCGCCGCCGGCACGACACGATCGCAGGTCATCAACTTTGTGATGCTGCAGGCGCTGGTGCTCGGGTTGGCAGGCTCGCTGGTGGGCGTCGTTTGTGGTGTGGGCCTGGCCGTGTTGACTGCGTCCTGGGTGGGCTCCGCCGGCTCGATCGCCCTGACCGCACCGAGCCTGTCGCTCACGACCCTGGTACTGGCGTTCGTCATAGGCACCGGCGTTACCCTGGCGGCAGCCCTGGAGCCGGCGTGGCGTGCCAGTCGGATCTCGCCCATTGAGGCTTTGCGGCGGGGGCCGGTGGGCGGGGCGGCAGGGGCCGCTCGATTGCGCTGGCTCGTTGTGGTATTCGGGGTCCTGGCTCTGGCGGCACTTGCCGTCTGGCCTCGCGGTTCCGCGGACGCCGGTCAGGGACCGTTGGGCGGGGCAGCGACGGGGTTGGTGGGCCCGCTGCTCGTGTATGGCCTGCTGCTGGGATCCGTGCTAGTCGTGCCTCTCATCCTGCGGCCGATGCTGCGATTGGCCGGCATCCCGTTCCGGATATTCCGAAACGAGGAGCGGCTGGCACGCAGTTCCCTGGCCCGCAACAGAAGCCGGACTGCTCTGACGGCGGGTGCCCTGGTAGTGGGTTTGGCAATGATCGTGGCCCTCGGCACCGCCGCGCAGAACGTGCGTCAGATCGGCGCCAGCTGGCTGGCGGAGACGATCCCCGGCAGCGAGCTGCTGAGCTCCATCCGACCACTCCCCAGCGCGGATCCGGTTCAAGCCGAGGTGGCGGCCATGCCGGGCGTGAAGTCGGTATCGCCGATCGGATTGTTCGGCGTGCCATTCGGGGGCCGGGCGCCCGTGCGGCAGGAAGCGGCCGCGATCGTCGGCAAGGACTTCCTCGATGACGGCCGGCTCGTCTTCGCGGCGGGAGGCGGCGACCGCGCCACGGCCCTGAACGCGATCGACACGGGTGGGAGCGTGATCGTGCCCGAGTCGCTGGCCAGGGCGTACAACATGCACCTGGGCGACGCACTTTCGTTCGCAACCGCGGCGACGCCGACGCAGCTCCGCGTCGTGGGGATCGTGGCCCACTCCATTCCGAGCGGATCGCAGGAGGCGATCCTGATTGGCTGGGCCGACGCCGTCGGGCCGTTTGGCGCCACGGGCGCGGACTTCTACGCCGTGCGGTACCAGACCGGGCAGGAGTCGATGGCTCGAGCGGCGGTCGATTCGGCCGCAGTCGGCTACGCCCTGGAGCCGGCGAATCTGGATCGAATTCAGGGCAGTTTCGGCGACGCCCTCGATCGTATCTTCCGGCTCTTGGAAGCTCTGGCGCTGGTCGCGGTCGTGGTGGCCGGGCTCGGCATGGTGAATACCTTCTCGATGAGCGTTCTGGAGCGTGTTCGCGAGATCGGCGTGCTGCGCGCGACCGGCATGACGAGCCGCCAGGTTTGGGCCATGGTGGTGATCGAGGCCGGCGTTCTTGGTATCGTCGGGGCGATCGTTGGAGCGGTCGTGGGGTTGGGCGTGGGCGTGGTCCTGGTCATGCTGTCGAGCAGCGGTTTCGGCGTTTCGCTCGATCCACCCTGGGTTTCGATCGGCCTGGCCGTCTGCTTCGGCGTGCTGGTTAGCGTGACGGCGTCGATTTACCCGGCAGGTCTGGCCAGCCGGATATCGATCGTAAGGTCGCTCCAGCACGAGTAAGCGGCGGCGTAGACGCGGCAATTTGCACCCGTTTGCTACACTGCGCCCACCTGACCACGGAGGACGGTCCCGGTCACAGCCGCGCCACAATCGAAGGGAAACCCGACGCATGCTTGCGACCCCGCACCTTCACCGCGTTCCTGCCGCTGAACGAGGGATCACGATCGGCGATTTCTTGGTGCCGATCCGTCTCGGCGAGCGCATGAGCTCGCGCATCCGCCACATAGCCCTCGTAGGTATCGGGGCGGTATTTATCGCCCTCACGGCTAACATCGCCTTTGCCGTCCCGGGCACTCCGGTGCCGGTCACCGGCCAGACCCTGGCGATACTGGTCGTGGGCGGGGCACTCGGGCTGCGTCGCGGTGCCCTCTCGATCGGCCTATATCTGCTGCTGGGGCTCTTCCTGCCCATCTATGCCCATCAGCAGCACGGCCTGAACACGATCGTCGGCTTCGACTCGGGCGGCCTGGCCCTCGGGGCCGTGGGTGGATATCTGATCGGCTTCCTGTTCGCCGGAGCCCTCGTCGGCTGGCTGGCGGAGAACGGCTGGGATCGCCACATCGGCGGCGCGATCGGCGCCATGATCCTGGGCGAAGTCGTGATCTACGCTATCGCCGTCCCGTGGCTGGCTTTGGCCTTGCGCGTTTCACCGGCCCGCGCCATCGAGCTCGGCCTCACGCCGTTCGTCATCGGCGACACGATCAAGCTGGCTATTGCCGCCGGGATCTTCCCGTTCGCGTGGTGGCTCGTGGGTCGCCGCGCCGGAGACCGCTAGCTCCCGCTTCTACAGGCTTCCGAGCGGCTACAGCCGCACCCACTCTTCCGGCCCGAGTTCGCCGACGCCCATCAGCTTCAGGCAGGGCTCGAGTTCTTCGATCGTGACCGGCACGAGCTGGCTCTGCCAGGTCTCCCGGGTGACCCGAACCTTCATCTCAAGGGCGCGCTTGCCCTCGATGGCATAGACCTCGTCGCCGACCAGGCGGTAACCAAGCTTCTCCGAGACTCGCGCCGAGGCGGCGTTGCCCTCGATGTAGCCCGACTCGGCCATGTCGGCGCCCAGGCCGTCGAAGGCGAGCGCGAGGATGGCCGCGCGGGCTTCCGTGCCAAGGCCGCGGCCTTGGAAGTCGCGCCCGAGCCAGCTGCCGGATTTGATGACGTGCTTTATCGCAAAGTCGTGGCCGATCATTTCCTGAATCCCGATCGGTTGGCCGTCCGCGATCACCGCTAGTGGGAGCTGCCACTTCGACGGGTCCCAGCTGCCGCGGTCGGCCCAAAAATGCAGCAGGAACTGGCGCTCAAAGGCAGGCGAGGGCAGCTTGTGCCATGGCACCAGGAAAGCCGTGCGGTCTTCGTCGATCACGCCGGCTCGGGCGATACGAGCCAAAGCGATGAGATCTTCGTCGGTCGGCAGGCGTAGCTCGAGATTGGGCGTCCGGACCCGTAGATCGAACAGGGGCCAGGGATGCGCAGGCATGCGCCCAGGGTAGCGTGGCGCGAAGCGGCCAGTGTGGCCGGGGCAGGTTCAGGCTGACTTGCGGCGGCGGACCGGAGCAACGGCCGAAGCTTCGGCCTCGGCATCGGTTTCGTCCCCTGCCGCGGGAATGGCCACGGGCGCGGGCTTGCGGGCGGCCCTCTTGCTTGCCGCCGCGATCATCTGCTCGGGTTCTGGGGACTGGCGCGAGGCCTTGGCCGCGGCAACGCTCGCCTCCAGGGCGGCCATCAGGTCTGTCACTCTGGCTGCAGGCGTGGGGGCGAGCTCGGCGATCTCGGATCCGGCCGCCTTGGCCTCGATGATCGCCATCAGAGCCTCGCGATACCTGTCGTGGTACGCCGTCGCGTCGAACTCGGCGGTCATGGCAGCCACGAGCTGCTCGGCCATCGCCCGCTCGGCGGGTTTGATCTCGACTTCGGTCTGCGGCAGAGTCAACTCGGCCGTGGACCTGACCTCGTCCGGCCAGTAGAGCGTCGAGAGGAGCATGGTGGACGCGAACGGATCCAGCGCCGCCAGCTGCTCACGATCCCGCAGCACGATCTTGCCGATGGCACGCAGCCCCTTCTCGGCGAGAACCTGCCGGAGCAGATAGAACGCCTTGCGGGCGACCGGATCGGGCTCCAGGTAGTACGCCTGCTTCACGAACCTCATGGATTCGCTCTGGGCGTCGATGGGCACGAACTGCTCGATCTCGATTGCCCGGACGGTCTTGAGCGGCACCGACGCAAGATCGTCATCGGTGACGACGACGTACTGGCCGGACCCGATCTCATAACCGCGGACGGTGTCGCTGCGCTCGATGTAGGCGTCGTCGGTGGGGCAGTACGTCTTCATCTGGATCCGGCCCAGGCATTCGGCGTGGAGCATGTTGAAGCTCACGCCCTTCGATTCCGTGGCCAAGTAGAGCTTGACGGGAATCGTCACCAGGCCGAACTGGATTGCCCCCTTCCACATGGAACGCGCCATTGGGCTGCACCTCGCACCTGCGAGCCCTGGTGGTGAGCTCGCACCGGCCGAGCATAGCGTGCCATTCCCGCCTGTCGATTCGGTCGCGCCCTGTGCTCCGCCTCGCGATACGCCTCTCCCCAGACACTGCCCTCGCGCCCTCCCGATGCGGGGTCAGGTGTGGCGCAACTCCGCCTCCGCCTCGACCAGGCGAGCGAGGATCCCGTCCCGCAGCCGATCCAGGCCCGCGTAGACCTCCTTGGCGCTCGTCCCGATGGAAGTGAGCGTCATCTTCAAGGCTCGCAGCGTCTCCAGCTGTTCTCGGATGCCCTTTAGCGCCTCGGAGACCGCCGCCGCGTCCACCTCAACGTCCCTTTCGCGTAGCGTCTGGAATGCCAGCAGCCGGGCCAGCCTGACGGCGGCCTCCAGTGTCGCCGGATCGGGCACGGCAGGATCCACCACGCAGTACACGTCCCCGGCCCGGACATCGAACGGGGCGATGCCCGCTGGGGCGTGGGCCGGCGTGAAGACGACCAGGGCCACGGCCGCGTCCCGGTTCGACTTGGCCTCGCGCAGCTCGTCGCGCATGGCCCGGCCGGAGACGTATCGGTCCTTGCACTCCACCACGACCCGCAGCTCGCACCCTGCCGTCGCTTCGGCATTGAGGCTTAGGACGAAGTCGCCCTTCTTGGATCCCATGGCGGTACCGGTGTCCGTGCCTGTCCGCTCCAACAGGTCTCCCGAGCCGCGTGTCACGTCGCCCAGCAGCGCCTCGATCGTGTCCTCGAAGTCCGTGCCTTTCGCGGATGACTTGGATCGCTCCGAGGCCCGCGCCGCGCCAGAGGCTTCCAGCGCAGCGAGCCGCTCGTTCAGCCGGGCGAAACCGTCCGCCATTTCCGTTCGGAACTGGTGCAGCGGCGAGCCCAGACGAGTCGGATCGAGAAGCGTCGCCAGTCGCGACGCGTCCCCGTCGAAATAGGTCCCGAGCAGCACCTTCATCCGACCGATGGCACTGTCCCGCTTGCCTTCGTCGAACAGCTCGTCCACGAATCCGTGAGCTGGCCCTTGTCTCCCAGGAAGCGTTCCAGCGTGCGCGGGAGCCGACCCTCGCCATCGGCGAAATTCTGGCGGAGGAGCATGTCCAGCGCCGTCGCCGCTCGCTCGTTGGCCGCCTCCGTTTGCCGCAGCAGGCCCTGGAACTCGGCCCTAACCGCATCCACGTTCACCGTCACGCCGACGCTCTGGATGGCGGTCAGGCCAATGCGCATCGCCCGCTCGACCAGGAGGGCCCGCTCCTCCGTTGGGCGCTCGCCGACGAACGCCGCGAGAGCGGGGTCTTCCAGGACCAGATGTTCGACGACGAGCCGCTCCGCCTCGACCCGGACGATCGCCTGGCGGCTCGATTGGGAAGGGAGCGAAACGAGTTTGGCCGATTCCATGCCCGCAGCATGGCAGGTTGGAGTGACAGCTAGCGTGTCAACAGCGCAGCCGAGTTCCGCACATTTAAAGCGCCGATGCTGCAACACTTGGGGCGGGTCGGGCGTTAGCCAGATATGAGGGAGATGCTGCTGGTGCCGATATCGCAGGACGGGACCTTCGCCGAATCGGAAAGCCTGGATGCGGCATTTCGCCGACACCAGCCCTGGCTAGTTGGGCGATTGACGCTGGTCGTTCGCGATCCTGAGGAGGCCCGCGACCTGGCCCAGCAGGCATTCCTGAAGGCCGCCGAACGCTGGCCGATAGGAAGCCCCGATGAAGTGGCCCGATGGCTCGCGGTGGTCGGGGTACGGTTGGCGATCAGCGAGGGGCGCCGCCGACGCCGATGGGGCTTCCTCGCTGTTGAGGACACGGACGCGACCTGGGCGATGGAAATCGACCCGGATCTGTGGCTGGCCCTGTCGGGCCTGGACCGCAGAACCCGGGCGGCTCTGATTCTCACCGTTGTCGAAGGCTATGCCCAGGATGAAGTGGCCGACGCTCTGGGCGTCCCGCGAGGGACTCTGGCGAGCCGGCTATCGCGCGCCAGGGCGAAACTTCGTCCGGCGCTGGAGGTGCGTGGGTGATGGACGAGTTTGACGCGCGCCTTAAGGGGCGGCTTCTGGCGTTGGCTGCCGCAGTGCCGCGAGTGTCCGCGAAACGAGTTGCCCAAGACCCCCACGGCATTAGGCGCCGCGGCCACACTCGCACGGCTTTGCCGGTTGGACTGGCCGCTATCGTCGGTGTGATTGTACTGGCGTTGATAGTGATGCAGCTTCGACCGATTCCGGTGCCGGCCGCGACGCCCTCTCCAACGGCCGCGGCCAGCCATGTCGTCGCTGAGCCGTCGGTGTGCCATGGAGAGCGCATTTCAGTTCGGTGGTTCATCGGACTCGGGCCGGGCTCGCAACCCAACCAGATTGAGGCGGAACGGCGCTTCGTCAGCGGCTACAACGCCAAGAATTCCGACTGTGTCGCCCTCTACCTCGAGATCGTGCCGAACGCCATTGCGGCGGACACCCTCAAGACCGAGATCGCCTCGGGCAATGCTCCGGACGTCGTGGGTCCGATCGGCGCCAGCGGCCGGCTGGCAGTCAATGGCCTGTTGCTGGACCTTGCACCGCTGGTGAGCAGCAACCACACGGACCTCAGCGGATTCGAGCCGGCAGTAGTCAACTACCTCAAGCAGGGCAGCGACGGCCTGATCGGTCTGCCATACGATATCTTCCCGGGCTATCTCTTCTACAACAAGGACCTTTTCGGCCAGGCTGGATTGCCGCCTCTGCCCACGAAGGTCGGCGAGCGGTATATGAACCAGGACTGGACTTGGGACGAGCTGGCCACCGTGGCGACGCGCCTAACGGTCGACAAGACCGGCAAGAACGCCTCTCAAATCGGCTTCGATGCGCGGAACATCGTCCGGTACGGTTTTGACATCGGCTATGCGGACGCGCTTCGGTTTGCCTCCACCTTCGGCGGCGGCTCGCTTGTTGGGCCGGATGGGAGGACCGCGCAAATCCCGGACGCCTGGGCCCACGCCTGGACCTGGTATTACGACGCGATGTGGACGAGCCACGCAGCCGCTACTGACACCTTCGCCCATACGCTCCTGCTGGGCCCAAACTCAACCCTCGCGGCCATCGGCAGTGCCGCTATGGAGCCATCCTGGTCCTGGGAGATCCCATCGTACGGGTCCCTCAACGTCGACGGAACGTCCAACGCCAGAATCAGGAGTTGGGACATCGCCGTCCTGCCGACCTACAACGGCAAGACGTCGTCGCCTCTGGATGTCGACGCATTCGTCATCCTCAAGGCCGGCAAGAATTCGGGCGCGGCCTACAAGGCGATGCTGGCGATGATGGCCGACCCGGGCCTGAGGGCCGCCTACGGGGGCGAGCCCGCCCGATTCTCCGATCAGGCCGCGTATTTCGCCGACTTGGACGCTTCCCTGGACAAGGTCTTCCCCGGCAACAAGGTCAACTGGAGCGTGATCGCCGAGATGTCAAAGCATCCGGCCGTCCCAAGCCACGACTCCGCAACGCTCAATCCGGCAGGTTCGAAGGTCGTCCTTTCGGACTTCCTGGTCAAGCTGCAGCGCACGCCCCATCTGGATATCAACCAGGCCTTGGCCCAGCTGAAGGCGGCCCTGCAGGTTCAGTACGACATTCTCGGGCCCGGGGCCCAGTAGACCGCGAGGTCCCCGCCTCAACCTTCACGTAAACGGCAAGGTTGTGGCAGACTGGGGTCATGGAAACCACGGCGCATGCGGCCGAAACGCGGCTGCTGCGCATACAGGAAGCTGCGGCGGAGATCGGCGCGACGCCACGTTCCGTGCGCTATTGGGAAGAGCAGGGGTTGCTCCGGCCCGCGGCACGGTCGGAGGGCGCGTACCGACTCTACGACAGCACGGACCTCGAGCGCCTCCGCTTCATCAAGGCCCTGCGCGACGATGCCGGCTTCTCCCTGGCGGAGATTGCCCAGCTCTTGGAAGACGAAGCGGCTCGGGAGCGCGGGCACGCAGCCTTTCATGCCACCGCGGACCCGACTGAGCGGCGACGCATCCTGCGGGAGCGCCTGGCCAGCTACGACCGCCAGATATCTACGCTCCGGACCAAGATCGAGCGTCTGGCGGCGATGGTCGACGAAGCCGAAGGCAGACGAGCGCGAACGACAGCCAGGCTCGCGGAAGTGGCGGCCGAGTCCGACGGGGCCGAGTCCGTGGCAGAGTCCGTGGTGGCACCGTGATCGTCGGCAGTCGAGTCAAGCTGAGCGCCACAGGTCGCGCCCTCAAGCACCGCAACTTCCGGTTCTTCTTCTTCGGCCAGCTAATTTCCGTAACCGGAACGTGGATGCAGAGCGTGGCTCAGGCGTGGCTGGTCCTTACGCTTGTTGGGCCAAAGGATGCGGCGGTCTACCTTGGCCTCCTGGGCGCGGTGCAGTTCCTGCCCGTGATGGTCCTCGGTCTCTTCGGCGGCATGATCGCCGACCTGTGGCCAAAACGAAGAACGGTTATCGGGACGCAAATCGTGGCCGGTCTGCTCGCCCTAATTCTGTCGGTGCTGGTTCTCTCCGGATACGTTCAGGTCTGGCACATCTTTGCCCTGGGGTTGGCGCTCGGCTTCGTCAACGCCGTCGACATGCCCACCCGCCAGTCTTTCGTGGTCGAGATGGTGGGCCGCGAGGACATAGCCAATGCCATTGCACTGAATTCGGCCGTCTTCAACGGCGCCCGGATCATCGGGCCTGCTGTAGCCGGGGTCCTGGTCGCGGTCGTTGGCACGGGCTTGTGCTTCCTGCTCAACTCCCTCAGCTATGTCGCGGTCGTGGCCGGGTTGCTGATGATGCGAGACAGCGAGCTCGTGCCATCGCAGCGGCTCGCAATGCCGCGGAGCATCTCGGAGGTTCGGGCGAATCTTGCCGAAGGCATTTCGTACGTATGGCGGACGCCGCTGGTCCTGCTCGTCGTGGTGACCGTCGGAATCGTCTCGACCTTTGGCATGAACTTCAACGTGGTCCTGCCGGCAATGGCCGGCGGAGTCCTCAACGTCGGGTCGGTCGGGTTCGGAATGATGTCCGCCGCCATGGGGATCGGGGCGCTGATCGCGGCGCTGGTCGTGGCGGCCGGCGAGCGGCCCAGATTGCGCATGCTCGTAGGCGGGGCGGCCCTACTGGGCGCGGCCGAGGTTGGGCTGTCGCAGACAACATCCTTCCCGCTCGCGCTCGTGGCCGTCTTTCTGACCGGGCTAGGGGCCGTGGCGATGGCGGCAACCGCAAACTCGCTAATCCAGGTGACCGTGCCGGGCCCGCTCCGCGGTCGAGTGATAAGCGTCTACACCACCGTCTTCGTTGGCTCCACACCCGTGGGCAACGGCCTTACCGGCGCCATGGCCGGCGGATTCGGCACGCCGGCTGCGGTGCTCGTGGACGGCCTCGTCTCGATCCTGGCAGCGGCGGGCGTCGGCGTCGCGATCCTCCGCGGTGCGGTGCCGAGCAGCGACAAGAAACCAGACGAGCGACCCGGCGGTCAGTTCGAGGGCGGCGTCAGTTCGAGCGCGTAGCCGATGATATCGACACCGGGAACCGGCGAGAAGTCGATGTCGGGGCGGCGCGAAAAACCCAGTGACTCGTACAGGTGAATGGCAGCCGCCATCGCCGGGGTTGAGTGGAGAACGATGCGGGTGCGGCCGGCCCGGCGGGCTATGGCCACGCATTCGGCGGCCAGGGCGCGGCCGACGCCCCGGCCCTGTGCGGCGGGGCTGACCGCCAACATCCGGATCCCGGCCTCGTCGGCTTGGAGCTGTTCCGAATACGGATCCTCGGGGCCGCCGACGTAGGTGACGCCGCCGAGCAACTCACCCGCAGCATCGACGGCCACCAGGACGCAGGAAACGGCGGCGCGGTGGGCGACGTCACGAAGCCTGCGGTCATAGTCGTCCTGGCCTGGAGAGACGGTCGACAGGGAACGGTAGGCGGCTACGCAGATCTCGCCGAGCGCCTGGAACTCGTCGGGGCGAACAGGGCGGATGAGGAACGGACCGGTGGTCTGAGCCATGACGGCAGAGTAGCGCCCCGCGCAGGCCGGCCGCCGGGCGAGAGAGCGCGATCCTGGCGCCCGGTGGCAGACCGCGCGATCATTCGTGCATGGCTGATACGTCCGTCTCCGGACCGCCCGCCGGACCGTTGCTGGTCTTCGGGCCCCGTTCGCTCGAATACGACTTTGGCCCGAGCCACCCGCTGACCCCGCGCCGCTTCGGGCCGGGCATCGACCTGCTGCGGGCCGTCGGCGCAGTGCCGGGGCTTGCGCCTGCGCCCGCGACGACGGCGGAGCTGGAGTGGCTGCATGCGCCGGAGTATGTCGCGGCTGTGCGGCGCTTCTCGGCCGACCCCGACTTGCCGCCGGAGGCAGGCATCGGGAGTGGCGACGACCCGCCTTTCCGCGGCATGCACGATGCGGCGGCGACTGTCGCGGGTGGGTCGTTGCGGGCCGTCGAGGCGATCCTGCGCGGTGACGTCGAGCACGCCTATCAACCCGGCGGGGGGCTTCACCACGCCATGAAGGATCGAGCCAGCGGCTTCTGCATCTACAACGACGTGGCCCTGGCGATCGCCCGGGCGCGCCGCGATGGCTTGCGGGTGTTGTACGTGGATCTGGATGTCCATCACGGCGATGGCGTGCAAGCGCTGCACTACGACGACCCCGGCGTTCTGACGGTTTCGTTCCACGAGTCCGGACGATCGCTGTTCCCCGGTACCGGCTTCGTGGACGAGCTGGGGGAGGGGACCGCCGCTGGGACGTCGGTCAATGTTCCGCTTGATCCCGGCACGGGGCCAGATGCGTGGCTGGCGGCCGTTCGAGCCGTCGTCCCGCCTTTGGCCGCGGCGTTTGGGCCGGACATCGTCGTCAGTCAGCACGGCGCCGACGGTCACGTCTGGGATCCGTTGGCCCACCTTTCTCTGACGACCGGGGCGATGGGCGAGGCGGCGCGGCTGGTCGATCGGATTGCCCACAGATATGCGCACGGGCGGTGGTTTGCGACGGGCGGCGGCGGGTATGCGGCGTATCGCGTGGTGCCCCGAGTGTGGGCCCTGACGTGGTTGGCGGGTGCTCACCGCGAGGTGCCCGACCTGCTCCCCGAAACGTGGCGGCAACGTTGGGCGGGTCACGCGGCACGCTGGGCGGACGTCCCGCTGCCGGTGGCGTTCGAGGATGGGCCAGACTTGCCGGGTGAGCGATCCCTCAGCGCCACCGCGGCGAAGCAGGCGGCCCTGACGGTCGAGCTGGTTCGGACGCTGACAGTGCCGGCGATCCTGCGCGTGTCCGAAGCGCGGGGCTGGTGGGGCGCGGCCGGGGGCGCGGGCGCGGGCGGCTTGGGCGCAGGCGCGGGCGGCGCCGGCCCAGGTGGCGGCGGGGGTCCGGGCCCGGGCCCGGGCGGCGCCGCAATGCTCGTTTTGCTAACGCCCGAGACCGTCGATCGGTTGGTCCTGTCGCCGCGCACCATCGCTCCCGCCGGGACGGCCGAAGCCCA
>JANYJG010000192.1 GCA_025358515.1 Chloroflexota bacterium
CGAACGCACGGCGCAGGATTGGGCGCGCAACTCGCCGGGTCGGTGAAGGTATAGCGGTCGACGTCGATGTCCGCGAAGGCATAGTAATTGCGGAGAAGTTGAGTCTGGGTGAGGGAAGGCTGGAGCGGCCGGTAATCCCAAAGGCGCAGGTTCTGGATCGTGGGCTGCGCCGCGTCGAGCGTTGACTGCGTCACTTTTGCCTGCGGAGTGAACGATTGCACGGTCCATTTGTCGATTCCAAAAGCCAACCGCGTCATGTCCAAGTTGTTCTTGATGTAGGGCGATTCCTGGACCTTGGCGTTGGGGTTTACGGTCAGCTGCTGAACGAGCTGCGGATAAGCGAAGCCCAGCACCGCGTTGACGCCTACCCACGTCACCAGCGTCAGCGCCAGCGGGATGCGCCAGCGCGTATAGGCGAACACCAGGACGAAGGCGCCGGCGAAGGCGGCGACGATCGTGGTCGCGTCCAGGGCCAGGAACTTGGCATTCGCGTCGGCGTAGCTGACGCCCGTGAAGACGCCGCTCTGGTTGCTGTAGACGAGCTCGAGCTTGTCGAGTTGGTTTCCAATCGCGAACGTCCACAGCAGGAGCATTACCAGGGCCCCGAGGTGAACGCGCGCCAGCGTCGGCATCGAAGCTCCGGAGATGGCACCGATCAGGTACCGCAGGCCGACGAAGATGAGCGAAACCATGAGGATGACGTTGGCGTATGACTGGAGCAGCCGAAACAGCGGCAACTCGAACAGGTAGAAGCTGATGTCCTTGCCGAAGGTCGGATCGACCTGGCCGAACGGTGTCCGATGGATGAACAGCTGGATGGTGCTCCAGCTGCTTGCCATCAGCGCGCCGAGGGCGATCGCAACTAGTGCCCCTACCACGATGAGCGCCCAGAAGATCGGCCGATTGATGTCCGGAATCTCGACCGACTGAACTGGTCGCGGACCGGTTCGCCGCGGCGCGCCGTCGAATTGACCGCCGGTGAACGCGCCGGCGTAGCGCTCGGGGTTGAACCGATCCATGAAATCGTCCAGCGAGAAGCTGCGCAGCTTCCCCTTTGGCATGAGTCGACCGGCCAGCCAGAGGTTGATCCAAAGCAGCAGGAACGCTCCTGCGGTGCCCAATGCGAAGTACAGCGCCTGCGACCCGATGCGCGTCCAGAAGACGCTGGCGTACCCGACGCTCTGATACCAGATGGCGTCTGTCGCGAAGGTGATGGCTGCGACAGCGAGGCTCGCCAGCAGGGGCAGTCCGACGAACACGACGATAGCTACGATTATCCAGCCGCGGTACTGGCGGTATTCACCCCAGCCGCCGCTGCGGGGCAAGGAGCGGTTCCAGTCGCGACCGCCGCCGTCCGAACCCGGGCCGCTTGTCATTTGGAAGATCCTCCTGTTGTCGTGCGCCCGGGCGTCGGGCCCGTTGCCACGGGGCGATTCGTGTCTAGCGAGCAAGGCGGTTCGTCCAAGAAATCGACCAAGACGTTCCGCAGGTTCCGAGTCTAACGACCCGGCGCTAATCGCGGACCCGTGTAATTGGGCGGGCTGAGGCGGCCGACGGCCGAATTCAGTAGGACAATCGCAGTAGCGCGTCCCGGAATGCGGTCAGGACCGTCAGGGCGAGTTCATTTTCGCGCATCGCAAGCGCTCGGGCGGGCTCGAACCGAAATCCCGCCAGGATGGTCAGCGGTGCCGCCCATGGCAAGTTCTCGTCGGCGGGAGGCTGGCCGAGCCGGATCCGAAGTTGCTGGCGGCCGTTCTCCTCCAGGACAAGGCCGGAGAGGGTCCCCGCCAGACCCGGCCCGAGGCGCATCAACGGCGACCCGGGCGGCGGCCCGGCGGCAGGCGCCAGATCCTCGAACGGGATGACGGAACCGTCCTGTTCACACCACAGCAGGGATACCCACCAGCCGTCGGCGATGATCTGCGGCGGCGTCATACCGACTCGGCGCCGATCGCCGGGACGGAGTTCGAGTTGGCGCAGGTATGAGGGACCCGGCGACGGCAGGCGAGAGTCTGAGATGGGCATTGCCGCAGGATAAGGCTGGGCCGCGATGGCGGCAGGCGCGAGGCCCTGTCAGGCTCGCGGCTTGCGGCGCCGGGCCGCCGGCTCGGCTGCGGGTGGTGGTGTCGCGGGCTCGGGCGGTGGCTCGGCTGCGGGTGGTGGTGTCGCGGGCTCGGCCGCCGCGGGCTCGGCCGCTTCGGCCTCGGGCGCTGCCGCTGGCTCGGGCTCGGGCGCCGCTGGCTCGGGCGCTGCCGCTGGCTCGGGCTCGGCCGCCGCGGGCTCGGGCGCTGCCGCTGGCTCGGGCTCGG
>JANYJG010000231.1 GCA_025358515.1 Chloroflexota bacterium
GGTGTCCGCGTCGGCACGGGTGTCGGGGTCGCGCTCGGGCGAACGGTTGGCGTCGGCGTCGGGCCGACGGTCGGGGTCGCGCTCGGGCGAACGGTTGGGGTCGCGCTCGGGGCGATGGTTGGGGTGGGGGTGGGAGTGCCGCCACCGACCACCGGGAAGGCGTTGGTGACGAGCTGGACAAACTGAGACGGGAACCACTGTCCGGAAAGAGGCGCGTTCGGAAGCGCGCCGGTTAAGGCACCGTTCCAGCCAGCGCCAGGGGGCGCATAGGTCGGATCGCACATGCGGTCGAAGCCCTTGCCCTGGTTGTTCGGGATCGCCGTGCTGGAGCCATCGGCCTCACCGGGCGGCTTGGCCCAAATGAAGGCGAACAGATGCGAGTTCGGGTAGCCACCGGGCGTGGCCTGCGGGAAGTTGCCCAGGCCTGCGCCGGACGGGTTGCACCAGGCACCGCGATGCGGTCGGCGGTCAACCTTGGTCGCGTTGACCCACGGGTCGACCGTGGTAAGGGTGCTCGCGGCAGTCGGCCGGTTGGGGCCGCCCCAGCCATTGCGGGACGTATCGACAATCATGCCGATGCTAGAGGGGAAGCCGGCGGACACGAGCCGGGAGTACATGTCGGCCGTGAACGTCTGCTCGTCGAGGTCCGGGTTGAACTGGTAGAAGGTGCCGTTCATAGCCAGCGATCCATTCACAGTCGTCGAGGCGTTGATGAACGGCTCCTGGAGCGGGGTGGTGTTGGCCGTGTCGGTGATGAAGCCGTCGATGCTCGCGACGCCGGCCGTCGTGGCCCGCGCAACTTTGGCGAACTCATTGGCAGCGGGTCCCGAGTTGGACGTCCAACCGAGCCAGCCGGAGTGCGCCGCGTCGACGAAGTTGTAGACGTTGGGGATGGCGTGGAGCTTGTTTAGCGCGTACTCGATGCCAGTTTCGTAGAAGGGGCCGGCCACCTGGCAGGCCGAAACGCTGGCGTTGGTGACGATGTTCGGCAGCGAGTCGGGCTCGATAACGGCCGCGATTCTCAGGCCCGAGTACTTCGCCTGGCTCACGATCGCGACGATCGGATCGATGTACTGCGTCTCGTACGTCGTTAGACCGGCCGCCGTTGCCGGCAGCTCACCGTTGGACGCGAGAGCGTTGCAATCGCGACCCGGAAGGTCGTAGACGATGAAGTTGAAGACCAGAGGTGTCGACCCCTGCTTCTGAGCCAGGGCGGCATCGAGGTGAGCTGCCAGACCCATGCCACCGGCGGGACCGGCGATGGCGCTCATGGAGTCCATCCAAACAGCAGTCGGCTGGTTCTCGACGATTCGCATCTTGGCCGCGAGCGCCGGGTTGGACGACTGGGCCACAGCCTCAGCCTCAACCTCCGCCTTCCACAGTGGGTTCACGTACTGCGTGGCGCCCACATATGGATTTACTTGGTGGGACTCGGCGAGGGTCGTAGCGGGTGCCGCAAGTGCGGCGAATGCCGACGCTCCTATGAGCGCCGTGGCAGCTACCATGCGGACCCTACCTAAATACGCTTGCACGATATCCGTCCTCCTTCAGCAGATCGGCGGCTCGGCGGGAGCGAGTCACCGCAGACTGACCTGTGAGGCAGTCCAACCTGAGATGCTAGGCCTGTTCGCCGCGGCATCAGCTACGTGACCTTACGTATGGGCAGATGCGACGACTGCTGGACAGGGCCAGGACCAGGCGGCTTGAGCCTGTCGGAGGTTCGCAGTCAGGAGGCTGGCACGGCAGATATGCCGGCTTGGAGTCCGGAAGGATCCGCAAGACGAGCAACTATCTTGCCGGTCGAGTCGCGTGCGTCTATCTCGACCACCTCTTGACCCTGGCCGGTTATCGTCGCCCAAGCGATATACCAGCCATTGGCGATCGTGGCGTAGTGATGCTCCCCGTCGGTGGTCACCACGTCGATGGAGGCCGTGCCCACTGGCGCCTGCCCTATGACCATCTGCGTGGGATAGGTTTCCCCCTGGGCGGTGGTGCTTCCGGTCTCATATGTGAGGGCAGCCCCGGACCTGGGCTGGTGCCCGCCAATGCTGATGAACGTGGATTTGAAGGTCCCGTCCGGCCCACGGTAGGCCTCGCAGAGCAGCCTATTGGAGCCGGAGTCAAACACGATGACGCTCTCTTGAGGCGAGTCGAGCCGGACCACCATCTGCCATTTGTAGGTGCCCCCGGCCTTTACATCCGACGTTGGGAGATGGCAGGCGTCGATTGCCGAGACCGGTCCGACAGCAGGCGTCGGCGCCAGTTCGGACGGCTCGATGACATGAACGGCTACAAGTGCGACCACGATTAGGGCGGCCACAAGGAGCACAGGCCTTAGGGTGCTGCCCTTCCGGAACGAGAAACCCGCCATGTCCCACCTCTAACGGAGATCGTCTCGCCTAATGGAGATCGCCTCGCCGACCATCCGTAGCGGCACGGAACCCGTACGCGGAGCTTATCAGCCGCTCGTCCCCGTTTGGAGCATGTGGCGCAAGTCTGACCAGATACAGTCCGCGGCTGTTCGTCGGGTCGCGCCGGTCGGGACGCGGCACGAGAGCTGAAGCGTGGCGGGTGACGCCACGTGGGCGCAAACCGCAAACCCCGCCGGGCAAACCGAAACCCGACCTGTCGGCCGGGTTTCACGCTTGCGACTATTTGGTTGCGGGGGACGGATTCGAACCGCCGACCTTCGGGTTATGAGCCCGACGAGCTGCCGCTGCTCCACCCCGCTCGCGCAGTGTAGGGACGGACCACCTCCGCGTCAAACTCGGGCGGTGCCTGGAAGCCCCGCCCGAAAGGACAGCGCGGCCCGCCAGGACTCCAGCGCGACCGGCCACCACATGTCCATGGCCTCGTCCGTGCCGTACCAGGGTCGCCCGGCGCTGGGGCCGTGGACGGCGTTGGCCACTACCAGGTGCCGCGCCCCTTCCAGCCAGGTCGACTGCACGGGCACCAGTCCATCGCCTACCAGCCCGGGCACGGCCCGCCGACCCATCACCGAGCGGTACAAAAGGTACGAGATCCGCTCCCGGCCCGTTCCGGCGGGATCGCCGCAAAACGCTCCCGAGGCCACCGAAACGTAGCCGATGCTGGGGGCGTGGAAGCTGCCCGGCACGCATCTATCGGCCACGGCCGAGACTACGTTGTCGAGCCTGCGGCCGATCCCCTCACCGCCGGAGAGGGCGTGGGGCGTGCCCAGGGTGACGATCGCCCCGATTCTCGCGACGGCACCGAAGCGACGGCCGGGGAACGGTTCCGCAGCGGTGAGCAGCCGGGCTATCAGGCCGCCGGCCGAATGCCCCACCACCAGCACGGGCGCGCCATCCGAAACCTCCCTCGAGACCCGATTGGCGGCCAGCAGGGCCCGGCCCGACCTGGTGGCGATGGCCGCCGACCCGCGCGCCGCCGCAATCACCCAGTCCTGCGGCCAAACACTTGCGACCACGACCCCGGCCGCGCCGCGCACCCTCAGTCGCTCGACCATCCGCTCATACATCGGCGGAGCTGTCAGGAAGCCTCCCAGAATCAGGACCGTCGGCCGCAACGTGTCGAGTCGGTCCGCCCAATGCGGCTCGGATGCGTCGGGCGCGCGGCTCGGTCTGCCGTTCATGCGATATAGCCTCCGGACCAGATCCTACGCCGTGGCCTTGCCATGTGCCACGGCTCGCGCCATTCAGGGACCTTCCAGCCTTCGGTAGGCCATGATGTACGACCTAGAGACGTGGAGGCAACGGCGATGACAGACGGCAACGACAACACCGAAGAAATTCCGGGGACAAGTCCCGAACCCGACGCTCCCGCACCAGCTCCGAGGCCCTGGCAGCCTCAGCCCGGCCCAAATTGGTGGGCGCCCACGCCTGCGACGCCTCCCCAGCCGACTTGGCCACCCGCTCCGCAGGATGGGTCGGGTACCCCGACGGGGTTCACTCCCCC
This sequence comes from Chloroflexota bacterium, assembly GCA_025358515.1. Taxonomy (GTDB): domain Bacteria; phylum Chloroflexota; class Limnocylindria; order Limnocylindrales; family CSP1-4; genus Fen-1039. The sequence continues at coordinate 3,934 of JANYJG010000231.1, forward strand.
GCCGGGGTACCTGCCAGGAGGTTGGGGGCCGGCGCCCACCTCCGTCTCCCACCGTGCCCGCCGGCTTCCTACAATCCTGGTCATCGTCGCCGTCGCGCTGTTCGCCTTCTCCGCCGGCCTGGTCACGGACCGCTTGGCTTTCGCCGGAAACGACACGACCGGCCCCCTCCAGAACTTCGGCCTCTACAACGAAGCCCTGAACCTGATTCGCAACGATTTCGTCGGCCGGTCCTCCCTTACGGACAAGCAGCTCCTGTACGGCTCGATCAAGGGTCTGGTAAACAGCCTGGG
>JANYJG010000261.1 GCA_025358515.1 Chloroflexota bacterium
TTTCAGCGGCGCGGTGATGAGCGGCGCCTCGATCCTAGCCTCGGGCATTGGCGGACAGCTGGCCGCCTTCCTTACAATTCGCGGCTTGTACGTGCTCTCTGTGAGTTTGGGAATCCTGGGAGCGGCAGTTCTCGCGATCGCTGTCCTGCCGGTCGCGGCTCGGGAGGCCGCGGAACGAGTGGCCGCGGAACGAGTGGCCGCGGAGCGAGTGGCCGCGGAGCGAGTGGCCGCGGAACGAGTGGAGCCTGCCGGCTTGGGCTAGTAGCCCAGTCGGCGAATTCGGTAGTAGACCGAGTTGGAAAGCGCTTGAGCTCCGCGAGCAGTGAGGTGCACGTTGTCTGCCAGTCCGTACCCGGAGATGAACACTCCGCTCTTCGTCGCAAGCGCGGCGTGGACATCCACGTAGGTGACCCTGTATGAATTGGCCAGATGGATGATCGCGGCGTTGAGAATCCCTATCCTCCTCGCCATGCCGGAGAATCCGTCCGGTGGGATCGTGAGCAGGAATACCCGGATCTTGCGCTTCTGGCAGGCCACGATGATCCCGCGCAGGTTGGCGATGGTTGTCGCGGTGCTGTAGCCGCGGGCGAGGTCGTTGGTGCCGCCCATGACAATGACGATATCCGGGTTATACGAGAAGACGTCCCGGTTAAGGCGCGCCAGCATCTGCGAGGTCACGTTCCCCGGAATGCCGGCATTGTTGGCCAGGTTAAGCCTGACGTCCGAAGCATCCAGGCGGGCCGGCCAGGCATAGTCGGGCCATGCCGTCAGTGAATCCCCCAGGGCCACAAACCTGTACTTCTTGCCGGAGTACGGCTTGGCCTTTGGCTTGGGCGTTTTCTTTGGGAACGGCGTCACCGTCGGGCCGGGGGTCGGGTCGGGCGAAGCGGATGTGCTCGGCGAAGGGTCCGCGCTGGGCGCGTCTGTGGTTGAGGCTGGCACGCCGTTTGCCAACTGCGTTGGAGTGGACTTCGGCGACGAGTTGGCGAGTTCGGGCAGGGTGACTGAGGCAGCGCCGGCGATCAGGAGCAGCGTGAGGACGATGCCGAGCTCACGTCGATGCGGTTCTCGGGGACCGAACCGAAAACGCGGACCAGCGGAACGACCGGTGGGGAGGGTGAAGCTGGCGCCGGCCGAACGCGTGGCGGCCGAACGCGGGGCGGCCGAACCAGTCGCGGCCGATGCCGTTTCGGGAACGGTTGCGTCGGGAACGGCTGAAATGATCCCGGGCCGGCGGCCCCGCTTTACCAATGAGGGCAGGAAGCCCAAGACTCCCACGACCCTGGCCACGAGGGACCGCGACTCGGCGGGCTCGGAGTCGGACCAGGTTGGGTCGGACGAATAGGCGGTGGCCGATCTCTTGCGTCGAGCCATGTAACGGCCCGACTCGGCGAGCTTCGCGTCGCGATGGGCCATCCTCGGGCCGGAGGAGTCGACCTCCTCCGGCTGTCCGGACGGATCGTGGCGCGGCTCCTGCTTCACGCCACGGCACCGGTGTGCGGTCGGCGACTGGAGTGGCTGGAGCCCTGCGGCAGACACATTTCGTCTGGCTTAGGCAGCCCTCCGTGGAACCCCTGCCACTGCGTACCGCAGTCTGCCATCACTCGAGCCCCGCTGGTGGGGCGTCCCCGGCTCAGGATTGCGCCCCGTCGGCGGGGGAGTCGCCACGGCCGACGCCCGTGTGGACAACACGCCACAGCACGAAGCCGACGACCGCAACGACAATCGCCGCCAGGATAAGGGTGTCAAATGGCCGCATGGCTTCCCGGATGTTGGTCCAGTTCGAACCAAGGACCGTCCCGGCGTACACAAGGGCGATCGTCCAGGGAATGGCGCCCAGTGTGGAATAGAGGATGAATGGCCGGATCGGCATCTCCGACACGCCGGCGATAAAGCTGATGACGCTCCGAACGCCCGGCAGCAGGCGGCTGAAGAAGGCTGTCGGCGAGCCCCAGCGAGCGAAGAATCGTTCGGCCTGATCGAGATCGTGCTTTCGGATAAGCAGATAGCGGCCCCATCGGTCGAGAAACGGTCGGCCGAGCTTGGCGCCCAGGTAGTACCCCAGGATGGACCCCGTCGTGTTGGCCACGACTCCCACAACCACCACGATCCAGAAGTTCCACGCACCGTGGGTGAGGGGCTCGATCTTGCTCGGATCACTGATCATGAATCCGGCAAAAGGCAGGATCAACTCGGACGGGAGCGGCAGCAGCGTCGACTCGATGACCATGGCGAAAAAGACGCCCAGGTAACCGACGCTTGCGTAGAGGTGGGTCAGAAACGGAATGACGATCGTGTCGATGATCGCGAACACGAGGGCCTCTCGGTAAGGGGTTGGAAGCTGGTCGGGCGACGGGCTGACCCAGACGTTCGGAGGATACCCGAGGCGCACCATGGGCGTCTTGTTAGCGGTGGCCGCTCCTCGTGGTCCGGTTCGACGCGGGTCCCAGCGCGGCCTGGGAACGCGGCCGCTATGCTCACCAGCGTGAGCGATAAGCCAAGGTCTCCCGAGGTCGAGCCGCACCACCATCTGCCGGAGTCGCAGCGGGCGCGACTACCCCGCCAAGCGCTCACGGAAATCGTGCTGACGGGTGCGGACCTGTCGATCGCAGACGTCGAATCCGTCGCTCGCGGCGGCCAGGGGGTCCGGCTCGACGACGAGGCCCGGGCCCGCATGAACGAGGCGCGCGACGTCATCGAGCGTCTGGTTGCCGCCGGCGAGATCGTCTATGGCGTGACCACGGGCTTCGGCGATCTGGCCACGACGTTCATCGCGCCGGAGGATTCGGCGCGGCTCCAGGAGAACCTGCTGCTCTCCCACGCCGTCGGCGTCGGCGACCCGCTGCCGCGCGACGTGGTCAGAGGCATGCTGCTCCTGCGGGCCAACACGCTGGCCCTGGGACACTCCGGCTGCCGGCCGCTACTGGTGGACCGGATCTGCGACTTCCTGCGCCTCGGGATCCATCCCGTGGTGCCATGCCAGGGTTCCGTGGGCGCTTCCGGCGACCTGGCACCCCTGGCTCATCTGGCCCTACCGCTCACCGGCCGCGGCGATGTCGAGGTGGATGGCCGCGTGCTTCCGGCCGGCGAAGTACTTGCGGCGGCCGGTCTCGAGCCGCTCGAGCTTGGCGCGAAGGAGGGTCTGGCGCTGCTAAACGGCACCCAGATGATGAGCGCCATCGGAGCGCTGGTCGCGGCGGACGCCGATCGCCTCAGCCGTGCCGCCAGCGTGGCCGCGGCCATGAGTTGCGAGGCGATGCTGGGCACGGACGTGGCCTATGCCGCCGCCTACCAGCTGGCGCGGCCGCACCCCGGGCAAATTGCGGTCGCGGCCGAGTTGCGCTGGTTGCTGCGCGACTCGTCATTGATGGCCAGTCACCACGCCTCCGCCCACAAGGTCCAGGACCCCTATTCCCTGCGCTGCGTGCCCCAGGTCCACGGGGCAGTCAGAGACGCCCTGGGCTACCTCAACGGGGTTCTTGATATCGAGCTGAACTCGGCCACGGATAACCCGCTGGTGTTCCCGCACGGGGGCGGCACGGACGTCAACGCCCTGGCCACCGGCGGCGGTCTCGTGATCAGCGGCGGCAATTTCCACGGCGAGCCCGTCGCGATCGCCCTCGATTTCGCGAAACTGGCGATCTGCGAGCTTGGGGCTATCTCCGAGCGGCGCATCGCCGTGATGGTGGATTCGCGTCTGAACGGCGGCTTGCCGCCCTTCCTTTCCGCCGGCAGCGGCCTCGAATCGGGCATGATGCTGCTCCAATACACAGCCGCGGCCCTGGCGTCGGAGAACAAAGTTTTGGCCCATCCCGCCAGCGTCGACTCGATCCCGACCAGCGCCAATCAGGAAGACCACGTCTCGATGGGATCAATCGCGGCCCGTCACGCCATGATTGTGGTGGCCAACGTTCAGCGGATCCTGGCCCTGGAGTTGCTGGTTGCCGCCCAGGCTTTGGACTTCCGATTGGTTCGCTCGGCCGAAGCGGGGCTGACAGTGGCGCCGGGCGCCGGTGTGGCCGAAGCGCATGCCCGAATACGAGCGGTGGTGCCGCATCTCGATCGCGATCGAATCCAGACGGGAGACATCGAGGCGGCGGCCAGGCTGGTCCGCCAGGGTGCGCTGATCGATCTGGTGGCGGAGTAGCGGCTCAGAGCCTCAGGCGATCAGCTGACGAGTCTCTGACGAGTCTCTCGTCCGGAACAGCGATCGATGGCCCGACGAACGCGAACCGCGTCCGCTCGACCGGCGTGCTGCAGCGCCCACAGCGCCGGTAGCAACCGCGGATCGGCGGCGGCAGCAGCGGCGTCCACCATGAGCCCGCCGACGGACGGCGAGCCGAGGGCGCGAATCAGGTGCGGGACCGCTCGCGGGTCGCGTCGGACGGCCAAGCCGAAGAGAGCCTCCGCCCGTGTATCGCGGTACGTGTCCTCAGCTCGCGCGAGCAGGGCGGCCCGGACGTCCGGACTATCCGCGTCGGAGAGAGTGCCGAGGCCAAAGGTCGCCCAGTCGCGAACCTCTGGGTCCTCGTCCCGGGAAAGAGCAATGAGGGCCTCGCACGCTTCTGGAGAGAGGGGCTGTGGGCTGACCGTGGCGACCGTGAAGGCAACGGCCAGGCGAACGGCGGGCGAGGTATCGCCGGCTAGCGGGAAGACAAAACCCAGCACGCCCGGGTCGCCGACATGACCCAGCGCCGCGACTATGGAGGCGACGGACGCCGGCTCGGTCTCGCGGACGAGGGCAGCCACCAGGATGGTGAGGGCCGCCGGTCGGACCTCGGGATCGGTGACAACCAAACGCCCCAGAACGTCGGCAGCCAGCGTCCGCGACCGCTCAGTCTCGTCGACGAGCAATCCGGCCACGACCTCCATGACATCGTCTGGGCACTCCGTGAGGATGCCGTCGATCAGTTCCCAACGGCATGCATCGTCGAAAGTTCCCAGGGCGGCTTCGATGCGAACGTCCAACGGACGCATTCACATGACCTCGTTACTGGATCGGGGCGCCCACGAGATTGCGGGTCGGAATTACGGGAGTAGCCTCCGGCCCGTACCCTCCGGTCGTCTCAGCTCTTAAGGTAGTCCCAGACCACGTGTGGCCGTGGCTGGTCGCGCAGAGGGGAACACTCTGTGCCGCCAGGCGCACTGGGTAGTCATAAAGGAGTGGTGGAAAGTCAGCGTTCGGCGACTCCGGGCCGGACGATTGTCAGAAGCATCACTGCCGCGCACGCGGAACAGGCAGCGCCGAACCAGAACGGCGCGGACGGCGCTACCAGATTCCACAGAAGTCCGGCAATAAGTGACGCCGGCAGGATCATCGCGCCGCCGACGGCGTTGAATATGCCGAAGCCGGTGGCGCGCAGGTTGGCGGGCGCCAAGTCGGCGACCAGTGCCTTGCCGACCCCCTCGCTGAGGGCGTAATAGGTGCCGTAGGCGATCCATAGAGGGACGACCCAAACGGCTGAGGTGGCGATGGCGAAACCGACGTAGCAAGCGGAATACACGAGCCAGGCGAAGACGATCAGGCCACGCCGCCCGACCCTATCCGAAAGCGCGCCCGCCGGCCAGGCCACAATGGCGTTGGTCGCGTTGAAGGCGACGATCGTCAGTAGCAGCGCCAGCAGGGTCAGTCCCAGATTCTGCGACCGCAGCGCCAGGAATGCGTCGCTGGAATTGCCGAGGGTGAAAACGGCGTTGGACGCGATGAACATCCAGAACGGTCGCGGGAAGCGCCGCCACTCGGATACGCCGCCAACGATGCGCCGAGCCAGGCCGGCAGGAGCCTCACCGGCCGCCGTAAGATCGGCTGCGACCCGCTCGGGCCGGCGGACATCGCGAACCCCCACGACGATTGTGGCAATCGCCAGAAGCCCCGGGACCAGAGCCAGCAAGACGAGGATCCGGAACGATTCCGCGGTCAGAAGCGTGGCCTGGCCCTCGACGGCCCAAATGACCGCGGCGGCCACCAGGACACCCCCAAAAGCACCCGTCGTGTCCATCGCCCGATGCAGCCCATACGCAACTCCCCGATGCTGCGGGGCTGTGGAGTCGGCAATGAGCGCGTCGCGCGGGGAAGTGCGGATCCCCTTCCCCAGGCGGTCGCCGACCCGCCCGAGCAGGACCACCGGCCAGGCAAAGGCCACCAGGTACAGGCACTTGGCCACGACCGACGTGCTATATCCGATGCCCACGAGCAGACGGCGCCGTGACAGCCGATCCGAAAGCGCGCCGCTTATCAGCTTCAGCAGTGAGGCGGTACTCTCGGCTAGGCCCTCGATAAGCCCGATGAGGGCCACCGGCGCGAGCAGGACATTGGCGAGGTACAGCGGGATCACGTACACGAGCATTTCGCTCGAGATGTCCGTGAAGAAGCTGACCAAACCCAGAGCCACGACGTTGCGGCTAATGCCGCGCGTCATTGCCCTCCGCAGTCGACTCCCCGATTCGGACGCAGGTGCGGTCGGGTCGGGCGTCCTGGCCGGAGTTGGTGACGGCATAGGTCGAGTCTAGCGGCAGGCTTGCGCCCCAGCGGCTAGCCCGCGTCCAGGCGCGACGTGGTGGCCTTGCCGTACAGTGGGCGGGCCATGACGATTCTTGAAATCGTGGACGTTACCGACGAGGCCCATTTCGGCCTGGTTCCGCCGTGCGCCGATCCGTCGTTCGACCATCGCACCTGCGACTACTGGGAGGACGCGGACCGCGGGTCCAAGGCGAGCCGGCCCGGCTGGCTGCCCGCGGCCGCCGGTTTGGCCGTCGGATCGGCCGCCGGTTTGGCCGCCGGACCGGCGGGCCCTTCGAGCAACCCTTTTGCGGCCCGACTGTCGGCAGACTCCAACCCCTTTGCGCCGCCGTCCCGAGCGGGCGCCAACCCGTTCGCTTCGGCTCCCGCCGCCTCGATTCGCAACCCCTTCCTGGACGGGCTGGGCGATGCTCCGGCTCCCAGCCCATTCGCTCCGAGCCGACCGGCACGTCCGAGCGTCCCGGCGGGTGCGCCCCGCAAGCTCCAGCTCCTGGGGCGCGGGCTCGGCATCTTCGGCAGCTATGCCAAGCTTCTGCTCGCCGACGGGCAGGCGGTCGCATATTGCCAATTCGGACCGCTTTCGGCCTACCCTCGCGCCCTTCGACTGCGTGAACTGTATCCGCAGCTGCCGGACGCGCCCCTGCCGGCGGTGATCACCTGTGTCGCAACGACGGCTTCAGCGCGTCGTCAGGGCTACGCGCTGAGGCTCGTCGCCGAGGTCACGTCAGATCTGACCGGTCGAGGCTTCACCGCCGTCGAAGCGTATCCGGAAGCGACTGCCCGAGCGGACGCGACGCCGGCGGCGAATCCAGACTTCTGGATAAAGGCCGGGTTCCGACTTGCCGTAGACGATGACCGCTACCCAGTCCTTCGCAGGGAGCTCTGAAATGCGCCGCTCAGCCCAAACCGTTCACAGAAGCGCGGCCTGGTGGCTGGCGCCGGCGTTGCTCGTCGCGGTCGCAGCCGCCGGGTGCGGCGCCACCAACACGACCGTGCCTCCGCCGTCCGTCAGCGCCACCGACTACTCGCTCGACGCCACTCCCTGGCCCAACGGAACCGTTGGCCAATACGGGCTGCGCATCGATCCGACCCTGCTGAACAAGCTGCCCGCCACCGTGGGCGGCCTTCCGCTCCTGGAGTCGGGTGGCGACGAAGCTATCGCTCTCGACAAGGTGGACCTGCCCAAATCGTTCGACGGATACGCGGCGGCCGGCGTCGGCCAGATCGGCGACGCCAACTGGCTGAGTGTCACGATCGGGCGACTCCGCCCCGCGGCTCAGATCGAGGACTGGTATCCGTCATGGCGAGACTCGTTCGCCATAGGCGCGTGCTCCCAGGCAGACGGCGTTGCGAGCACAACCCAATCGACGATCGCGGACCGGACTGTGGATGTGAGCACTTGCGGCGGCGGCGTAATTGTCTACTCGGTGCAGCTGGACGCCGACTACGTCCTCTCGATGATGGACCTGGGGCCGCGGCACCTGGGGCGCCAGCTGATCGAGAATCTGCCCTAACCCCAACCGGCGGGCAGGGCCGGGTCTGACCCGGCAGCAGGACGGCGCGGGCGAAGCGGCGCAAACTGCAAGCACGAAGTCCGGGTGATTCCTCGGGCAGATTGCGGGAGGCTGCAATGACGACCGAAACCCGTGCCGCACGGTCGGGACCGCGCCCGGTTCGAGCGCCCCGTGGACCGGAGCTCAGCTGCAAGGGCTGGGCCCAGGAAGCGGCGCTGCGGATGCTCATGAACAACCTCGATCCTGAGGTAGCCGAGCGCCCCGACGATCTGGTGGTTTACGGCGGCACTGGCCGGGCGGCTCGAAGCTGGGACGCCTTCGACGCCATCGTCCGAGAGCTGCGCGTCCTCGAAAATGACGAAACCCTGCTGGTGCAGTCGGGCAAGCCAGTCGGGGTATTCCGAACCCACGAATGGGCTCCGCGTGTGCTCATCGCCAATTCGAACCTCGTCGGCAAGTGGGCCAACTGGGACACGTTCCGCGAACTGGAGCGGGCCGGCCTCACGATGTACGGCCAGATGACCGCCGGGTCGTGGATCTACATCGGGACGCAGGGGATTCTGCAGGGCACGTACGAGACATTCGCGGAGCTGGCCCGCCAGCACTTCGTGGGGTCGCTGCGCGGCCGCGTGACGCTCACCGCGGGCCTGGGTGGAATGGGCGGCGCCCAGCCGCTGGCGGTGACCATGAACGGGGGCGTGGCGCTGGTCATCGAGGTGGACGAGGCTCGGGCCGTCCGCCGCCGCGACATCGGATACATAGACCGGCTCACGCATGATCTGGATGAAGCGCTCGAGTGGGCGAGAGCATCTGCCGCGGCGGGAGACGCCATCTCGATCGCACTCGTAGGCAACGCGGCGGAGATCGAGCCGGAGCTGGTTCGCCGCGGCGAACGTTTCGACGTGGTCACCGACCAGACCTCCGCCCACGACGCCTTGAACGGTTACGTGCCCGCCGGCGTCGCCCCGGCCGAGGCAGCCGAGTTGCGCCGAACCAACCCGGACGAGTACTTGCGGCGCTCGATGGCTTCAATGGCCGATCACGTCCGCGCGATGCTGGCCCTCCAAACGGCCGGCGCGGTCACGTTCGACTACGGCAACAACATCCGTGCCCAGGCCCAGACCGCCGGCGTCGTCAACGCCTTCGACTTCCCCGGGTTCGTGCCGGCCTTCATTAGGCCGCTCTTTTGCGAGGGCAAGGGGCCATTCCGATGGGTCGCGCTCTCTGGCGACGCCGCGGACATCGCCGCGACGGACCGCGCCATCCTGGAGCTATTCCCGGAGAACGAGTCGCTGCGGCGCTGGATCGATATGGCCCAGGCCCGCGTTCCGTTCCAGGGACTGCCGGCGCGAATCTGCTGGCTCGGCTACGGCGAACGGGCCAGGGCGGGGCTGGCGTTCAACGAGCTCGTCCGGACCGGCGCGGTTGCGGCGCCCATCGTTATCGGCCGCGACCACCTCGATGCGGGTTCCGTGGCCTCGCCCAACCGCGAGACGGAGGCGATGCGCGACGGCTCCGACGCGATAGCCGATTGGCCGCTTCTCAATGCCCTGGTCAACACCGCGTCCGGCGCCAGCTGGGTCAGCATTCACCACGGCGGCGGGACCGGGATCGGATACTCTCAACATGCCGGAATGGTGGTCGTCGCCGATGGGACGGGCCTGGCGGCGCAGAAGCTGGACCGGGTTCTCACCAGCGATCCAGGCATGGGTGTCATTCGTCACGCGGACGCCGGCTACGAGCGGGCCATCCAGGTGGCGCACGAGCGCGGAGTCCACATCCCCATGCCGCAGGACGGCGGCTAGGCCGAGATCGAGGAGAGGCGAACCGTGGCCAACAGGGTTCAGGGGGTCCTGGTCCTGACACAGCCAAAGCCGGAGCAGCTCACTGAGCTGTCCCGCACATACGGCTTCCGACTATTCGAGCTGACCGATCGGCCCGCCTGGCTGCTCGATCTCGAGTCGCTTGAAACGGATCAGGACGATCGCACGGTTGTCCGCGCGGCCCGGAAACTGGCGGCCGGCTACATCGATGCGTTGCGAGTCCTGGCAACCCATGAGGGCCTCCTCGAGCAGACCTTCTGGCTGCTGGCGACCGCGGCGGCGGCTCGTCACCTGGCGCAGCCGGTCCTGGGGTTCGTCTCGGACGATCAGGGGCTCGACTTCGCTGCCATAGCCACGCCGGACGGAGTGGTCACGATCGGCGATCGCGTGGACTGCTACCTGCTCCGCTGGGAGAACGACTCGCTCTTGGTTCAGCCCGTCAAGGGTGCCACCTTGGGCGACGTAAGGCCGGAGCCACCGGAGGAGTTGGCGTTCATCCCCACCGTCAAGCTGCTCCCGACCGAAGAGCTCGCCCACGGCTACCCGCTCCACGGCAACGTGTCGGCGGAGTTGCAGGGCTTCCTCAACGACTGCGAGGTACTCGGGATTGGGACCAAGCTCGGCGCCGCCGATGGATCGCTGCGGTCTCTGTCAGCGCACCGGCTGGACTCAAGCCTCTGGGATCGGGCGGCCGGGATCCTCCCTCACCACTGACGCCGGCACGCCTCTATCGACTGCGGGCGTTGTGCCGGCGTTCTCCTCGGGAATGTCGCGTAGCGACCGGACCGGCGAGAAGATGACCGGCAGGCACGCAATGAACGTGCCGAGAGCGGCGATTATCAGGGCCAGCCGGACCGGCAGCAGCGTGGCCATAACGCCACCCATGATGGAGCCGATTGGGATCGTGCCCCACACGATGAATCGCATGGTGGCGTTCATCCGGCTCTGCATAGCCGGAGGCGTGATCGCCTGACGCAGACTGATCTGGGCAACGTTGTAGAGCACTTGGGTCAGGCCGGCTACGAACCAGCCGACCGAGAGGGTGAGCGCCGCCCAGCTCAGGGTTGCCGGCGTCAGCGTCATCAACAGGAAGGCCGGCGCACTCATCGCCGCCGAGACCGCGATGGTGGGCCCCAGGCCGATGGCGCGCGGCAGCCGGTTGGCGAGTGCGGCTCCGGCCAGAAAGCCAAAGCTGCCCAGGCCCATGACCGTTCCGAAGAAGGCCGGCGGCATGTGAAGCTCGTTCCAGATCAGAAACGGGAAAACACCGAAGAGCGCCGACGCGAAGAGGTTGGAGATGCCGGTGCAAGCGGCGATCGGACGTAGGTAGCGATTGCCCAGGACGTATCGGAGGCCGGCCAGGATCTCGGCGCGCATCGAAGCCGGCCGTCCATCGGCCCCGACCGGTCGTTCTGGCTTGATCTCGGGCTTGTCGATCGAGCTTATGACGGCCGCCGAGATGAAGAAGCTCAACGCGTCTGCGGCGATCGCAATCGGGGCCGCGACCAACGCGATCAAGTTTCCGCCGAGCGTGGGCCCGCCGATCTGCGCCGCCGAGTAGCTGATCTGAAGCCGCGCGTTGCCGTCCACCAGGTCCTCGCGGTCCAGCAGCGCGGGTAGGTACGACTGGTCTGCCACGTCGAAGAAGGCCGTGCCGGCCCCGGTTATGAAGGCAACCAGGTACAGGTGCAGCAGCGTGAGTTCGCCGAAGAAGTAGGTGAATGGAATTGACAACAGGACCACGCCGCGAACGAGGTCCGCGGCGATCATCACGGGCCGGCGACGGACCCGATCCAGCCATGCCCCGGCAGGCAGGGTGACCAGCAGGAAGGGCAGCATCTCCACCGCCGCCAGGAGCGATACCTGGAGGACACTGGCGCCGAGGCTGGTCAGGGCTATGAAGGGGAGGGCGATGAGCGTGACTTGACTGCCGACGACGCTGACCGTCGCGGCTGACCAAACCTTGACGAAGTCGCGCTGCCGCCAGAGCGACGGCCGTGCTACTTCTGACATACCCAATTCCTCATTGCGCGGCATGCTACCCGCGGCCGCTTATCTGGGCATTACGCGACCCGTCGCATTGGGCTCGTGTGCAACGATATAAACGGCGACTCGGACGGGTTGTGCCCAGTTGGCCGGTGGACTGGAGGTTTGCGTGGCTAAGCTCGTGGAGTCGGTCCCCAATTTCAGCGAGGGCCGCCGAACCGCGGCGGTGGACAAGCTGGCGAATGCGGTCGAGAGCGTGCCCGGCGCATTCCTGCTCGATCGTACTAGCGATGCCAGCCATAACCGCAGCGTTCTGACCCTGGCGGGCGAGATCGCCCCGGTTCTGGAGGCCCTCGAGCGAGCCGTGGCGGTGGCCGTCGCCGAGATCGACATGGAGCGCCACACCGGCGAGCACCCGCGTATAGGCGCCGTGGACGTGGTCCCGTTCGTGCCGCTGGCCGGAACGAGCATGGCCGATTGCATCGAGCTAGCCCGCACCTTCGGGTCGCGCATCGCCGACCGCTTCGACTTGCCGGTGTACCTGTACGGCGAGGCTGCTGCGTCTCCATCCCGACGCAAGCTGGCGGATGTGCGACGAGGCCAGTACGAGGGTCTCAAGACGCAGATCGCTGAAGGCGACCGTCGGCCGGACTTCGGGCCCGCGCGGATGCACCCGTCTGCCGGGGCCGTTGCTGTCGGTGCGCGCCCGTTCCTGATCGCCTACAACATCAACCTCGACAGCCCCGATACCGGGCTGGCCAAGAGAATCGCGCGTCGGATCCGCGAGTCCGGCGGGGGGTTGCCTGCGGTCCAGGCGAACGGCTTCTGGATCGAGGAGCTGGGTCGGGCGCAGGTCTCGATGAACCTCCTCGATTACAAGACGACGCCAATATGGCGCGTCTGGGAGGCGGTCCGGGCGGAGGCTGCCGGCCACGGCGCCCATCTGGCCGAGTCGGAGTTGATCGGCCTTGCGCCGCTGGAAGCGCTCCTTGACGTTGCCGACCACGCCGGTTCCTCGCCCTCGCTTCGCCAGGTCGATCGATTGGCCGATGCCGCCGGCTTCCTGAAACTGCGTGACTTTTCGCCGATGCAAGCCCTGGAGCTGCGCCTGGAAGCGGCGCGAGCCCAATGACCGGCGGGCCGGGCAAGGCCGGTCTTCTGGTGGAAGGCGCGGCGGGCATCGCAACCCTCGCCGGGGGTGTCCGTCGGGGTTCGTCGCAGGGCGAGGTGGCCACTCTCGAAAGCGGCACCGGCAGCCTAGCTCTGGCGTGCTGGGACGGGCGCATTCTCGCCGTCGGCCAAAGCGACGACGTCCACTGCCAGATCTCGGCCGCCGGATATCCAGTCGAGGGCTTCGCGCAGCTGGACGCGGCCGGCGGGTTCATCACGCCTGGACTTATCGACGCCCACACCCACCTGGTCTTTGCCGGAACTCGGGAGGCGGAGTGGCAGATGCGGGCCGGCGGCGCGGGATATCTGGAAGTTCTCGCGGCCGGCGGGGGCATTCTGGCAACCGTAGCGGCGACCCGAGCGGCGTCCGATGAGCAACTGCTTACCGGCGCGCGGCGGCGCCTGGCAGCCATGCTGGCCAACGGCACCACAACCATCGAGGCGAAGTCGGGCTATGCCCTGGACACCGCCGGCGAGCTGCGCCTGCTGGAGCTGACGAGGCAGCTGGGGAGTGAGGGCCCCGTCCAGGTCGTGCCCACGTTCCTGGGCGCCCACGCTGTGCCAGCCGAGTACCGCAGTCGGCACGATGGGACAGCGGCCTACGTCTCTTCCGTCATCGAGGAGCAGCTCCCGGCCGTCGCCCGCCAGCGCATCGCGCAGTTCTGCGACGTGTTCTGCGAACGCGGTGTCTTCGACGAGCATCAGAGTCGCCGCATCCTGCTCGCGGCCCGCGAGTTGGGCTTGGCGATCCGTCTGCACGCAGACGAACTGGAACCGTCGGGCGGCGCGGAGCTTGCAGCAGAGATTGGGTGTTGCTCCGCGGACCACCTGGCGGCCCCTTCGGACGCAGGCATCGAGGCCATGGCGCGCGCCGCCGGAGCGGGTACACCGGTGGTCGCGACATTGCTGCCCGCCACGAGCTGGTTCTTGGGCAAACACCATTTCGCCCCAGCCCGCCGACTGATCGACGCCGGCATCCCGGTCGCCCTGGCCACCGACCTCAATCCGGGCACGAGCCCCACCCTCAGCCTGCCGTTGGTGATGTCGATCGCCTGCCTGGAACTCGGGCTGACGCCCGCCGAAACGCTCGCGGCCGTGACGATCAACGCAGCTCACTCGCTGGGACTCGGCGGGCGCATCGGCTCGATTGAGCCCGGCAAGCAAGCCGATCTTGTCCTCTGGGACGTCCCGACGCTCGAGCAGATCCCCTACTGGCTTGGCGGCGCGCCGGTGCGTACCGTCATAAAGCGTGGCCTCAAGGTCTTCGAACGGGCCCGCTGAAGGAGCGCGCCGAAGGCGCCGGTGACTCCGGCACATCCGGCGCCGGTCACGCCAAGCGCGCCGGTTAGATCTTGCCGCGCTGATCGAGCACGATCGTGGTCACTTCTGCCGGCAACGACGATGGCATGAGAACCAGCTTAACTTGCGGCACCGGCGGAGCCGAGACTCCCATCTCGTGCAGAAACTTGCTCAGGGCTTCGCTAGAGGCTTCGTCCTCGCATACGGGCATTGGCACGACCACCTTGGCGTCCAGCTGGGCCACGATTTCGGCCGCCCTGGCAGCGGAAAGAGCGCCGCCGATGGGAATACATACGACGTCCACAGGACCGATCTCTGTCAGCTTGTCTTCAGTGAGAGCGTGCCCGATGTCGCCCAGGTGGATCACGTGGATGCCGTCCAGTTCCACGACGAAGGCGATGTTTCGGCCGCGTTCCAGGCCGCGCTGGTCGTCACGGAAAGTCCGCACGGCCGTGATGAGGATGTCCTTGACTTCGTACTCGCCCGGGCCGTCCAGGCAGAACGCCTCTTCCAGGCTGGTCGGGACAATCGTTGAGCCGTCTCGAGAGGCTCTGCCCTTTGCCTTGGGCAGCGGCGTTTCGTCCGGGTGGCTGTAGGTGACGATGTCACCTGTGATTCCGCGTCCCGTCGGACCGACGACCGCCTGATAGGCGTCGGAGACGACGACCGCGTCCTTGCTGCGCATGCGGACGCAAGTCCGCCCGTACCAGGTGAGCTCCATGGGCCGATTCTTGCACACACCGCTCATCGGCCGCTTACCTGCTGGGCGTGGGACTCCCTCGCGCCGCCAAATTCCGGCTTAAAAGGAGGACCGGAGGCGCCTGCCCAATCGGCACCTCCGGTCGGAGGGAGGGGATGGAACTTATTACGAGGCCCTTACAGGCGTTCCACCTACTAAATTAGACCCACTTCGTGTCCACCGGGCACGTTAGATGATTAAGAATTGCAAACGGTGCGACGGATGCACCGGAATCGTCGCTACCTGGCAGAATCTGCACCATGCAGCCGCATCGAAATCGTCAGTTCCGTCCATTGGCCGCCGTCGCCGTCGCTTTCGCCGTGCTGGCGGCCGCGTGTTCGTCGCCCGTTCCATCGCCCGGGTCGACTGCCGGCCCTTCCGGGTCGACCGCCGGCCAGACCCAGGTCCCCAGCGTCTCCCCCAACGCGTCCGCGGAGCAGGCCGTCTACTCGCTGATCGAGACTCAGGTCAAGCAGCTCCGCGAACTGACATCGACCCGGGCCGTGACGCCCACCCTCCTCACCGAAAAGGGCGTCCGCGATTGGATGACCAACGCCTTCGCCAAGCAGGTCGATCATGCGGCCGTTGCGATCCAGAGCCGGCTTCTCGTGCATCTGGGCCTCCTTCCGGAAGGCGCCTCCCTCGAGAAGCTGGAACTCGATCTGGAGTCCGGCCAGGTCATCGGCTTCTACGATTCGGACACAAAGCAGCTGTACGTCCTTTCGGCGTCCGGTGGCGTTGGCGGCGAGGAGCAGATCACCTTCGCCCATGAGTTCACTCACGCACTCCAGGACCAGAATTTCGGCCTGGGCAAACTGGCGATCGACGCGCCCGACCAGAGCGATCGCGATCTTGCCCGAACCTCGTTGGCGGAGGGCGACGCCACCCTTTCCATGACTCAGTGGGCCCAGAAGAACATGTCGTTGCTGGACTTGGTGACGATTGGCCTGGGATCGGCCGGCGCCGCTCAGACCGCCCAGCTTGCGGCGGCCCCGGCGATCCTGCGCGAGTCCCTGATGTTCCCGTACATGCAGGGCCTCGCCTTCGTGCAGGCGGTTTATGCCAAGGGCGGCTGGAGCGCCGTGGACAAGCTGTACGCCACGCCGCCCAACTCGTCGTCGCAGATCCTGCACCCGGAGCTTTACACCTCAGGCGTGCAACCGGTGGCGGTTGTCGTGCCGGTCGCGCCAACGTCGATGGGCAGCGGCTGGAAGCTGGCCACGCAAGACACGATGGGCGAGCTGGAGTTGCGGGTATGGCTGGAGGGCGAGCATCCGACCGGCCCCCAGCACGATGCCGCGGTCGCTGCCGTGTCGACCTGGGGCGGCGATCGAGTCGGGCTTTACGAGGGCCCGAACGGGGCGTGGGCGGTGGTTCTGCGCACCGATTGGCGGACTGCCGCCGGTCGCCAGGACTTCTTCAACGCGGCATCGACCCGCCTGGCAACCCTGACCGCCCCGTCGCGGATCTGCGGCGACGGGACCCACGTGGAGATCGCCATCGCGTCGGACGAGTCGTTCCTTCCGAGCCTGATGAGCTGCAACCCGCCGGGCTGACCCTGGACGGGCCCGGCCGCTGCATCGACGGGCGCGGCCGCTGCCTCTTCGAGCGCTACATCTGTTCGGGCGCGGAAATTCCCAGCAGAGCGAGAGCGTTGGCGAGCGTCGTCTTCGTGGCCGCGACCAGGGCCAGGCGGGCGGCGGAGCGATCCGGTTCGTCCGAGTCCACGACCCGAGCATCTCGGTAGAAGGCGTGGAACGCGGTGGCTAGATCCGCGGCGTAGGCGGTGATGCCGTGCGTCTCCTCGCTCGCAGCCGCGTCCTCCACAACTTCGGGCAGGCGCACGATCTGGCGGACAAGCTGGGCCTCCGGGGCCCCCGGCAGGATGCCGGCCAGCAGTTCGAGCAGCCGCGGATCGTCCGCACTCGGAGCCGCCATGCCGGAATCGGCGGCCTTGCGCAGGATTGAGGCAATTCGGGCGTGGGCGTACTGGACGTAGTAGACGGGATTCTCGTTCGACTGCTTCTTGGCCAACTCGATGTCAAAGTCGATGCCGCTGCTGGCGGCGCGTGAGGCGAAGAACCAGCGGGCGGCATCCACGCCGATCTCGTCGAGCAGCTCGTCCAGGGTGATGAAGTCGCCGGATCGCTTAGACATGGAAATTTCTTTGCCGTCCCGGACGAATCGCACCCACGCGGTCAGGATCATCTGAACCTGGTCGCGATCCAGCCCGAGCGACTCGGCTGCGGCCTTGACTCGGGCCACGTAACCGTGGTGATCCTCTCCCCAAATGAAGATGATGCGCTGATACCCGCGGCTGAATTTCTCGACCAGATAGCCGATGTCGGCCGCGAAATAGGTGGGCGCCGCGTCATCGGTGGAGCGCAGGATCACGCGATCCTTGTCGTCGCCGAACTTGGTCGATCGGAAGACGACCGCGCCGTCCTCCTCGTACACGTCGCCGGCCGCGCGCAACCGTTCGATCGCCTTGGCGACCCAGCCGTCGTTGTGGAGCGTGCTCTCCGAGCGCCAGACATCGAAATGGCAGCCAAGATGCTCGAGGCTGGCTTCGATGCCCGACCGAACCTGCTCCGAAGCCCAACGGCCGACGGCCCAGGTGGGATCGTCGCCCGACTGTATGGCTCCCTCGAGGACCGCGGCCGGCAGCTCTTTGGCGATGTCGTAGACGTAGTCGCCGCGATAGCCGTCCTCCGGGATCTCCGTTCCCTCGCGGATGGCCACGATCGACGCGCCCAGGTTCTTGACCTGGCTGCCGAAGTCATTGAAGTAGTACTCGCGCTCAACGGTGTGGCCGGCGGCCGTCAGTACCCGACACAGGAGGTCGCCGCTGAAGGCGCCTCGGGCGTTGCCGATGTGGAGCGGCCCGGTGGGATTGGCCGAAACGAATTCGACGTTGATCCGCTCAGGGTTCTCGACGGTTACCTGTCCCCACGTCCCCTGGTCCGCGATGACGCGAGCGGCGGTTGCGGCCAGCGCGGCATCGGACAGACGGATGTTCAGGAAGCCCGGCGGTGCCACTTCCACGGCCGCGATGGGGGAGCGCGGGTCGGTGGCGGTGGTGATGATTTGTGCGGCGATGGCCGCGGCGATGACCATGGGCGGGCGGCGATGCGGCTTGGCCAGCTTGAGAGCGATGCTGCTGGCGAAGTCGCCGCGGGTCTGGTCTGCGGGGCGCTCGATGATGACGGGCTCGGCCGGGGCGGCCGGGGCCGGCGGGGCGCCCGGAGCCGGGGCCGGCGGGGCGGTCGGAGCCGTCGCGTCCCCAGCCGGTACCAGGTCTGCCTGGGCGCGCTGCCAGGCGGCTTCGACAGCCTGGCGGACCTGGGTGCGCAGACTGGCGGTGGGGTCAGAGGTCATGCCCGAATGGTAGCGGGCCGATGGCACTCATGCGCCGTTCCCGTCCGCGCGCCCTCAGCGGCGCGGGAGACCGCGGGGCTGTCGGACCCGGGCGGCTGTCTCTGCTCGAATGCAGATACAACTGCGACCTGAACGGCATCCCGGAGCTCGCGCTGCTCACCGGGTGGTCATATGGGACGGATTTGTGAATCCGTGACTCCGCAAGCGTCGTCATTGCTCGAATGGGGCACATCTTTGACCGCCGGGGCACGTTCGGGTCCGCCCTAACGGCAATTCGGTCGATTGTGTGTCTACAGATTAGCAGCATCGACGCGCCGGACCTCCCGGCCCGCCCTGCCATGTCGGATGTGCCCACCCGGTGAGCAGCAGGCGCCGTTGCGAGGCTGCCCGGTCGAGCCTGCCCACCCGGTGAGCAGCAGGCGCCGTTGCGAGGCTGCCCGGTCGAGCCTGCCCACCCGGTGAGCAGCAGGCGCAAGTCGCTAACGCGCAGGTCCGGCCGGCCGGACAGTCAC
>JANYJG010000062.1 GCA_025358515.1 Chloroflexota bacterium
ATCCCTGCCCCGGGTGCCCGGGTGAGCGGCCATCCCTTTGGGCAACCGTCTGCTGCGCTTGATTGAGTCAGCGGCGCCGGGTCGTCAGGAACCACGCGAGCCCGACGACGACGACAATCACGACGACCACTCCAAGTGCCAGAGTTCCGCTGAACGTGAAGCCGAGTAGCGTGATCGCGAGAAACGATGTCATGACGTCCTCCTGGATCAGATGGTAAGCCACCCCCGCGTGGGGGGTCCGGCCACGGGACCGCGGCGGCCTAGCGTGGAGCGCTCCGCGCTGCGTCGACGAGGCAGCAGTCCCCGAACCTCGTGCTGCAGATCAGCGCAAATCCGTCGCCGGGTGAACTGGCAGGAGGACCGGCGCACGAGCTGCCTGACTGAAGTCGAAGTCGGCGCTGAGGTTGCCGAGCTGGGTTGCATCCTCTCGAACGATCGGGCGCGAGTCGGGTCGTCCATCGGTCGCGGGGTCGAGCCGAGCGCCGCCCAGGAAGGCATCCTCGATGAACTTCAGATAGGCATCGAATGAGAGAGTCTGGTGGTCGATGAAGCCGGCCTTGGCATACGGGCTGATCACGAGGCCCGGGACGCGCAGGCCGTAGCCGTTCTGATCGACCATTGGGGGGCTCACATGGTCGTAGAAGCCGCCCCAGTCATCCCATGTCAGGAAGATGGCTGTGCTGGACCAATCGGGGCCCTGCATGACGGCATTGATGAGGCTGGTCACGTATGACTGCCCGTCCGACACCAGGGCGGGTGGATGCTCGCTGACCTTGCCGTTGGGAACGACCCAACTGACTGCCGGCAGCGTGCCGGTCTTGGCCGCACTGAGGAAGTTGTCGACGGTCTGGATGTTGCCGGTTTGGCCGTCGGCCTTGACGTCGCCGAACCCCGGCAGGGGATTCCAGATGCTGGGCACGGTCGCGTTCTGCTTGCCCTGCGGGCAGACCATGGCGTCATCTGCGCAGTCGGGCTGGGTTCCGTTGGACAGGTAGTAGGCCCAACTGATGCTGTTGCGGTGCAGGAGGTAGGTCAGGTCCGTCCAGGCGTACGGCTGCGGATTCGAATTCGTCGGCAGGCCTGGATTCTGCAGGCTGTCCTGGCAGCTCATCGGATTTGATGGATCGCTGCATTTGGCCGACCAGCCGGAAACCATGAACAGGTGCGAAGGCAGACTCCAGGAGGCGTTCGGTTCGAACATGCGGTCCTGGAGCACAAAGTCGCTGGCATAGGTCCAGTAGTTGGGGATTTCGCGCTGGTCCATGTAGCCCATCACGTCGTGAGTCCCGCTGCCAGCGCAGGCGGGATTGAACGGTCCGGCGCAACCGGCCTTGGCGTGCTCGGCCTGGCCGATGAACCCGTTCATCGCGCCGCCGCTGATGTCGGCCGTGGAATTGGAGGCGCTGTGCGGCCCGCCCGAGTTCTTGTCGGCGGTTAGGTGAAACGGCTGATCGCAGCCGCCCCGCGCCGGATTCGGGACGCAAACGCTGGGGGCGCCGTTTGCCATCGGAATGCCGTCTGCGCCCGGGTACGTGCCGAAGTACGTATCGAACGAGCGGTTCTCCTGCATGATCACGATTACGTGCTTGATCACGCGGATGGTCCCGAGGTCGGCGGGCGAGGGTGACGCAAGGGCAGTGGCCGTGCTTCCGGATGAACCAGGGGCCGTGCGAATTGGCGCACTGAGGGCCGCTGTTGAGATGGATGAGCCGCATCCGACAACTGCCAGGGCGATGCTAAGGCTGAGGACGCGCAGGATTCTCGGTCGGGTGGTCATGGCAGGTGTCACTCCTTTGCGTCGAATTGAGCCATCGGTGACTCACCCCCTGATCCGACTCAAGATCAGGCCAATGTAAATCGGCCGCCGTGGGCAAGCTGGCTGCACGCGCCTGGCGGTCTCGGCCAATACGCAGGCCACAACTTTGCTCGCAAGGGCGATGATGATGGGGTTCTCGAGCCGAATATCCGCCGCCATGGCTGCAATGGGCTGCGCTCGGCTTGGACTAAACAAAAGGGGACGACGATGCAGATTGGATTGGTCGGTCTGGGCAGGATGGGCGCCAACATGTCGCGCCGCTGGCTGAGCGCCGGCCATACCGTGGTGGGCTATGCCCGGCACGCGGACACGGTGAACGGGCTCCTTGCCGACAAGGCCATCACCGCCGGTGCCACATCGCTCAAGGATTTAGTGGGCCAGCTGGCCGCTCCCCGGGTCTTGTGGCTGATGGTGCCGGCGGCGTCCGTCGACGCTACCCTGGACGAAATCCTGCCGCTCCTTACCCGAGACGACGTTGTCGTGGACGGCGGTAATTCCTACTACGTCGACGACCTACGCCGTTCCCGCGCACTCGCCGAAGATGGGATTCACTACCTCGACTGCGGCACGAGCGGCGGCGTGGCCGGCCTGGAGCGCGGCTACTGCCTGATGATTGGGGGCGACGATGTGGCAGTGAAGCGCCTCGATCCGATCTTCCTGGCGCTCGCTCCGGGCGTCGAATCCGCGCCGCGGACTCCGGGTCGGATCGGCACTCCCACGAAGGCGGAGCAGGGCTACCTGCATTGCGGCCCAAGCGGCGCCGGGCACTTCGTCAAGATGGTTCACAACGGCATCGAGTACGGCATCATGGCCGCCTACGCCGAGGGCCTGAATATCCTCAAGCACGCCGACGCGGGCCTGAAGCAGCGCGAGATTAGCGCCGAGATCACGCCCCTGCGCGACCCGGACATCTACAAGTACGAGCTCGATCTGCCGGACGTGGCCGAAGTGTGGCGGCGCGGCAGCGTGGTCGCGTCCTGGCTTCTGGACCTGACGGCGGAGGCGTTTCTGAGGAGCGGCGATCTATCGACTTTCGAGGGCCGCGTCTCCGACTCGGGCGAGGGCCGCTGGACGAGTATCGCGGCCATCGACGTGTCAGCTCCCGCTCCGATCCTGACGACGGCGCTGTACGAACGCTTCATGTCGCGCGGCGAAGCGGACTTCGGCGATCGGGTCCTATCGGCCATGCGATTCGGCTTCGGCGGCCACGAGGAATCGAAGGGCTGATGCAATGGCCAGCGATCGCCCAAACCGCCGACCCAACACCCGATCGTCCCGATTGGTAGACCGCTCCGACGCCTTCGTCTTCTTCGGAGCCACAGGCGACCTCGCCTACAAGCAGATCTTTCCCGCGCTGGCCGGCCTTATCCGCGACGAAGGTTTCGCCCTGCCCATAATCGGCGTGGCTCGTTCTGGCGACCTGGAAAGCCTCAGGGAACGGGCGCGTCAGAGCCTGGCGGCCCACGGTTTCGCGGACGAAGCTGTGGCTCGTGCCCTGACCGACCGCCTGCGCTACGTAAAGGGCTCGGATGACGACGTCGAAACGTTCCACGCCCTGCGCCGGGAGCTCGGCAAAGCGCGCCATCCGCTCCACTACCTGGCCATTCCGCCGGACCTCTTCGGCGAGGTCGTCGACAACCTGCAAGCGTCGGGTTGCGCGACGGGAGCGCGGATCATCGTCGAGAAGCCCTTTGGCCGCGACCTAGCCTCGGCCATGGCCCTCCACGAGACGATCCACACGGCGTTCGCCGAAGATGCCGTCTTCCGCATCGACCACTACCTGGGGAAAGAGCCCGTCCAGAATCTCCTCTACTTCCGCTTCGCCAACTCGTTCCTCGAACCGATCTGGAATCGCGACCGCATCGCCAGCGTCCAGATCAACATGCCCGAGGAGTTCGGCGTCGACGACCGGGGCGCTTTCTATGACCAGGCGGGGGCGATCCGGGACGTCGTCCAGAACCACCTTCTCCAAGTAGTGAGCCTGCTGGCGATGGAACCGCCCTCTGGCCACACGCCCGAAGCCATCCGAAACGAGCAGTTCAAGGTGCTGGACTCCATTCGCCCGCTCGCGCCTGACGACATCGTTCGGGGCCAGTACCGAGGCTATCTCGACGTCAAAGGCGTGGCCCCGCAGTCCCGCGTCGAGACGTTCGCCGCGCTGCGACTCCACGTCGACACGTGGCGCTGGGGCGGCGTCCCGTTCTACATCCGCACCGGCAAGAGCCTGCCCGTGACCGTGACCGAAGTCCTCGTCGAGCTGAAGCGTCCGCCGCAGTCGGTCTTTGGCGAGGCGCTTCCACCCGACGCCGACTACTTCCGATTTCGCCTGACGCCGGATATGTCGATTTCGCTAGGGTCGCGGGCCAAGAAGCCAGGCGAGGCGATGGTCGGCGAGGCCGTCGAACTGTTCGCGTCGCACCAGAGCGGCACCGAGCGGCCGCCCTACCAGCGCCTGATCGGCGATGCCACGCGCGGCGACCAGTCGCTCTTCTCTCGCGAGGATTGGGTCGAGGCGGCCTGGCGCGTCGTCGACGGCGTGCTCGACGCCACAACTGCGCCATGCGTTTACGAGCCCGGGACCTGGGGCCCGCCGGAAGCGGCCAACGTGCTCCAGCACGGCGATCGCTGGCACGATCCGGTCGTACAGCCCGGGGCGGCGGACGAGGCGACCATCGTCGCGCCGGCAGCGTCTACCGCCAAATGAGCGAGGACGGCTCGGTCGCTCCCGGCGCACCCGGCATCGCACCGACCTGGTCGAGCAGCGACAAGGACGCGGTTGGCACCTCGCATTATTCGAGCCGGGTCTGGTTCACCGTTGGTCACGGCATCCTGAACGAGATCTACTGGCCGCACGTGGACCGACCGCAAGTGCGCGACCTGGGATTCATCGTGGCCGACGACGCGGGTTTCTGGAGCGAGGTCAAGCGCGATGCCACCCACCAGATCCACCATGAGCCGAATGGGGTGCCGGCGATTACTGCGGTTCACAGCCACCAACGGTACGAGCTGACGCTTCGAATTTGCGCCGACGATCACGCGGATGTCGTCCGGATCGAGGCTCGCCTGGATGACCGCCGAGATCCAGCCGACCCTGCCCGCGCCGCGCACCCGCTCCGCCTCTACCCGTTGCTCGCACCTCACCTCGGTTTCGGCGGTGTCCATGGCCGAGCGTGGGCGGGTTCATACAAGGGTCGGCCGATGATCTTCGCCCAGAACGGTCCGTGGGCACTGGCTCTGGCATCCGACCCAGGGCCGCTGCGCCAGAGCGTCGGCTATGTCGGCGAGTCCGACGGCTGGCAGGATTTCACGGCCAACGGTCGGATGGCCTGGACATATGCGGCCACCGACGTCGGCAACGTCGCGGCCATGACGGAGCTGGTGCTTGACGATGGTGTCGCTCAGCTGGCGCTGGCGTTCGGTGCCAGCCCCGACGAGGCCGGCTTGGAGGCCTGCGCGGCCTTGGCCGTGCACTTCGCGAGCGCCTGGGACGAGTACATCGGCAATTGGCATGGCTTCGTCC
>JANYJG010000074.1 GCA_025358515.1 Chloroflexota bacterium
GCGGGCGGCGGGCGCGGGGCGGGGGCGGCGAGGCCGGCCCACCTATGCCTCTGGGATATGAATATGACACGGAGGCCAGCTTGAGAAGGAATTTCGGACCCTCGATGTTCAATTTATGCAGCAGGGATATGAACCGGACACGAATGCGGCGCATCGGGCTCGGCAACCCGACGCCCATGGCAAGTTCATACCCGGGGTGCATGACCGGACACGAATGCGGCGCATCGGGCTCGGCAACCCGGAGGATCAACGGGTCGGTGGCGGATAACTGGGCAGGCCTAACGACAAAGCGAGGCCTCGCGTAGACTCCTTGCCGGTCGCGTCCGGAAGGCCGAGAGACCTTCCCAAGCATGATCCGAGGCCAGGAAACGGAGCGGATGATCCCGTGATCTGGGGGTATTTCAACCATGCCGTGGGCTGAGTCGAATGCGATCCGGGCATCCTCGCGCCGCGCGGTAACGGCATGATGCAGATCCGGCTCATGACCGCGACTGAGGTCGACGCCGCGGTTGCACTTGCGCGTGCCGCTGGTTTTCGCGACCGGCGCCGCTTCTTCGACATTGTTTTGAAGACCGGCACGTGCCAGCCGCTGGTGGGCACGGTGAACGGTCGAGTCGTAGCTACGGGCCTGGCCACCGTCAATGGTCCGGTCGGCTGGCTCGGCGGCCTAGTCGTCGAGGCGGACATGCGGGGTCGCGGCCTTGGACGGGCAATGACCGAAGAACTGATGCGGCGGCTTTCAGACGCCGGCTGTCTGACGCTGTCGCTCGAAGCCACTGACGCTGGCAGACCCATGTACGAGCGAATGGGTTTCAGGCCGGCGACGTTGTACCACCAACTCCAGGCCGACCATATCGATAAACCGCCGCTGCCGCCGGCCGGCGCCAAGGTCCGAAGGCTCCAGCCGGCCGATCTCCCGGCTGTCCTCGAACTCGACCGGCGGGCAACCGCCGAAGATCGGTCTGTCCCGCTCGCAGTCCTGGCCGAATCCGGTGGCTGGATCCTGGAAGACGAGGCGTTCCCGCACCGAGACGGCCTGCACCGAGACGGCCTGCGCGGATTCCTGCTCCCTTCCGAGCGGGACTACGGCGCGATTATCGCCCCGCGTTTCGAGGACGGGCTCTTTCTGCTCGACCTCCACCGCTCCCTGGTGCCCGTGAACGACTACGTCCGGGCCGGGATACCCGACGAACACGAAGCGGCCTGGCGCGAGCTCCAGGCCCGAGGCTGGCAGGAAACGTGGCGAGCCCCGCGAATGCTCCTGGGCCCGGATGTCCCTTGGCGACCCGATTGGATCTGGGGCCAGATCAACTCGGCCATGGGTTAGCGCCCGGGGAATGGACCGATCGTCCGCCCGACGCAGAACCGGGCGACGCGGGCGGCGGGATCGGCGGGATCGGCGGGATCGGCGGGGAGATCGCGGGCGGCGGGATCGGCGGTGTTTGGAGCGCCGGCCGGTCGAGCAGTTCCTGGCGCACAGGCCGGCACAGGGGCGCCACTAAGGCTCCTGGCCCGCCAGTAGCCGGTGGAAGCCATCCGCATCGAGAACCGGCACACCCAGTTCCGTGGCCTTGGCGAGTTTCGAGCCCGCGTTCTCGCCCGCGACCAGGTACGAGGTGTCCTTGCTGACCGAGCCCGAAACCTTGCCGCCGGCGGCCCGGATCGCCTCCTGGGCCGCTGCCCGGTCCAGGCCGGGCAGGGTTCCGGTCACGACCACTGTCTTGCCGGCGAGTGGACCCGCGCCGCTCCCCGCGGCCGCGCCGCTCCCCGGAACCGCTCGTCTGGCGGGCGGCTCGGCGACCACGCCGGCATCGACCAGATCGGCCAGCACGGCCGCGGTCTCGGGGTTGGCGAAGTAGCCGGCGATGCTGGCCGCAACCACGGCGCCGACGCCCGCCACTTCCTGAAGTTCGTCGGACGTGACGCCGGGCAGGGCCCCGGCCACGCGGCGGGTCCACTCCCCATCCGATTCGCCACTCTCGCGGGGCCACCGTCCAGCGACCC
The DNA here is from genome assembly GCA_025358515.1 of Chloroflexota bacterium. GTDB lineage: Bacteria > Chloroflexota > Limnocylindria > Limnocylindrales > CSP1-4 > Fen-1039. The sequence goes on from JANYJG010000074.1 coordinate 2,005, forward strand.
AGGCAGCGAGGTCGATGGCCGTCTGCTCCCCCACCTGGGGAATTCCGAGGGCGTTCAAGATTCGCGAAAGCGGCCGCCGACGCGATCTTTCGATCGAAGCCTTCAGGTTCTCGGCGCTCTTGCGAGCAAATCGATCCAGGCCGGCCAGATCGTCCAACGTCAGCCGATAGAAGTCGCCACGGGTCTTGACCAGGCCGCGTTCCAGCAGCTGCTCCAAGACGGACCAACCGGCACCCTCGATGTCCATGCCGCCACGGCCGGCGAAGTGGGCGAACTCGTGCGCCTGCCGCGCGGGGCATTTCTGGTTGGGGCAGTAGTGCCGGACGGCGCCCTCGTCGCGGACCACGGTCGTGCCACAAACCGGGCACGCGGCCGGCATCGCGAATTCGCGCTCAGACCCGGTCCGCCGCTCCGGCAGAGACCGCACGACCTCCGGTATGACGTCGCCGGCTTTCTGCAGCACGACCCAATCCCCGATCCGCAAGTCCTTGCGCCGGACCTCGTCCAGGTTGTGGAGAGTGGCGCGCGCGACCGTGGAGCCGGCCACTTTTACGGGCCGCATGTGAGCTACAGGAGTGAGGGTTCCGGTCCGGCCGACATAAGGCACGATGTCTTCCAGGAGCGTCTCGACTTGCTCGGGCGGGAACTTGAAGGCGATTGCCCAGCGGGGCGCGCGAGCGACCATGCCCAGCCGTTCCTGTTGATCGAGCCGATCGACCTTGACGACTACGCCGTCTGTCTCGTACGGCAGCTGGTGGCGCTTCTCCCGCCAGGCCTGCAGGAAGCCGATCACGCCCTCGATGTCCAGACCTTCGGCCCGATCCGGGTTAACCGGCAGACCGAGCGACGTCAGACGCGCCAGCGCCCCGGACTGACTCGCGACAATGGGCCGCCCGTCCGGGCCGTCCTCGATCAGCTGGTACGACCACGATGACAGGCGGCGCGCGGCCGTCACGCCCGCGTCCTGCTGGCGCAGTGAGCCGGCGCCGCTGTTGCGCGGATTCGCGTAGGTTGGCAGTCCCGCCTCCTCGCGCTCGGCGTTGATACGGGCGAACTCGGCCTTGGGCATGAAGACCTCGCCGCGGATCTCAGCGCTCACCGGCTCGCGGAGCCGCTCCGGCAGAACCGCGATCGTGCGCAGGTTGGCGGTCACGTCCTCTCCGGTTGTGCCGTCGCCGCGCGTCGCGCCCTGAACGAATCGGCCCCGCTCATAACGGAGCGAGACGGCCAGGCCATCTATTTTAAGCTCCGCCACATAGCGCAGGTCGGGCGCGGGTTCCGGAGCAGCGGGCAGGCCCAACCCCCGCCGGACCCGGGCATCGAAGGCCCGCAACTCGTCTTCGTCGAAGACGTTGCCCAGCGACAGCATCGGTCGCCCATGGACAACCTCGCTGAAGGTTCCGGCCGGAGCGGCTCCGACTCGCTGGGTCGGCGAATCGGGCGTAACCAGGTCCGGAAAGGCGGTCTCGATGGCGACGAGCTCACGCATCAGCCCGTCGTACTGGGCGTCCTCCAGCTCCGGGGCGTCCTGCTGGTAGTACAACTCGCTGGCCCGCCGAAGAATCGGAACCAATTCCTCGTGCCGCCGGCGGGCCGCCTCCAGGCCAAGTGCTCGGGCAGCCTCGACCGCCTCGTCCGCCACCGGCAGACCGACGTCCCGCACCCCAACCTGCGGCTCGCCCACCGGCTCAATCGATTCGTTCACTCGCTCATCCTCCGCAGGGGTCGTCTCCCTACCCAGCGAACTCCAGGTTGGCCATCGAGGCCAGCAGTGTCTTGATGCCGCCTCCGTTCGAGAAAGCGATCGTCACTTCCTCATCGTTGCGGGTCAGCTTGGAAGTCACCACGATCCCATTGCCCAGGCGCGGATGGCGCACCCGGTCCCCGTCGCGGAACTGCCGCTCCCCGGGGATGCGGGGTCGAGCGGCCGGAGCGGGTCGCGACGGCGCCGGCGGAAGTCCCCCGTCGGACGCGGCGCCGGTATCGCCGATGACTCGAGGGACGTTGAAACTGCCGGACCGCGCCCCAGAGTCGTAGGCCTGGCGGCGCGCTCCCAGGTCGCGCGTTGGTCGGAACGTTTCTCCGGCCTTGGGGCCTCCGGGTTGGCCGCTTCCAGCCCGCCAGGCGCCACCGCCGGTCCGCATCGGCGTGCCAAAGCGGCTGCCCAGCCGTCGCCCAAATACCAGGTCCGGATCCACGTTTCCGATGTCATCGTCGAACTCGTCGGCTCGTTGGAGGTTGGGGCCGGTCATGAGCGCGGCGGGAATCTCGAACAGGAAGCGACTCGGTACGGACAGGCCGCCCTGACCCCACGTCGCCCGCCGAGCGGCATGGGACAGGAACAGGCGCCGTTTGGCGCGGGTGATGCCCACATACGCGAGCCGCCGCTCCTCCTCGAGCTGCTTCTCGTCGTCGAGCGAGCGGCTGTGCGGGAACACACCCTCCTCCATCCCGGCGATGAACACCACCGGGAATTCCAGGCCCTTGGCCGCGTGCAGGGTGATGAGCGTGACCGCATCGGCTCCCGCCTCATACGTGTCCTGGTCGGCAACCAACGCGGTCTCCTCGAGGAATCGATCGAGGGCGTCGTCGGGCGTGAGGTCGTCGTAGCGAGTCGTGACGGAGCGCAACTCCAACAGGTTGTTCCAACGCTCCTCGCCCTCCTCGGAACCGTCGGCCAGCATGGCCCGATAGCCCGAGTCCTCCAAAGCGGCGTCCAGCAATTCCGGCAGAGCCAGGACGCCGATGCGCGTGCGCAGTCGGGTCACCAGCGCGGCGAAACCGCCCAGGGCGACCCGAGCACGACTGCCCAAAGTTTCCAGTCGATTCTCCGCCGCGGCCACGATGGAACCCCAGTACGTCGCGCCTTCCACGGCGGCCGCGTGCCGCAGTTCCTCCAGACTCTTCTCGCCGATGCCGCGAGCCGGCACGTTGAGGATCCGCTCGAAGCTGACCTGATCGTTGTCGTTCCGCAGAATGCGCAGGTAGGCCAGGGCGTCCTTGACTTCGCGGCGCTGGTAGAACCGCGTCCCGCCGACGAGTTGGTAGCGGATGCCATAGCGCAGGAAGGCCTCTTCGATCGAACGGCTCTGGGCATTGGTGCGGTACATGACCGCCAGTTCGCCGCGCCGCCAATGCTCGACCTCCTCGTCCGCGCGCCGGGTCAGGATCGAGCTACGGGCGCCGGTCAGCTCCTCGATCTGGCGAGCGATCCACTCGGCCTCCTCTTCCTCGTTGTAAGCCTCGAATCGCTGTATCTGCTTGCCGCCGCTGATGGCCGTCCAGAGCTTCTTGTCCTTGCGGGATGAGTTATGGGTGACGACGGCGTGGGCAGCGTCCAGGATGAGCTGCGTGGAGCGGTAGTTCTGCTCGAGCTTGACCACGGCAGCATCGGGATAGTCGCCCTCGAAATCCATAATGTTGCGGATGTCGGCGCCGCGCCAGGAGTAGATCGACTGATCGTCGTCGCCCACCACACACAGGTTGTGATGTTTCGCGGCCAGGGCCTTGACCCACAGATATTGCGGCCGGTTCGTGTCCTGATACTCGTCGACATGGAGATAGCGCCAGCGATCCTGGTAATGCTCCAGCACGGCCGGCGCCTCCTGGAATAGCCGCACCGCCTCCAGGAGCAGGTCATCGAAGTCCAGTGCGCCGGACGATCGGAGACGCGACTGGTAGCGCCGAAACAGGCGCGATATCTCGCGCTCGCGGTGGGTGTGGGCATTGGCGGCCAGGAAGTCGGCGTCGATCATCTCGTTCTTGGCCCGCGAGACCGCGCTCAGTATGGCACTGGGCTTGTACTCGCCCGTTATGGGCAGGTCTTCTTCGCGCAGGATCTGCTTCATCAGCGCCTGCTGGTCGTCCGAGTCGTAGACGACGAAATGCGAGTCGATGCCGATGGCCGGTCCGTCGCGACGCAGAACGCGGGCGCACAGAGCGTGGAACGTCCCCATTGCCACTTCACGGCCGGCATCCTCGCCGACGAGTCCGGTGATTCGGGCACGCAGCTCCGCGGCGGCCTTGTTGGTAAACGTAACGGCCAGGATCTGCCACGGCCGAACAGATCTGACACCGACGAGGTAGGCCACCCGATGGGCCAGCACACGCGTCTTGCCACTGCCCGCGCCAGCCAGAATCAGGACGGGGCCGTCCGTTGTCTCGACGGCGCGCTTCTGCTCCGGGTTTAGACGCGACAGGATCTTTTCGGCCAGCGCGTCAGCCGCGGCCTGCCGGTCTGCCAAGGCCTCCGGTTCCTCGGCCACAAGCACAGGCTCGAAGGGCGACGGTTCGAAAGCCATCATGCGCGACCCTTCGAAGGCGTCCGGTGGCCCAGTCTCGGGAGGCGGTGGCTCGCCATCGAAGGGGGGCGGCTCATCCGGCTCGAACGGGGGCTCCAACGGTGGCTCTGCAGGCGGAAACAGCGGCTCCGAAGCCGCGTCCCGCAGGTCACGCTGGGAACGGGCCGACGGCCCGTTGGTCGAACTGGAACTCACCACGCAATTGTATGGGCGCCCGGTCGACGCCGGATTGCCTAACCCCGGCTCTGCTGCTACTGGCCCGGCGACAGGAGAGCTTGGGGAAGGTCGAACTGATTCGCAGCGGGGCCGTCGATCGGGGCGACGTTGTTGTAGTTGGTCAGTACCAAGCGCACCGCGGCGGCACCAGCCTTGGGATCGCTGCCATGAAACTCAATTCGCTCGACTCGGAAGCTGTCCTGGTAGATCCACAGGTCCAGCGTGCCGTTGCCGATAGTCTCGCTGCTCAGGCCGAGGTTGGCGGCGACCACTTCCGGCGTAACGTCGACCTGGAGATGGTAGGACGGGCCGGTCGGCTCGGCCTCGACGCCGATCAACTTCGCGTGCAGGCGCGGGTCGTCGGCGATGCTGACGATCTTCCGGACGATAGAGACGGGACCGGTGGCGGAAGCTGGGTCGAGGAAGAGTTCCGAGGAGCCTTGCATCTGATACCTGGTCTGGCCGTAAGAGCGGACGAATGCATACGGGTCCACAACGATGACCTCCCCGGCCATGCTCGGGACGCCGGGCATGCTACCCGTGAGTTTGGCCTTCTTGTTGAGCAGGTCGATGTCGCCTACGACTTGCGTTCCTTGAAGCCCGACCAGAAACGGCGTCGGAACCGGCGTCGGAGTTGGGACAGCCGTGGGGGCCGGCCTGTTCGTCGGCGCGGACGTAGGCGTTGCGGTAACGGCCGGCGAGACGCTGGCGGCCGCGGAGCCGCTCGGCGAAGCCTTGGTCGTCGGAGTTGGCGTGCGAGTTGGAGTGGGCGTGGGCGTGGGTGTCGGCGTGGGTGTCGGCGTGGAGGTGATCGACGCGGTCGGGGTCACCGACGGCACGGGCGTAGCGAAGCCGTAAAGGAGCTTGCCTTCGGCGTCCAACTCGAAGTGGACCGAGTCGAACGACTTCATGGCCGCCACGGTCTTGGTGAGAATCTGGTGGACATCGGTCAGAGGTGCCGCCGCCGAGCATCCGGCGAGCTGCGCCAGGACCACCACCAGGCCTGCGGCGACGAAGAAGAATGGCTTCCGACGAGTCACGCATTTCCTCCAGATGAGATCTCGGCCCAAGAATGTATCGCCTGAGCGGAACCCGCGCACGGCGAAGACGCTGAAAAACGCGTCGGGACTTGGTTAGTTCAGGGCACAGTCTAGGCCCAAGCCACGAGCCGTGGCCCTGGGCTTCGGTATCGCGAGGGATCGTCTAGGGACCCGAGCGGTTACGAACCGTCCTGGATCTTATCCGCCGGCGGGGCGGTGATGGTGATCTTCTGGTTGTACTTGGTCAGGGTGATGGTCATATCGATCTTGCCGAAGTCGGCGGCGGAGCCCTTGATCTCCACCTTTGCCGGCTGAAGGGTATCCGAGTAAACCCAATAATCGAGGGACGCCGAGTCGACGGTCATATTTGCGGCGGCGCTGCCGCCCTGCGTGGCCAACAGGTCGTTGAGCTTGGAGAGCGGCAGATCAAGGGCCACTCGATAGGCATCCCGGCCGTCGACCTTCTCGAAGCCCTTGATGGTCGCAGTGGCGCCCGAGCTGGAAAGAGAATCCTTCAAATTGCCCAAGGTCTTGCTGAGATCGAAACTGGTAGAAGGACCATTGGTGCCAATCGGAAATGGCTGCGCTTTGGACTTCGAGTACATGTCGCTCTGAACGCTGTTCATCGTGTACAGGTAGCCGTCCACCTGGATATTGTCCACGCTGAGGCCGAATATCGAAGGAACCGAGAGATGGACGTGGGCAGCTTGGCGGGGCACGTCGATGTCGCCGTCTATGGTGGCCCCGTCCAACTTAAGCGAGCCGCCGAGCCCCAGGCCGGCAGCCTTGAGCAGCGAGGGGCCAAGCGAACCTTGCATCGTCGCGTCGAAGTGGACCGTCCTGGCGCTCTGCAGAGTCACCAGGCTCTGCGTCATCAGGGTGCTTGGGTCCGTGATCGGCGAGGCTGTGGGCGCGCCGCTCTTGCCGCAGCCACCCGCGACCAGGGCCACGAGCACGGCACACAGCACCGTTGCCGACTTGGAGAAACGAGTCACGTCACACCCTTCGTTTTAGGGAGCGACCCAGGAGCGGCCGCGAGCGCGGATATTGTCCCCTACGGACACCGAAACGTGTAGCCGATCCTACAGACAAAGGGAAACCCCGGGCAATGAGTCCGGGGTTTCGAGGGTGCTGTGAGGGCGTTCCAGGCGCCACCGAGGGCGCCGGATCGCGTGCCGGCGATGGTCTACGGAGCCGAAACCTCCGCTGCCGGCGGAGCGGCAATCGTTACCGGCTGATCGTAGTTGGTAATCGTAATGACAAAGTCGAGGCTGCCGATGGCCGCCGAGGCGCCCTTGACCTCCAGCTTGGCCAATTGGCTGTTGTCCTTATAGACCCAGGCATCGATTGAAGCCGAATCGATCTTCATGTTAGGGGCGCTGCTGGCCTGGGCGGCTACGGCGTTGTTAATCAGGGCGAGCGGCACGGAGACGTTGATGTGATAGGCGTCCTTGCCGCCTATCTGATCCACGCCCACCAGGGTCGCTTTGGCACCGGCATCGTCGAGCTGCTTGCGGAGCTTGGCCACTTCATCCTGAGTACCCGCCATAACCGAGGCGCCGGGCGTCGGGAGAGTCACCGGAAGGCCGTTGGCCAGTCCGCTGAGAGGGAGTTTGAGGTATTTCGGGCCTGTCATGCTGGTCTTGTAGTAGAGGATCTGGCCTTTGACGATCAGGTCGGCGTTGATCGGCACGTTGCCCGTCATAGCCAGAGGCGGAACAGACGCGGTCAGATGTGCCGCCTGGTTGGCTACGTCCACGTCGCCCTGGACGGCCGTGCCGTCTAGCTTCAGGTCGCCCTTGAGTTGAGCATTTGCACCGGCTGCACCGGAGAGAGCGGCGGCCTTGACCGTGCCGTTGAGTTCGATCTTGATGTGGAATGATTTGACGGTGGCCCCACCCGAGATCACCCGAGTGATGATCGAGTTCGGGTCGCTGGCGTTGCCCTGGGCGGCGGAGGCACCCGGTGCCATCGAGCCACCAGCTGCGGATGAGCCTCCCGGCGCGGACGTCGCACCGGTGCTGGAGCATGCGCCCGCGAGAACAACTATTAGTCCGGCGAACACTGCAACCGTCGGTCGTGGTAGACGGATCAACTTGGGACCTCCCTTGCGAGCCTCACTGAGGGCTCAGTGGCGGAGCTACTGAGTCAACTGGCGGCGCAAGATTGGTTGGCCCCGTGGTCGGTGTCAAACGAGTAGTAGACAGCTGCCTATTTGTCCCACGGTATAAGAAAAGAGGCCCCGGACTTGCGTCCAGGGCCTCGATTTCGGGAACGGGTTGCGGCTAGAAGTCCATCTCGCCGCCGTGGCCGTGACCACCGCCTGCGGGATCCTTCTTCTCGGGGATGTCGGTGATCAGGGTCTCGGTCGTCAGGACCATCTTGGCGATCGAGGCTGCGTTCTCGAGGGCGGAGCGTGTCACCTTGGCGGCGTCCACGATGCCCTTCTCGAACATGTCCCCGAATTCGCCCTTGAGGGCGTCGTAGCCGAAGCCGGCCTTCATGCCACGAACCTGGTCCACGATGACCTCGCCGTGCGCGCCGGCGTTGTCGGCGATCTGGCGGATCGGGTACTCGAGCGCTCGGCGGACGATGTCGACACCCACTTGGGCATCGGGATCGTCGAGCTTCAGCGTATCGAGCACGGCCTGGCAGTGCAGGAGCGTGGCTCCACCACCGGCGACCATGCCCTCTTCGATGCCCGCTCGAACGGTCGAGAGAGCGTCTTCGATGCGGTGCTTCTTCTCCTTGAGCTCGACCTCTGTGGCCGCGCCGACCTTGATGACGGCGACGCCACCGGCCAGCTTGGCGAGGCGCTCTTGGAGCTTCTCGCGGTCGTAGTCCGAGGTGGTTTCCTCGATCTGCGCCTTGATCTGAGAGATGCGAGCCTTGACCGCCTCGGGCGCGCCGGCGCCGTCCACGATCGTGGTGTCGTCCTTGGTGGCGACGACACGGCGGGCCTCGCCGAGGTCCTCGATAGTGACGGAGTCGAGCTTGCGGCCGATCTCCTCGCTGATGACGGTGCCGCCGGTCAGGATGGCGATGTCGCGAAGCATCTCCTTGCGGCGATCGCCGAAGCCCGGGGCCTTGACGGCTAGGACCTGAACGGTGCCGCGCAGCTTGTTCACGACCAGAGTGGCCAGAGCCTCACCGTCAACGTCCTCGGCGATGATGAGGAGCGGGCGGCCTATCTGAACGGCCTTCTCGAGCGCCGGCAGCATGTCCGGAACGGCCGAGATCTTCTTGTCGGTAATTAGGACGCGGGGGTTATCGAGAACCGCTTCCATGCGATCGGGGTTGGTCACGAAGTAGGCCGAGAGGTAGCCTCGGTCGAACTGCATGCCCTCGGTGTATTCCTTCTCGAGACCGAGCGACTGGCCTTCTTCGACGGTGACGACGCCGTCTTTACCGACCTTGTCCATGACCTCGGCGATGATGTCGCCGACTTCAGGATCCGCGGCCGAGATGGTTGCGATTGCGGCGATCTCCTCGCGCGAGTCGATCGGGCGGGACTGCTTCTTGATCTCCGCGACGACAGCCTCGACGGCCTTCTCGATGCCGATTCGGATGAGCATCGGGTTGGCGCCGGCGGTGACGTTCCGGATGCCTTCGTTGATCATCGCCTGGCCCAGGACCACGGCGGTCGTAGTGCCGTCTCCGGCCACGTCGTCTGTCTTGGTGGCGACTTCCTTGAGAAGCTGGGCGCCCATGTTCTCGAACGGGTCTTCCAGCTCGATATCGCGGGCGATGGTGACGCCGTCATTGGTGATGGTCGGCGAGCCGAACTTCTTGTCGAGCACGACGTTGCGGCCCTTGGGGCCGATCGTGACCTTGACCGCTTCGGCCAGGCGATCCACACCGCGCTTGAGGGAACGACGAGCTGCCTCGTCGAAAACAATCTGCTTTGCCAAGTCTGTCTGTCCTCCGCATTCATCCGACCGACCGGGACGTTGCCCGGGGCCGGCGTCGGTTGAGGTGGAGCTCGATCCAAACCCCGCGCTCGAAATACCTCGATCCTCGAGGACCGTGGCACCGGCGCTCGGGTCCGGCGGCTAGACCTCGACGATGGCCAGGATGTCCTTCTGGCTGACGATCAAGAGATCCTCGCCTTCGACCTTGAACTCGGTCCCGGCGTACTTCGAGTACAGGACGCGGTCGCCGACCTTGACGTCCATGGGCTCGCGCTTGCCATCATCGAGGACCTTTCCGGGTCCGGCCGAAAGGATTGTGCCTTCTTGCGGCTTCTCCTTGGCCGTATCCGGCAGGACGATCCCGCTCTTGGTCATTTCCTCACGAGCTGTCGGCTGGATTACGACGCGATCGCCGAGGGGCCGAAGCTTCTTACTAGTCGCAGTGGCCGTTGCCAACGCGCATTCCTCCTGGGGACGGCAGCTTGAAGCCACCGTCGCAACTGTGTGGAACTTGCCCTCGGGCAGCGGCGAATGGCCGTCACCGCCAGGCTCATGTAGTGGTCGTCCGGCTCGGGCCGGGGTCGCAGGAGCGGGTATTGCCGCGTCCAAACCCCAGCCTCACCGGGTGCTGTTAGCACTCTACCATTGAGAGTGCTAACAGCCTAACCATGGCCCTCGGGACTGTCAAGCGGGCCGTCGGAGCTTGTGAACGGACAGCGATTCTGTCCGAGATAAGCGGACAGGGATTTTGTCACCCTCGATCCCATGAAGATCAGGGAGACGATCACATTGGACGCTCGTACGCAGCAGCGCCTTCTCGTATTGACCCATGTTCTCG
>JANYJG010000098.1 GCA_025358515.1 Chloroflexota bacterium
TCCAGCTCGGGCCAGGGCGCCGTTCAAGGTCCGCCGGCGCCGCCGAAGGTTGTCGATAAGGCCGTGAGCCAGCCTCAAGGCCGTCCCGACTGTGGCTGGAATCCGTTCTGCGCCGCCAATAACGCCGTCGGGACGGCGGGAGACGAGGCCCGGGCGGCTGCGCCCGGGCTGGCGCTGGTCGCCGGGAGCGTGGGGCTGTGTGCCGCCGGCTTCTGGGCCGCCGGCGCCGGATGTCTGCCCCTTGCGGGTGTGATCGCCTATACCGGTGCCAACTTGGGAAACAACTTCGTTACTTCGGGGGATTTGGACCCACGCCACGGCTGGCGCTGGCAGGACGCCGGCCTGACCGGGCTCTCCGTCACGCTGATGAGTACACCAACTGGCTGGGGTGCGCTTGCTGCTGGCGCAGGTGTGGGCCTTGGGCAGGATATGGCGAGTCAGTTGTCGCAGAATGGAGGAGACCTGACAAAAGTCAACTGGGCGCATGCTGCGTGTTCCGGGGCCAGCGGAGTTGTGTCCACCTACATCACTAGCAAGTCGGGTATGCCAAATGATGTTGCGGGAGGCAAGCTCAGTACTCGGGGCGTAATCTGGGACGCGCTGAACCAAATCGGTGGAGGTCAGATATGCAACCGTCTGTTCCCCTGACGTCATGAGCGACACGACATTTGGCACGCTCTTGGGTCTCTTCGGGATGGCGTTGCCCTTAACGATGTTCGCCGTGGTGATCGGAGTTCAGGCAGTCGGACGACTCAAGTATCCGGCAGATCAACCCCCGGAGTTCCGACTCATCTCCAGGGTCGCAGCCCACATGGGATTCCTCCCGAGCCGCCTCGCCACAGCGCAAACGCCCGACACCATGTCCCTCTTCCTGGCCGGCATGATCCTGGTTGCGACGGTCGGCTCACAGCCTGTGATTGCGTTGCAGAAGTGGCAGGAGGGGGCGACCATGATCGCTCTCGGCACTGTCGTGGTTTTCGAGATCCTGTGGCTGAGGCGGATCCGCCAGGCAATCATCAGGTCCCATCGCAGCGAGACAGGCTCGCCGCCGTCGGCCGTGGACTAACTACGAGACTGAGGTCACCTCAGTTACGTCGATGTGGGCGGCCTAGGAAGGCAGGGCCACTTGCAGGGCGGCCAGGCGATGTCGTGGGAGGTAAGCCCAGTACTCGTGTCAATGGCCGTGTGAAAGTCCTCAGTTTTGGCCGGCGGGTTCCAGTCAACCTCGTCGCTGGCACGTCCCACACTTATACCGTCTCCGCCTACGACGGTGCCCTTGGAGGCACCCTGTGGAATGCGTCAAACATCGATCATCCGGAAAAGCAGGTTGACACAGCGGGGCTCAATACCATTCCATATGAATTCACCGCTCCAGGTAACTACATCCCACCAACCGTGACTAACCCGGCGTTGCGGGGTCGTGTCCCCAGACTTGGTGTAGCAGCAACGCGTAGGCCGTTAAGAGAAACGGCCACCGCGTCATCCTCGCGTCGTTGGAAGTGAGAAACCGACGACGAAAGGGACACCACGATGGCCGACGACAGCATGGCTTTGCTCGACAGCGTTCGCAAGGCGATCGAAGAAGGCGACGGAGACTTCCTGCGCGAGACCGTGCATCTGCTCGCCCAAGGCGTGATGGAAGCCGAGGTGACCGAGATCACGGGCGTGCCCAAGGGCGAGCGAGCACCCGACCGCCGCCTGACGAGTCGCAACGGTTATCGAGACCGCCGCTGGGACACGCGTGTGGGCACGATCGACCTCGCCATCCCCCGTGTCCGCGACGGCAACTACTTCCCGAGCCTACTCGAACCTCGCCGACGAGCCGAACGGGCCCTCCTCGCGGTCGTCCAGGAGGCATACGTCCTCGGAGTCTCGACCCGCCGAGTCGACGATCTCGTCCAAAGCCTCGGCATCACCGGCATCAGCAAGAGCGAAGTCAGCCGGATCTGCGCCGCCCTCGACGCCGAGGTCGGGGTCTTTCGCGACCGGCCGCTGATGGAGGCGTATCCGTATGTCTTCCTCGACGCGACCTATCTGAAGGTCCGTGAAGCCGGCCGCGTGGTCTCGATGGCCGCCCTGGTTGCAACAGGGGTGGCCATGAGCGGCGAGCGTCGAGTGCTCGGTGTGGAACTCTCGGCAGGAAACGATGAAGGTTCGGCCTGGCCGGCGTTCATCCGCTCGCTGGTCGGCCGTGGCCTCCACGGCGTCCGCCTGGTCATCAGCGACGATCACGCTGGATTGGTCAAGGCGATCCGCGAGCAGCTCCTGGGGTCGGGCTGGCAACGCTGCCGGGTCCATCTGACCCGCAATGCTCAGGACCTTGTGCCGCGATCGGCCCGAAGCATGATCGCCTCGGCCGTGCGTTCGGTCTTCGAACAGCCCGACGAGCGTGCCGCCCGCGTTCAGTTCGGCTCTGTCATCGACTCGCTCGAACCGCGCTTCCCGACGGTGGCCCGGCTGCTTCTCGATGCCGAGTCCGATCTGTTGGCCCACTTCACGTTTCCCGAGACCCACAGGCGTCAGATCCGCAGCACCAACCCGCTCGAGCGACTCAACAAGGAGATCAAGCGCCGGACCGCCGTCGTGGGCATCTTCCCCAACCGAGCTGCCGTCATTCGCCTCGTCGG
>JANYJG010000101.1 GCA_025358515.1 Chloroflexota bacterium
GGCCGGCGCCCGGGTGAAGGTCTCGGGGCTGCCTCGTAGGTGCGTCTTGTCGTCCATCAGGTCCTCTGAGTGCGGGCTGGCCGTAGACTCGAGAAACAGGGCCGGTGGCGCTCGCCCTACTCCATTTGCAGTATGCCACCATGAGGCACCTTGCCGCCCACCTTTCAGACCGCTAGACGTGCTCAATGTCGACACCGGGCAACGAAATCTGTAACACGGAGCTCGTCCGCGAAGGGCGCGGCCGACTTTGTCGTGGTCTGCCCGACAGAACTACCGGCGCGGCCCCTGACCGAACCGCACCAACCGCCGGGATGCCCTGCCAGGACCTCGCGCCTGTAGCGCAGGGCTTGAGGTCCTTCGGCTCTTGCCCCAGGCCCACCCCGGCAGGACCCTACGGTCAACCAAGTCCCGTACGCGGGACCGCCACGGACCAAACCGCCGGCGACCTCAGGTCGTGGCTATCGAGGTCGGTGGCCTGTTCAGCCACGGGCTACGCACCCGAAAGCGAATAGCGAATGGCGATTTCCCAAGTTGCCATGGGCACCCGGCGGTCCCCCCTGCCGTGGACTCCGCTCGTCATCGCGGAGGAGCGCTGCAAGGGCTGCGAGTTGTGTGTCGCCGCCTGCCCCAAGAGAGTTCTTGCGCTCGACCACGGTCACGTCAACGTCCTCGGCTACCACCCCGTCAGCCTGACCGAAGCCGCGAGGTGCACGAGCTGCGCCTTCTGCGCCCGGGTCTGCCCCGACGCCGTCTTCACCGTCTGGGCGGCGCCGCGAGAGGAGCGCAGCCAATGACGGCAGATCGCGAGATGGGCAACGGTGGTCGCCCCACGCACGCCGAGATCGACGCCGGCCGCCGCTCCAGGGTCCTGATGAAGGGCAACGAGGCCATCGCCGAGGCCGCAATCCAGGCCGGCTGCGATGCCTACTTCGGCTATCCGATCACGCCCCAGGCGGAGCTGCTCGAGTGGATGGCCCGCCGTATGCTTGAGCTTGGTCGCGTCTTCGTCCAGGCCGAGAGCGAGTTGGGCGCCATCAACATGGCCCTTGGCGCAGCCGCCACGGGCGCCCGAGTCATGGTCTCCTCGTCGAGCCCGGGCATCAGCCTGATGGCCGAAGCGATGAGCTACATGGCCGGCTCGGGCACGCCAATGGTGCTGGTCAACATCATGCGGGCTGGACCCGGGCTGGGCGGGATAGGTCCGTCCCAGAGCGACTACTTCCAGGCCACCAAGGGCCACGGCCACGGCGACTACCGCGTCCCCGTCCTGGCGCCCGCCTCGATCGGCGAGGCCACGGACCTGGTGGCCACTGCCTTCGAGCTGGCGGAGCGGTACCGAACACCGGTGATGCTCGTAGCCGACGGGATACTCGGCCAGGCCATGGAACCGGTGGAGCTCCGATTCCGAACGCCGGAACGGCACGTCTTCGACTGGGCGCTCACGGGTGCGGCAGGTCGGCCGGCCCGGATCGTTAAGTCGATCGACCTTGTGCCCGAGGTGCTCGAGAAGCGCAACCTGGCCCTCCAGCGCAAGTACCGCGAGATCGCCCGCAAAGAAACGCGCTGGGAGAGCTGGCAGATGGAGGACGCGGAGTTCGCAATCGTGGCTTACGGCACAGCCGCCCGAGTCGCCCGCAGCGCCATCGCCAGGGCTCGCGAAAACGGGATCCGCGTCGGGCTCTTCCGGCCCATCACCCTCTGGCCCTTCCCCGAGCGCGAGCTGGCCCGACTCAGTCGGCGCCTCCACGGCATCCTGACGGTCGAGCTGTCCTCGGGCCAGATGGTCGAGGACGTCCGACTGGCCGTCGAGGGCCGCTGCCCGGTGGCCTTCCACGGTCGAATGGGCGGCCTGGTACCGACGCCGGACGAGGTTCTCGGCGCGCTGAAGGCACTCAACGGCAAAGTGGCCCGGATGCGAGAGGCGGAGCATCGCGAGCAGCCAGTGGGCGCGGCGGCCGCCGATCGAAGCCATCGAGCCGACGGCGCCACGGTGCAGCCCGGCGTTCATGCCGGTGCGGGCCACGGAGGTCGACGATGACACTCCACGCGGCCAACCCGGCCAACCCGGCCAGGCCGGAAGCCACGCTCGATGCCACGGCCGGCCCGGCCAGGCTCGATGCCACGGCCGATGCCACGCTCGATGCAACGGCCGACGCCACGCTCCATGCCACGGCCGACGCCACGCTCCATGCCACGGCCGATGCCGCGCCCTATACCACGCCCGCCCGCTTGATCTACCGCAAGCCCGATGCCACGGCCGGCCCTGCCGGTCGCGATGCCGGGCCCGATGCCACGGCCGCCCGCCTGATCTATCGCAAGCCCGATGTCCTCAACGCCCGTTCCACGCACTACTGCCCGGGCTGTGGACACGGCGTGATTCACCGACTGCTGGCTGAGGTGTTGACCGAGCTGGATCTGCCGGCCCACACCATCGCCGTGGCCCCGGTCGGCTGCGCGGTCTTCGCCTACGACTACCTCAACATCGATTTCGTCGAGGCGCCGCACGGCCGCGCCCCAGCCGTGGCCACGGGCATCCGCCGCGTCCGGCCTGAAGCCTTCGTCCTGACGTATCAGGGCGACGGCGACCTGGCCGCCATCGGAACGGCGGAGATCGTCCATGCCGCGGCCCGCGGATAGCGGATCACCACGATCTTCGTCAACAACGGGATCTAC
>JANYJG010000110.1 GCA_025358515.1 Chloroflexota bacterium
CCCGCTGGGATACTCGCTGCTAAGGGGCCAGCTGCTCATACAGCAGCACCTCATGCTCCGGACTGAGCTCTTGCGGAATGCGTACGAGGATTTGATCGCGGGTGTGATCGGCGCTCGGGCGGATGGCGTCGATCAGTCGGATTGGCTGTACCGCGAGAGAGCTCGCCTGATCTTCTGGGATGCCTTGGGGGTACTGCACCAAATGTCCGAGCAAGTCGCCGTACTATTTGATGCCAGGCAACGATGGATCCGGGGTGATGGGGACCTTGGCGAACTGATCATTCGGAGCGAAGTACAGGGATGGAAGACGATCCAAGGTTCGGGTTTTGCGAGTCGGGTTTCCTGGCGCCGACTCATCGGGACGCCTGCCAATAGCAATGCCAAAGCCTCGTTGTCGCTGGACCAATCCACGCTATTGAAGACGATCCAAGACAGAACTGAAATGCTCCTGATGGCCGACGTCAATCAGCTGCGAGCCGTGTGGAGTCGCGATCTGCATAGGGCCGCGACCCGCTACAAGCACTCGTATCCCATCATCAGTGCCTCTCACGGGGTCGTCTGGTTCGGCGAGGATGAGTCCATGCAGGCGGACATCCGACGCCTGGTCAAGGGAGGGGCTTTGGTGGTGGCTGACGCTAGCCAAGATGGAACGATCGAAGAACTCGTGATACCAGTCACGATCGGCGGTATAGAGCACCTCTTCGGCGCTATTGAGGCGGCCCTCCACGTGGCCGCGGTCCTTGTGGATGCGACGCTCCAAGCAGCGGAGCATGTTTCGCGCCGCGTACTTGTCGTGCATCCCGTGCTGTACCGCACCGGCGCTGTTCGCTCCCATGATGTGATGTCTCTCATGGCCGCCTACACGGCGTCGCCCGACCTGCTGGACATCGAAGCGGACAATGCGGCCCATGAAGAGTCGCGTCGGAGCATTGAAGCCGCCGCGAGGCGCCTTCGTGGACATATCGCCTCGGGCTACTGGCGTCGCTTCGATCCGGCAGCATCGGAGGAGCCCGGCACCGGAAATCCAGATGCCAAACCGTAAACGGAACAACTTGCTAACGGACATAACCTCTCTTATCGGTAGTAACCAGGGCACCCAGGAGAGAGCAAAGGCCGCTTCTTCCATTGGCGCGCTCCCGTTCACGAAGGGCCGCCTCAATTGCCTCGCGGACGCCGCCAAGAGACTCGAGATCGGGCTCGACTGTGATGTCGCTCGAGTCCGGCGCGCTTCCTACCGACCGACAGCCGCGGCCGAAGCCTCTATCGAGGGATATGACGGTTGGGGCGTTCGAACGGGCGATGCGCCTATCGCGGCCGATCGCAGCTTCTTCTTGAGCGACTCTGGGAACAGTTTCGCCTCGCCGTCCTCGAAGTACGTGATTGCGGACACGGTCGTGGCGTAGTCAAGCTGGCCCGGGAAGATCGCCAACGCCGCCGCGACGATTTCGGGTAGTGACATGCGGGCATCGAGCAGGGCCGCGATATCTTGATAGTCCTTGAGTTCCACCCGCTGGTTGATGACTTTGGCCTTCGTCCCGGCCAGGTCGCGCAGCGAGGCGACCACGATCCCGTTGGATCCTTGGCGATCGGGGCGTTCGAGGACCGGAAACCCAAGATTGCCAAAGAACGAGACCTTCACCGGTCGTTCCTCGGGCCTGGAATTGAGCCAGACCGTGAGAACGTTCTCCGAGCGTTGGGCGACCACGCCGCCTTTGAGGAACGGAACCGACGATAGGAGCGCGTCTGGATCGACGGGGCCACTTGAGAAGAAGTCGAAATCGGCCGACGTGCGATGTCCGAGGCGAAGTACAAGCGCAGTGCCGCCGTACAGCACGAATCCGTGCGGAATCTCGTGGAGCGACGGCCACAGGACGCGCTGGGCTTTCGGCAGGATCGAGACGTTAGGGGTGAACTCGCTCATACCCGCCTCGTTGGCAGTGGCGGCGTTCGTCGGTACCCGAAGCGCAGGTGCCAGTAGTCCCACTTGCGTGGCTCGAAGATCCCTGCTGGGGCGGCGGCGAGGACATGACGCATTGACTCGATGCCAAAGATGGCCTGAACGAAATCGGCGTCGTCGCTCGTCCCTATGGCCATCGCCTGGGCGATGAGTCGTTCGGGGCGATGGAACGACTGCTCGGCACCCTGCCACCAGATCAGTCGCTGGGCCATGTGCCTCAGGCGCTCCGTCGTCTTCAGGTCCTGCATAGCCAGACGGAGAGAAGCGCCGAGATCAAGTCGAGGCAATTCGGCGTCACCATCCATGGCCTGCACCTGCTGACGTATCAGGAAGGCGCGACTGGGAGACAGCCGCCAGAGGGCCAATCTTGTGAGGGCATCCGCCGGCGCGTCGGGGGCCACACGATATCGTGGCCGACGCTCACCGTCGCGAATAACGAGGCCTCCATCGAGCAGCGACTCGATGTTTCGCTGCGAGCTCGATAACGGTCCCCCGGTCAATCTGGCAAGCTCGGCTAGTCGTAGGCCAGCAGGGCGCGCCGCAAGAGCCACCAGAGTTGCCGCAGTTCGTTCGCTAAACATCTCCTTCATCGTTCGATTATCTACGCAGTATGCGTAGCAGTCAAGGCAACCAGACCGGACCGGGAGCAGGCCTTGGCGCAGTTGACGCGATCCCGAACGCCACAGTCAGGCTGATCTGCGGCTCATCGACTGTTACCGCTGTCCCCCGCGGGGGTCGTGCCGAGTCGTCCTCGTCGCGAGGAGACAGTGCCGAGGCGAAGCGCCAGGACAACCTTGAGGGCCTCGGCGACGATCCCGGAACTCATTTTGGACTGTCCCTCGCGCCGCTCCTCGAATGTAATGGGAACCTCGACGATGCGGGCCCCAGCCAGGCGAGCTCGGAAGG
>JANYJG010000143.1 GCA_025358515.1 Chloroflexota bacterium
GACGACTCGGACTCCGCCGCACACCGCCGACACCATCCGGGCCTCGTCTGCCGAAGCCTCCGAGGCCTCGGCATCGAGGGCCTCGGCGATTGCGTCCGCGCCGGGGGAGCGGCGCACCGGCCCGTCGCCGAAGTTCGTGACCACGTCCGAGATCCCCACCCGGCTCGCGATCGCGACGCCGTTCCAGCGCCCTTCGCCGTGGTGAAGCAGCTCATAGCCGGCCATGCTGAAGGGCATCACCGGCGCGGCTTCGTCGGCGAGCTTCGTCTCTTGCATTAGGAGCACGTCCGGCGCCTGCTGGGCTAGCCACTCCTCGACCCGCTCCATGCGGGCCTTGAGGGAGTTGACATTCCAGGTTGCGATGCGCATCTAGTAGCGCCGGCCCTTTTGGCGGGCGAAGTCGAATGTGGCTGTGTCGGCGATGCCCATGACTGCCATCGTGCCTGCCTGGACCGGATCCGTAACCACGAGATCGGCGACGTCAGTTACGGTGCCGGCCATGTTCAGGGAGATGACCGGGATGCCGAGTTGCTGGATTTCAACTACGGCCTTGGTGATGTCGCCGCCCATAATCGAACCGGCCAGCAGCAGGGCGCGGGCCCGGTCGAGGTCGGCCACGGCGCGGACGGCGGCGGCCAGGTTCTCCTCGCCGACGAGCGGAATGGTGTCGACTGAGATCTTCTCGCCGCGGAGGTTGTGGCGGTCGGCCTCGCTGACGGCGCCCAGCACGGCCTGGGCAATCTGGGCCCCGCCGCCGATAACGATGAGCCGCTTGCCGAAAACCTTGTCGAGGGACTTTGTGAGGCGGCAGCCGCGGATAGTTGCGAGTCGATCCAGGATGCCTGTTACCTGCTCTTCGGCCAGGCCTTCGACTTCCAGCTCGACTTCGACCATTGCGCCATCTGACTCGCCCGTCCAGCGCCGGACCGTGCTCAGGGTTCGAAGGGTCCCCCCGTTCGCCGCGACCTGGGCGATGATCTCGGCCAGGGCTTCCGGACGGTCGACATAGTCGAGCCGGACGGCGACCGTGGCTGCCGTGTGGTCCGTTCGAGACATGGTCAGCCCAAGCCCAGACCGCGATCCGCGAGACCCTGGGCCACGCGCGGATGGTCGCCGATCTCCAGGCCCTCCTCCGCGTCGTGCTCCTCGAAGGCGAGGCCAAGGTCGGCGAATGCGTTGCGCGTGCCGGCGGCGTCGCTCGTGGCGAGCATCAGGGCGCCGTCCGTGTCCTCGGCGATGCCAACGATGGCGCTGATGTTGATACCGCGATCGCCGAGCGCGGCCGCCATCTTTGCAAGGGACCCAGGCTTGTCGCTCAACTCAACTGTGAACCAGATCACGCGGCACCTCCTACAGTGGATGGTACCTGGCGCCGCCGCTCCGGGGGAGGGGCACGAGCCGATCGTGCGAACGCAGCGGCTCCCAGCCGCCATTCGCTACGCTAGGGACATGCCAGCGCCCACAGGTCCCAGCATCCAAATGTTCGGCCTCGCCGATTCGCGCCCTACTCAGGCTGCGCTGCGGTTCTTCAAGGAGCGCCGCGTAGACGTCACCTTCGTGGACCTGCGGCGCAAGCCCATCGCGCTCGGTGAGTTGCGCCGGTTCGCGGAGCGCCTGGGTGCGGCCGCGCTGCTCGACACCGAGGGGGGCCGGTACAAGGACCTTGGTCTGGTGTATATGCGCCTTGCCGACGACGAGATCGTGGCGCGGCTGCTGGCCAATGACGGGCTGCTGCGACTGCCGCTTGTCCGTTTCGGCAACGCTTTCACGGCCGGTCCCGCCGACGCAACCTGGAAGAACTGGCTTGCCGCCCCGCGCAAGTAGCCGCGCCGCCACGAAGCTTGCTCCGAACGGCGGAACCGGCGGCCTTCAGGACGTCCAGATGGTCGGGGAGCGCACAGCCGCTCCTCGCCCGGCGTCCCAAGGGTTATGAAGCCGCCTCATCAACCGATTCCGCTCAGTTGCCCCAACAGCAGGGTCTCCTTCGTGGCATCCTCTGACGGCACGACTCAGGAGATTCGAATGCCTCACTCACAACCCAAGAGCAAGGCCGGCCCGAAGCCGTTGAAGGCGAGCGGCAAGCCGACCGTTAAGCCCGAGGCTGCCCAGCCGCCCCCTCGGGTGACCAGCGGCGCTGAGCCAGCTCGTGCTGGCCTAAACGGTAACGACCACGAGCGGCGTCGCAGCGGCCGGGTGACCTACCGACCCAAGGCATCCGAGATGCTGACCGTTCACGCCCGCACGGAAGACGAACGCCTTCTCGCGTCGAGTGCCCGCCCGGCCTTCCTGGACTCCGACCCCTGGCGAGCGCTGCGTATTCTGGCCGAGTTCGTTGAGGGATTCGATGCCCTGGGGGCTGTGGGAAAAGCGGTCACGATCTTTGGATCGGCCCGACTCAACGAAGGCGATCCCTATTACGCTAAGGCCCGGGAGCTGGCGGGTCTTCTGGCCAAGGAAGGCTTCGCCGTAATTACTGGCGGCGGCCCGGGCATCATGGAGGCCGCCAATCGCGGCTGTCACGAGGCCGGCGGGCTTTCGATCGGCTGCAATGTCGAGCTGCCGCACGAGCAGTCGGTCAATGCGTATGTCGATCTCGGCGTCGAATTTCGATACTTCTTTGCCCGCAAGACGATGTTCGTGAAGTACGCGGACGGATTCGCCATCTTCCCCGGCGGCTTTGGCACGCTGGACGAGCTGTTCGAGTCGCTGACGCTAATCCAGACGGGCAAGATCCGCCATTTCCCGGTGGTCCTGATCGGTAAGGAATACTGGGCCGGCCTGCTCGACTGGATTCGCAAGGCGGCGGTCGGTCACGGTGCCGTCTCGCCGGAGGATCTGGATCTGATCCAAGTCACAGATGACATGGAAGAGGCCTGTGCGTTGCTTACCGCGGCCTCCACGGCGAGGGCCAAGGAGGATGAAAAGGCAGCCCGGGCAGCCGAAGGCACGCCGGGCCGCCCCTAGACTGGCGAGCCGCTGGAGACCTGGTCGCGGCGCCTGTTGGGTGTGGCCGCGCAGGGGCGGGCCGGGCTCGGGCGGTCTACTCAGGCAGGATCGGCAGCTGGGCCTCCAGGCGGCCGTCTCGGATGCGGGCTGGGTAGTAGCGCAGGCGATTGACTCTGGTCAGGCGCCGCGCTTCGAGCTTCTTGCTCGGTGGCTCAGGCTTGGGCGCAGCCCCGGACGGCGACCACGGGGAGTGGTATCGGCCGTCGGCGTCGAGCCCGCCGGTAGTCGGCATCTGCACTGTCTCGCCGCTGACCAGATCGAAGCGGCCTTCATGCAGCGGGCACGAGACGACGCACCCCGCCAGCTGCCCGATGCTGAGTGGCGCCGCCATGTGCGGGCAGCGATCGTCGGTGACCACGATGCCATCGTCCGTCCAGGCCACCAACAGGTCCAGGCCCGCCATGGTCACGCGGCGCATCGATCCAGGCGCGAGGTCGGCGATGGCGGCTATCTCCACGAATGGCGCCACTCGCGTTCCGGCGGCATGGAACTCACGCGGCACGTCGGCGACACGCGGAGCCGACGAGGTTGGCCCGCCCCTCGTCGCAGCCTGAGTCTCCGTCTGGGCCGCCGCCTCTGCTTCGGCCAGATCCTCGGGCGTCATCGAGAACATGACCGCATCGATGGGCCGCTCATCGCGGTCCAACTCCCAGTTACGGGCCAGTGACTCAAACCGAAAGCCAGCCTTCTCGGCAGCCTTCTGAGAGGCGACGTTGCCCGGAAGAGTCCACAGGGAAAGGCGCTCGATCGCCAAATTTGCGAAACCCCAGCGCGTCGCCAGGCGCAACGCCCTGACAGCCACGCCGCGCCCTCGAGCCTCCGGGGCGACGAGGTAGCCCATGGCGTGGCGTCGTTCGTTGGGGCCGAGGTGCAGGCCGATCGAACCGATGTACCTGTCGGTGCCGGCGTCCGCGATCGCGAACTCGTAGCTGTTTCCGTCGTGCCAGGCTTGGAGCGTCATGAGGATGAAGCGCCGGGCGTCGGCCTCGGTGTAAGGCACGGGAATGATCGGGATCCAGCGCTGGATCTCGTGGTCCTGGCAGGCGGCCGCGATGGCTGGGGCATCGTCAGCGCGGAAGGGCCGGAGGGTGACGACGCCGTCACTAAGCGGCGGCTTGGGAGGAGTCAGGGCATCGGGCATGGCCAGAGTATGCCGCGTCAGCCGGCGAAGGCCTACCCGCGGCCGAGGTTGTCGTCCCCGCGCAGGCTCCGAAAAAGGAAGGCGGGCCGGTGAGGGGGGGCCGGCCCGCCTAGGAATATGCAAACAGAACGACAAGACGTCGATGGGACCCCATCGGCCCCTAACCGACGAGAACTCGCAAATTCTAGCCCTGAACGAGACTTCCTGCAGCAGCTGGGGCGTGCAATTCGGTCAAGATGCATGATCTCAGTTGGTGAAGATTGCTCAGCCATTGATCCCTGTGGCCAACTAGCCGCCCTGGAGGACGTCGATGCGTTTCGCGCTGATGACCGAGCCGCAGCAAGGGCTCAGCTATGTCGAACAGCTGGAACTTGCGCTGCTCGCCGAACGGCTTGGCTTTGAGGCGTTCTTCCGATCGGACCACTACCGCAGCTTCCCCGGCCCGACGGACAAGCCGACGACCGACGCGTGGTCCGTCCTCGCCGGCATCGCCCGCGAGACGACGAGCATCCGCCTCGGGGCGCTCGTATCGCCGGTGACGTTTCGCCATCCCGGGTCGTTTGCCAAGGTCGTGACGACCGTTGACGAGATGAGCGGCGGGCGGATCGAGGTAGGCGTCGGGGCGGGCTGGAATGAGGTCGAGCACAACCAGTTGGGCCTGCCGTTCCCCGAGATCCGCGAGCGGGCCGACCTGATGGAGGACGAGCTGGCCATCCTGCACGGGCTGTGGGAGGAGCCGAACGGGTGGTCATTCGAGGGCAAGCAGGTTCGCGTGCAGTCGGCCTCGTTCAACCCGAAGCCGATTCAGCGGCCGCATCCGCCGATCATCGTCGGTGGGGAGGGGAGCCCGCGCTCGCTTCGCCTGGCGGCCCAGTATGCCGACGAGTACAACATGTCTGGTGCCGGCCCCGAACTCTGCGCCGAGAAGTTTGCGCGACTGGACGCCGAGTGTCGCAAGATCGGCCGTGAGCCCTCGACGATGCGCAAGTCCGTGATGGCCGGCTTCCTCGTTGGGGCTGACCAGGCCGAGTTCGACCGGCGGGTGCAGGACCTGCTGGCGATGGTTGGGGAGGCGGGGACAGACGCGGCAAGATGGCTGGACCAGCATCGGCCGCGCTGGATCGTGGGGCTGCCCGATCAGGCCCGGGCCATGGCCGCTCGGTTCGCCGCGACGGGCGTGGATCGGATCATGCTTCAGGACATGCTGCCTCGCGACCACGCCATGATCGAACTGGCGGCGCGCGAACTCATCGGTCGGGTCTAGCGGCGGCCGGCCCGCGAAATGTCAGGCGAGGCGTAAGCCCGGGCTCTTCGTCCAGGTTCGGGTTCGGCCCCGGAAGGTGGGGGGAACCCCGGATCACGCTCTGCGGACCGGGCCGATGCGGTTGGGAGGGCCGTAGCGGAACCAGACGCGACCAACCAGCGCCTCGAGCTGGACCGGCCCGTAGCGACGCGAATCCAACGACACTGCGCTGTTGTCGCCGAGCAGCCAGGCCTCGTCCTTGCCCAGGTGCAACACTCCGGCCGAGATCCTTACCCGATCACCGGGCCCAGCGGCCACTCGCTTGATTGCCAGGATGGCGCTTTCCGGCTCGCGAAAGACGACGATGCTGCCACGGCGTGGCCACCTTCGCGGGGTCGGGTCGAGCAGTAGCCAATCGCCCGTGGCGAGAGCCGGCGTCATGCTCTCCTCGGCCACCGCCACGCGCCAGATGCTGTGCCGGGCGCGCCGCCAGGGCGCCCCGAGCAGCATCGGATCGGGGACTACACACGCGGCCACCACGGACGCGGCGATTACAGGAACGCCGGAGGGCTCGCCTCCGGCGTCTCGGGGGTCCAGTGCCTCTGCCGGCCGGACGGTCACTACTTCTTGGTCGACCAGAAGATGTCGGCGAACTCCTTGACCGCGGCTTCCAGCTCGGCTGCCGCTTGGGCGTCGATGTTCTGCTTGTTCTTGCCGGCCAGCTTGAGGATCTTCCAAGTTCGGTCGTGGAGATCCGGGTAGCGCTCGACGTGCTCCGGCTTGAAGTAGTCGCTCCAGATGACCTGGATCTCGTGCTTCACGATCTCCGCGTGCTGCTCCTTGATGGCAATGCAGCGCACGAATTTGGCCCGTTCGGCCTCAGACAACCTTTCCTTGGGAAGCTCGCCGATCAATTCGACCATGCGGGCCACCGTTCGCGCGGCCAGCTCGGCCTGGTGTGGGTCGTAGATCCCGCACGGGACGTCGCAGTGGGCATGGACGACGGTCTGAGGCTTCAGCCAGCGGGTCATTCGAGACATCGTTCTCCTCCGAGAGGTGGGGCGTCGGCGAGGCGCGGATTGGCAGGCAGTATCGCGCTGCCTCTGCCGTGATCAAGTGTTGGCGGGTCGGGGCCGCGTGTCAAACGTCCCGCTCCGGCGATCCGTTGGTCGCGTCGGAGATTGTGGAGAGGGGCTCAAATTCTCCACGATAAGCACACACTATGGCCACTTTCCTTTTCAGCCGCGCCTCAGGCTCGGTTACCAGAATCGGGCCGAGGGCGTCTCCCAATAGGCGTCGTCGGATCGCAGACACGGGAGCCGCCAACTGCTACATGAACGGTACTGTGAGCTCTTCCCGCCGCCCTACCGCTAACTCGCCGGTCCGCAAGGCTCGCCGCGTTCCGATGCCGCGTGTCTGGCCGGTCCGCGCCGGCGACATCTACGCCATCCTCGGCGGCAACGCCCTGCTGATCCTTGGAATGTGGATTCGGCATGGGAACATGCACGAGCTGGCCACGCCCGCCGGCGTCTTCACCGCTGTGGGGGAGATTTCCGCCCTGTACGGCACGTACCTGGTCCTGATCCAGCTGATCCTGATGTCGCGCAACCCATGGCTGGACCAGGTCTTTGGTCAGGATCGGATTACCGCCGCCCACCGCTGGGTCGGGTTCAGCGCGATCTGGCTTCTTGTGACCCACGCCGTCTTCACCACGGTCGGCTACTCGATGACCGTCAGCAGCTCACCGGTGGGAGAGCTCCTGACGCTGCTGACCAGCTACCCGTATGTGCTCTGGTCCGGCGTGTCCCTCGTGCTTTTCGTTGCCGTGGCCGTCAGTTCGGTCCGGGCGGCTCGACGACGTGTCTCCTACGAGACCTGGTATGCCATCCACCTCTATACCTACGTGGCCATCGCCCTGGGGTTCCTTCATCAGCTGTTCGTGGGGATCGACTTCACCACAGACGTCGTGGCAAGGGTCTATTGGATCGGGCTGTATGCCGTAGCCATCGGAGTCCTGGTCTACTTCCGCTTCGGCCAGCCGATTTCGATCTCGCTCCGCCATCGGATGCGAGTCGCCAACGTGGTCACCGAAGCGCCGGGTGTGGTTTCGATCTACCTCGCCGGCCAGGAGCTGGACGAGCTTCCGGTTCGAGCCGGCCAATGGTTCCGGCTACGGTTCATGACCCGCGACGGCTGGTACAAGGCCCATCCGTTCTCTATCTCCGCCGCCCCAAACGGCCGGTACTTGCGCTTCACGGTCAAGGGTCTGGGCGACTACACAAGCAAGTTGCAGCGAGTCGCGGTCGGCACGTCGGTTTTCGTCGAGGGACCTTACGGGGCGTTCACCGGCGCTGCTCGAACCAAGGCTCGGATACTTCTGGTGGCGGGCGGAATCGGCATCACGCCGTTGCGCGCCCTGCTCGAGGAATTGCCGGCGTCCAAGGGCAACATCACATTAATCTATCGAGCCAGCCGCCCGGAGGAAGTCGTCTTCCGCGACGAGATCGAGCAACTGGCGGCGTTGCGTGGGGCGGCCGTGCATTTCCTGGTCGGCAAGCGTGGCAGCGCCGACATGCCTTCCGATCCGCTTGACCCGCGCGCTCTGCGCAGGTTGGTGCCGGACGTGGCCGAACGCGACATCTACGTTTGCGGACCGGCCGGAATGCTGGAACGTACCCTGCGAGGCCTCCGCTGGCTGCGCATCCCCGACGCTCAAATCCACTACGAACGCTTCGCGTTCTAAAGGCCGAGGAGAAGAAGATGAAGCGATCAGTCGTGGCCACGACTCTCACGGCCCTAGCCCTGGCCCTGCTACTCAGCTTCAAGACGCCCAACACGACAACGTTCGCGAATCCCGCGGCCACAAACGGATCCGGATCGAACAACCAGGCGAACAACCCGGCAACAACGCAGGCGGGCAATCTCAAGTCGTACACGGGCACCGTGACGGGAGCGGCCGTCCAGATTCCCTTCGGCATGGTCCAGGTCCAGATCGCCATGAAGAACGGCCAGATCACGGACGTTCAGGCGCTCCAGCTCCCCACGGACAATCCGCATTCGAACGCGATAAGCAACTACGCCGCGCCGCAGTTGCGAAGCGAGGTGCTCCAGGCTCAGAGCGCGCAGGTGAACACGATCTCCGGCGCAACGTACACGAGCGAGGGTTACCTGCAATCGCTTCAATCGGCGCTCGATCAGGCGGCCGCGTAGGCGCCCGGCGGCTGGCTAGGCGCTCAGGTGAGCCGGTAGACGCTCCCGTTCAGCGCAACGAGGTACAACTCGCCCCTGGCGTCCTGGCCCCAGCCAACGGCTCGGAGTCCGGAGGACAGCAGAAGCTGCGGCGCCTGTGCCGCCGCGCCGCCGGCCGCAACGTCCCAGACCCGCCCACTGCAGTAGTCGCTGAAGAAGTAGCGGCCGGTCAGGTCGGGGTGGAGGTTGCCTCGATACACGTACCCGCCGATGATGGAGCAGCCGATCGAGTCGGATGAGCCGTGGGCGTATTCGGTGATTGGGCGCGTGATGCCCGCGGTATTGCAGCCGGAGACTGGGTTGTAGCAGTGGTTGCCTTCCATGGTGTTCCAGCCGAAATTGAGGCCGCGACCGCTGCCGCCGGCCGCCGTTGCGCGGTCGACCTCCTCCCATAAATTCTGGCCGACGTCGCCTATCCAGAGGTCGCCGGTCCTGCGATCGAAGCTGAAGCTGTACGGGTTCCGCAGGCCGTAGGCCCAGATCTCGCCACGCTTGGGGGACTGACCAACGAACGGGTTGCCTGCGGGGATGCCATACGGAAGGCCACCGGACGTGCGATCGACATCGATGCGGAGCATCTTGCCCAGGAGAGTCGTAAGACTTTGGCCGTGGCCGTTCGGGTCGCCGCCGCTGCCGCCGTCTCCGGTTCCGATGTACAGGTAGCCGTCCGGCCCGAACTCGATCCGACCGCCGTTATGGTTTGCATAGGTCGGATGCGGGATCGTGAGAAGGATGCGTTCCGACGCGGCGTCAGCCTTGTTGGGATCCGAGCTGACATGGAACTCGGAGATCACGAGGTTGCCGGCGGTGTTGGTGTAGCGGACGTAGAAGCGGCCATCCGAGGCGTAATGAGGGTGAAAGGCAAGTCCCAGGAGGCCGCGCTCGCCGCAACATGAGATCTTTGCGGAGATGTCGAGGAACGAGCCGGCCGCCGTCGAGCCGTTGAGGATGACGATCCTGCCACTTTGCTCGATGACGAAGAGCCGGGCGTCTCCGGCATTCGCGATGCCGATCGGGCTGGCCAGGCCGCCCGCCACAAGGACGAGCTTGATCTTCACCGACGGCAGCGGCGTGTGGAGCACGACCGGTATCGGGGTGGCCGTCGGCGTGGTCCCGGGCGAGCTATTCCCGGGAAGGCTTGACGAGGGGCCGCCGGTTGCAGAGGAGCCGCCGGATTCGGACGGGCCGCCGGATTCGGACGGGCCGATCGATGGGGACGCCGTCGCCGGTAGGGCGATCGACGTGAGCCCCCTCTGCTGGGCTGCGGGCGATGGCTGAGTGGTGCCGCAAGCCGCTACGAGCAGCGCCACGACAAGGAAACCGAGGCCTCGCCCGGGTCGACTGCGTGGCCCAACGCCAAGCCGAACAGCGAGCCCGCGGGGCGACGTTGTTGCGATTCGCATCTGTCGGATCCTCACGGACCGGGCCGCAAGCACGACCTGGCCCTGATTATCGACCTGCATAAGCAAATCGGGCGTCAAAGTTGAGCTGCCGGGCCGTCAGGCGCCAACGGACCAGACAATCTCCGGGCAGGAAGTCGCACTGCGGAAGCAGTCATGCGGCGGTAGTGCCGCTATCATCTACCGATGAGCGAGGAGACGTTCAGCAAGTTCGAAGCCGGTCCGAGCGCCTGCCCCTTCGTTGCCTACGAGGATGATCGGGATCACCGGTCTAACGTGCCCGATTACCGGCACCGCTGTTTCGCCGCGTCCGATCCGGAGCCGAGAGCATTCCCGCACCAGGAGCGGTACTGCCTGTCGGCCGATTTCGCGCAGTGCCCTATCTTCCTGGACTGGGCTCGCCAGGAGGCGGCAGGCGTGCTGCAACCCGGCCGCCCCGGCAGCACTACCGTCTCTCGGGACCCATCGCCCGCCAGCGCCATTGTCGCCTTGGGCGGGGCCTCAGGGGCCGGCGACGCCGACGCTCCGGCATTCCTAGTCGCGCGGCCCCGCCAGTCCGTCGGGACTGACGCCGCAGCCACTCGCGCAGGCCCCGATCCGTCCGGCGGGCTGTGGGGCTACGAGGGCGATACCAATCGCCCCACCGGCCCGTCCGCTCCGGTTCCGCCGTCATCCATCGCGCCGCCGTCTGTAGTGATGGCCCGAAGGGGCCCCAGCCACCCCGGCTGGGAACTCCCGGCTCGGGAAGAGCATTTTCCTCGCCTGCGTAGTCGCGACGACCGACGGGCGAACCAGCCACTACTGCTGGCCGCGATCGGTATCTCGATTCTGATGGTCGGGTTCTTAATTGGTCCTCTGGTGTTGGGCCAGAAGGCCTCACCCAGCGTGGTGCACTCGGCGGGCCCGAGCTCATCGACGGCGGTCACCTCAGGCCCAACAGCTTCCCCCACGACGACGGCCTTCACGGTCTATCACGTCAAGACCAATGACACGATCGCGGGCATCGCCAGATTGTTCAACCTGCAGCTGTTTGAGATCGAGGCCGCCAACCCTCAGATCACAGACTTCAACCACATCGAGATCGGCCAGATCATCTATGTCCCGCCGGTGGGGCACTTCACGCCGGCACCGACCGCCGCCCGGAGCTGATCCGTCCAGGCGGGGTAGGGGGCGCATTCGGGTGTCGGCGCTCCGGCTCTGGGGTCAATTCGGTCGCAGCGCAACCTAGCCCTAGCTAGCGCGGCGTGAAGTTGATCGCGGTTATCTTGCCCGCCTCAACTCGGAAGCTCGCGTCCAGCTGCTGGCTGGTCGCTCCGGGGCGGATGATCAGCAGGTTCGCCTGGTAGGTACTGCCCATCTCCCGCACGTCCCCGGGCATCATGCGGAATCCGGGCTCGGCTCGCAGGAACCAACCGCCGATCTCTCGCAGGCCGCGTAGCGTCCGAGCGTTGTCACCGACGTGGACGCGCATTTCGGCCTTCTCGTCGATCATCGCGACTGCGCCGTCTCGATCACCGGAATTCAGCAGCTCGAAGAACTGCTCCATCGTGTCAACTGCACCCATGACGCGAGTTTAGCCGACGCGGGCCCAGCGCACGGGCCGGGCGCACGGGCGCATCGTATGGGTGACGCCAGCGTGCCTCCGGGGCGTGCCTCCGGGGCGTGCCTCCGGGCGTACCTCCGGGTCGCTAGGTCGATACCTGCCGGGCACGAAGTCGGCGGACCAGCTCGGCGGCCGGCTCGTAGCGCCCGAAGCTGGGCATGATGTAGGTTCCCTGGACCTCGCCCCTGACCCGCTCGAGCAGGTCCATCGACATCTCCAGGCCAACTTCCATGCCGCGTTCCCCGGCCGCGTTCATAGCCGCCCGCTGTTCGTCGGGGATGGTGATGCCCGGGACCTCGTTGTGTAGGAACTCGGCGTGCCGGGCGCTGTGAAGGGGCAGCACGCCCAGCACCAGCGGCACCGGGAAGCCGCCCTGCCCAAAGTGCTCGCGCGCCATGGCCAGCAAAGAGTCGACCTGCGCGATCGAGTACAGCGGCTGGGTCATGATCAGATGAGCGCCTGCGGCGAGCTTGCGCTCCAGGCGAGCCCACTCTTTGGCCGGATCCGCGGCGGTCGGGTCGAGGGCGCAGGCGATGGTGAACGCGGCGGCCTGGCCGATGGAACTGCCTGCTCCATCCTCGCCCTTGTTGAGGCGGCCGATGATTTCGACCAGCCCGATTGCGTCCACGTCCCAGACGGCAGTGGTCGTGGGTCTGTCGGCGATCCGGGGCGGGTCGCCCGTGAGGGCCAGGATGTCGCGGATGCCGAGAGCGTGGGCGCCCAGCAGCTCCGCTTCAAGGGCCATGAGGTTGCGGTCACGGGTGGTGAGGTGGACCAGGCACTCCAGGCCCAAAACGTTCTGGATGCCGAAGGCGACGGCCATCGCGCCCATTCGAACCCGGCCGGTGGCCGAGTCGCTGATGTTGACGATATCCGCTCCGGCCTGCTGCATCAGGCGCGCCGCCTCGATGGTGCGCTCGATCCGAATGGACCTGGGCGGGTCTATTTCGACGGAGATGACGAATGTCCCCTCGGCGAGCTTGCGGGCGAGTGCCGACGGTTTCGGGGCGTCGCCGTGTGGTGCTTCCGAGGTCGGCGTGCGAGGCGCGGCGCCGGCCGCTTGCCCGGCCTCATCGGCAGTGGCGTTGGTGGGCGCGGGTGACGGAGCGATGTCCAGCGCGCCCCGTCCCGGAACGTTGGCCGCGTCAAGGGCAATGCGCATCGCCCGGGTGTGCTCGGGCGTCGTCCCGCAGCATCCACCCAGAATGGTGGCTCCGGCGGCGACCATTCGCGGCACCATCTCGGCGAAATATGCGGGCTCCGCGGAATAGATAAATTGGCCGTCGACGCGCTGCGGCAGCCCGGCGTTGGGCATGATCGAGCGGGCTACGGTCGGTGAGGGCTCGCCGGTGCGGGCCAGCGCCTCAAGGCAGACGAGGGGGCCGGAACCGCAGTTGACACCCAGCGCATCGACGCCCGCGGCAATTAGAGCAGCGGCAGCGACCTGCGGCGTAGTTCCGTCGTTGGCGACGAGGTCCTCTCCGAACGTCATCTGGGCGATGATCGGCAGATCACAGGCGCGCCGAGCCTGCTCGATTGCCGCCAGGAGGGTGTCGAGGTGATCGAATGTCTCGAACACGAAGACATCGACGCCGCCCTCCAACAAGCCCTCGATCTGCTCCCGAAATGCAGCTTTGACGATGCCCGGATGTGGCCGCGGTTGGGATGGGACGGTTGGACCCAGGGGGCCTATCGAACCGGCAATCAGTGCGTCTTTGCCGGCGGTCTCGCGGGCCTCTCTGGCAAGCTGGGCAGCGCGACGGTTCATCCGGCCGGCCAGCTTCTCCAAGCCGTACTCGGCCAGGCGGAACCGATTGGCGCCGAAGGTGTTCGTCTCGATCGCCTCCGCGCCGGCTTCCAGATACTCGAGATGGATCGTGGCTACGACATCGGCGCGGGTCAGAACCAGCTCATCCAGGCAGGCCCGTTGCGGCACGCCGCGGCTGTACAGCAGCGTGCCCATGGCTCCGTCGAAGAGCAGCGGGCGGCGGCGCAGCCGCATGTGGAACCGTTCCCGCTCCGTCAAGGCGCCGGGCGCGCCCGAACCCTGCGGTTGAGACGTTAACGCGAATAATTTGGACAGGTCGGCAGACTTCGTCTGGATGATCGGCATGCCTGAAAGCCTAGCGGGTCCTGGGCGGGTCCTGGGCGGGTCGGACGGAGGGCAGCGCCCCAGGGCGTCCGGCGGCCTCCCCGCCTAGAGGCCGAACACCTTGCGCGGGACCAGGACCAGGTCGAGAATCGTGGCCACGACGCTGATGACGATAGAGGCGATCACCGCGACACCGATGGCCTCGTAGCCGAAGTGTGGGGGAAAGCCGCCGACGCTAAAGGTTATGTTGAGGGCGTCGTGGGCCTGACCGACGAGCCAGGCCGTACCGAGCAGCATCGCGGCGTTGATGACGAATGCGACCAGGCCCATCGTCAGGAAGCCGATCGGCATCGCCAGGACCTTGAGAATCGGCTTGAGGTAGCTGTTGACGAGGGCGAACAGGAGGGCGATGACAGCGACCTTGAACCAGTCGTCCGGACTGTTGTGGAAGATCAGCTTGAACTCGGGCACGATGTTGGCCGCGACCAGGAGTGCGACGGCGTTCACCGCGACCTTGAGGAGCAGGTCGATCATGAGCAGTTCCTCCGAGGCATGGACGCCGCAGTTGCGCGGCTGAGTCGTATGTCTGGATGCTAGCGTGCAGGTGCCCGGCCTGCCGAGGGTTTGAGCGAATCTAGCCTCAGCCCGCGCCAGGTTCGCGAGGCTGCGTCTACACTCGAATCCCAACCCAGGCGAGGTGAGGCGATGTCCGTGTTTGCAGAGCGCGTCGACGCGTTCCTTGGCGAGTTCTTCCGGCTCTATCCCGTTGCCGCGACGGCAATCGGCAATCATGACTACGACGGCCAATGGCCAGATCTGAGCGACTCCGGTAGGACCGCGCGGATTACGTTCACGGACCGCTGGACGGCCGAACTGTCGGGCATGGCCGATTCCGCTCTGACGCCGGACGAGCGAATCGACCGCGATCTACTTATCTCGGAGCTGGCCGCGACCCGCTTCGATGAGGCGGAATTGCGCGAAGGGACGTGGGACGCGCTCGGCTACGTCTACCTGCTGGGCGGCGGCATCTTCCCGCTGTTGGCGCGCGACTTCGCGCCGCTCGCGACTCGGCTGGCCTCGGTCGCGGGACGTCTGGAAGGCGTGCCTGCTCTGCTGGACGCGGCACGTCATGAACTGGACGGCTCGTCCGGTCACTTGATCCCCAAGCTCCACACGGA
Organism: Chloroflexota bacterium; assembly: GCA_025358515.1. GTDB lineage: Bacteria > Chloroflexota > Limnocylindria > Limnocylindrales > CSP1-4 > Fen-1039. The sequence continues at coordinate 14,913 of JANYJG010000143.1, forward strand.
GATGGCGATCAAGCAGGTGCCGGGCATTGCCGCCCTTGCTCAAGAGGCCGTCACGACGGCCGAAGCCGCGATCGATCAGCCGGGCGTGGCCGACATCCTGCCCAGGCTCAACAGCGCATCCGAGACCGCCCGACACGCCATGGCCGATTTCGCTGAGTGGCTGGGCACCGACCTGCTGCCGCGATCCGTCGGCGACGGCCGGCTCGGCCCCGAGTTGTTCGCCAAGAAGCTGCGCCACACCTTCCGCAGCGACATCACCGCCGAGGAGATCCTCACCCAGGCCCGCGTTGAGTACGCCGCCGTTCGGGCCGAGATGATCCGCATTGCCCGCCAGATTTGGAGCCAGTGGGTCCCCGGCGAGCGGTTGCCTACGGTCGCCAGCGCCGGCAGCCAGGACACGGCCGACCAGCGAGCCGTCGGCGCCGTAACCGCAGCGATCGGACGAGCCCACCACGGCGCCGCCGACCTGGTGGAGTACTGCCGCGAGAGCTACACGGGCATCGTCGAGTTCTGCAAGCGCACTGATCTCATCACGATCCCGGACGAGCCGCTCGAGATCGACTGGACGCCTCCGTTCCTGCGCGAATTCGCCGGCGCGATGCTCGATTCGCCGGGGCCGCTGGACAAGGGACAGAAGTCGTTCTACTTCATGACCCCGCCGCCGGATGATTGGGCGCCGGAGCAGATCGAGTCATACCTGGCCGAGGAGAACGATCGCCAGATCGACCTGACCACGATCCACGAAGGCTCGCCCGGCCACTACCTCCAGCTGGTCTACTCGAACCGCTGTCCGTCTGTCGCCCGGACCATCTTTGGCAGCGGCGTGTTCTGCGAGGGCTGGGCCGTATACGTGACGCAGGTCATGATGGACGTGGGTTTCCGCGGGGACGACCCGGCTTTGATGATGATCCACTGGAAGTTCTACCTGCGGGCCATCACCAACGCCATGATCGACATCGGCATCCACGCCGCGTCGATGACCGAGCAGCAGGCGATGGCCCTGATGGTCCGCGGAGGATTCCAGGAGGAGTCCGAGGCGCGCAAGAAGTGGGACCGGGCAAGGCTCACCTCCACCCAGCTGTCGACCTACTTTGTGGGGTCGATGGAGATGTGGAACCTGGAGCGCGAGCGTCGCGAGCGGGCAGCGGTGGCAGCCGGCGATCCTCGGGGAGCTGGAGCCGTCCCTGCGCCGCGCGTCGTCGGCGGCTTTGGCGAGACGCCGGGCTTCTCCTACAAGGAACACCTGGAGGCGGTCATCGCCCACGGTTCGCCGCCGATCCCGTTCCTGCGGCGGATCCTGCTAGGGGATTAGCCGGCCACTGGGGCGCGCGGGTACAGGTTCGACGAGTGGGGGTTCGGCCGGCGGCGAATGCGCGGGCGCGTGGCGGCGGGTCTAGCTCTGCCGCAGGCCGAGTGTGCTTCCGTCCGGGTCGCGGAACCACGCCCCGCGGGCCGGGCCCAGCTGCGCTATGTGGCCGACCGTTGTCAGCGGGCCTTCTGTGTAGTCGATGAAGGTCACGCCTCGGGATTCCAGGTCGTGCACGGCGGCCTCGATGTCTGCCACTTCGAAGTGGGCCAGGGTGTGCTCCGTGGGGGCCGGACCGCGCCTGAAGATGGACAGTTCGGTGCTGGTTCCGCAGCGGAAACGGGCTGAAACCGGGCTTTCCCAGAGGAACTCCAGACCGAGCGCGTCGCGATAGAAGGCCTTCGAGCGGTCCAGATCCGTCACCGGGATCGTTGCCACTACCATCGTCGAGCCGAGCATTCGCCAACCTCCGTTCCGTGCCGTTCCGGGCATGGACGAGAGCCCGGATCGGGCAACTATGGGACCGGCCGGCCGGCGTAGACCGCGCGACTCGGGCCCCGCAACGGCCTGATCGGCAGTTGCGCATCGCGCATCCCTGCGGCGCGCCCTCGTCCGGCTACCCGGCAGCCTCGAGATCGAGTGCCGGCGCCTTGAGGCCGAAACGCGCCAGGCGCCGGTTCCACTGATCGAAGGCGTCGCCCCGGACCTGCAGCAGGAGATGGAACGGCACGCTGCCGTGGCCCCACGGCTTGTCCTGATCGGCCGCCGTCGCCCATGCCTTCCCGGCCGATTGCGCGATCTTGAGGAATGTCGGCAGCGAGTCGAAACCCTCATCCCGGAAGAGTAGGTTCGCGTCCGTGACGAGCAGCACAATGGCCGGCCCGCGTAGCCACGCCAGGTCGGTCAGGCACTCGTCGAACGCCGCCCAGTTCTCACCGAAGTAGTCCGGGAACTGCAGCGCCGCGCCCACTTCCGCGTAGAAGCCGCCCAGTGTCGTCATCTTCGGGCCGCGCAGGGCGCGTGCCACCGCGCCCGCTTGCTGCAGACTCCACGCTAGCTGATACGCATCCTTCGGCATGGCTGCGTACGTGGCGATCCAGGGCGGTTCCGCCAGCCACAGACGCTCGAGCCCGGCATTGGCCAAGGTTGTCTCCTACCGAATGCGAACGAACGAGGTGTAATGGTCGCTGGTGTACCAGGCGGACCCATCACTGCCGGTTACCAGCCGTTCGGCGCCCCGGTTGGCGCCAGTGTATGGGTTCACGTCCCACTCTCGGTAGGTGATCGAGTTGCCGCTCGCGTCCTGGGTGGGAAGAACCTCGCCGCCGCCGCGACCGTCGTTCACGAACTGTGTGCCGCCTCGGTAGCCGGCCGGCGCCTGACCCGTGCGATCGATCACGGCGAGGACCGTCAGGACCTTCTGCTCAGCGCCGCCGAGACTGAGGCTGCCGGACGGCGCGGGACCAACGGTTACCCGAGGCGCTCCCGAGCATGCGCCCGAGGCGAACGCAATGGCGACGCAGGCAAGGATCGAAAGCCCGATCCGGCGGAAGCCAGTGGTGCGGCGCGACATCTTCTATGCCGACCCTCAGGCTTCGGCGGTTGCCGCAGCCTCGAGGTTGTCAACTTTGTAGCCCGCGGTTGCTGCGGCCTTCGCCAGTGCGGCAGTCAGCCGGGCGGCTTCGGTAAGGCGAGCCTTCGATTTTGCGGCAGTGAGCTGCGAGTCCGAGGCCACGCGGAGTGCGTCCAGGGCGAGTATCCACCACAGCAGATGCTCGAACGATTCGCGGTTGAACCAAGTTACGCCTTCCCAGACGTTGACGCGGATGTACGGCCGGACCGCCTCGTCGGCGAGCAGGGCCCGAACCATCGCCGCCGGACGTTCGCTCGGCGGCAGGTCCGCCACGCTTTCGGGCAGCGGTACGCGGCGGAGCAGCCTGATCAGGGCCACGAGGCGCCAGGACGTGCCCTCGTCCAGTTCCAGGTCGTGGAAGACGTTGGCAAGCACCGGCCCGAGGGCCAGCTCGTCCAGCGACGCGGTGGCGGCCGACTCCGGCTCGGCGACTGCGGCAATCGCCTCCGAGACAAGTTCGCCGAAGATCGCGATCCATGTCCAGCGATCGATCAGTCCCAGGCAGATGCGCTTCTGGCCCATGCCCGGTAGGCGCATCGCCGCCTCGGCGCGGACCCGGAACGACGCCGCCGCCGCGTCCACGTCCCCGGCTGCACCGGTGACCTCAACCAGGGCCCGCACCGCCGCCAGCAGCCGCTCGCTGATGTCGTCCAGCAGGACGCGAACCTCGTCTTCGAGGGCGGCTGAGCCCGCCGGCGACGGCACCACTTCCGGCACCGCGCCCGCTCCGTCCGGTCCGTGCAAGCCCAGATCCACGATTTCGTTCGGTCCGCGCTGCGGACAAGCCGCTGCCGCCAGGGCCGCCCCGATCTCCGTCAATCGCATCAGCGAGCCCGTCTCGGCTAGGCCGGCGAGGGCCTCGTGGAGCGGCCGAAGTCGCATGTCGCGCAGGGCGCCGGTGACGCTCGGGACGCCGGCTCCGTTCAACCGGCCGGCCAATCGGTTCAGTTCACCGGAAGTCGTATCCTCAAGTTCGTGGATATCGAGGAAGACCTGGCAGCCGTAGGCGTGCAGGTCCACGAACAGGCCGTCCCGGCAAAGGTCTGCGGACCGGCGAATGAACTCCAGGCCGGAGCGCTGCTCGCGCAGGATGGTGAACCAGTTGCCGTCGGGATGCAGGTCCAGTCCCTGGCCCAGCGTCCGCTGAACCTGCCTTCGCCCATTCGCGCCGTCGGCCACGGAATACGACGCGGACGTCTTGATCCAGCCTTGGGCTTCGGCGTACTTGTTGTGGTAGACGATGAGGGCGCGCTCGTTGCCGTGGCTGTTGGAGTAGGCGAAGACGTCCTCATTGACCCAGCCGCCCGGGTCGTAGACGTCGTACAGCAGGAAGTCCCGGACCCCGGCGAAGAGGTAGCGGCGATGGAACAGCGGGAAGATCTCGCGCTTGTGCCGCTCGACCAGCCAGCCGTCCGGCTGCTCGTCGCGATAGGCGCGCCGGTATTCCATGCCGTACTTCTCGGCGAAACCCTCGACCTGGCCGTGGCCGATCATCGGCAGGCCCGGCATCGTGGCCAGCAGCGTGGCGACGCCGAAGTACTTGTCGCCCTTGCCGAACTGGTCGACCGCGGTTCGCTCGTCCGGGTTGCTCATGAAGTTCACGTAGCGCGCCAGGACCTCCGGATCGAATTCGATCGTGTCCTTCATGACGCGCCGGTAGTTGGTGTTCTCCTCGTCGCGCATCATGTTCATGAAGGCGCTGTTGTAGACGCGGTGCATTCCGAGCGTCCGGACGAAATAGCCCTCCAACAGCCAGAAAGCCTCGGCCAGGAGCAGGGTGTCCGGCACTTCGGCGGCCACGCGATCGACGACCTCACGCCAGAACTCGGCCGGCATGCGCTCGTCGAAGACCTCGCGCGTGGTGGCGTGCTCGGCTCGGGACGGGATGGCGCCGCCCTGACCGGGTTCGGGGTACCAGAGCCGCTGGATGTGGCGCCGGGCCAGGGTCATGGCCGCGTCGAAGCGGATGATCGGGAACTTACGCGCGACGTGGAGGATGGTCTGGATGACGGCCTCGCGAACCTCCGGCTTGAGGTAGTCGAGCTGCGCGGTGTCGTTCCAGGGCATGCTCGTGCCGTCGTTGCCGTGGTAGATGTAGCCAACGTTGCCGGTCCAGTTGTCGGTGCGCTTGAACACGACAGCGGCGTCGGTGCCGTTCCAGTAGTGGTCCTCGATCTGGATCGTGACCCGCTCGTCGTCGCTGAGATTGCCGCCGGTGAAGGCGTACGAGGGGTATGGCGGATCGGGCAGCTGGACGAACCAGTCAGGGTGCTCGACGACCCAGCGGGAGTCGATGCCCATGTGGTTGGGGACCATGTCGGAGCTGAGGCGAATCCCGCGGGCGGCGCAGCGATTGCGCAGCTGCTGGAACGCGTCCTCGCCGCCCAGGTCGTCGGCGATCCGGTAATCCATCAGCGAATACGCGGAAGCGGCCGCATCCGGGTTGCCGCGCCACTGCTTGATCTTCTGGCTGGCGCGGCTGCGTTCCCACAGGCCGATCAGCCACAGGCCGGTGAAGCCGCGCCGAGACAGAGCCTCGAGCTCCTCGTCAGGGATTTCGTTGAGGCGCGAGATCCGGCGGCCATAGCGCTTGGAGAGCTGGTCCAGCCAGACGTACGTGGTTCGGGCCATCAGAACTACCCGCGGCATCCACTCGCTGTCGTGGCTGAAGCGCTCGTACTCGTTCTCCAGGCCGCCGAGTCCGGGACCGTGGGTGGTGCCGCTCGGGCCGGGCGAGGGATGGGTGCGCATCCACAGGGCGACCTCTTCTTCGTGCATCACGTCGAGGCTGATGACGAGGCGATCGAGGAAGCTGGTCAGCACCAGGCCCCAGCGCGAGCGAATGTATCGAAGCTGGTCGGCCAGCGAATCCGGAGCCGCGAGGGCTGGGGCTCGAAGGAAGGAGATCAGCGACAGGCCCTCCGGGCCGAAGCCGGGCTGGCCGTCCAGGAACGTTTGGAGGCCGGCGATTAGATGGTCGTAGGCAGTGCCTTCTTCCAGCGCCGAGTCATCGAACAGCTCGTCGAAGGTGGCGAATGCCGGGTTGACGTTGGCGAGCCACAGCATCATCAGTTCTTCGAGCGCGATTTCTCGATTCGGCCGGCCCTCGGTGACCTCTCCGAGGTATGTGGTCGCGTCGCGGCCGTCGCGGTAAACCGCGATGGGCGGGAACTGCTCCACGAAATGGGTCAGGACGTGGTCAAGTGCGGCGGGGTCGAGCTGGGTAGAGAGCGCCACGACCGCATCGGCCATGACGTGGGGGTTGACCGTCCGCCGGTACATCTCGACAGCGTGGTGGAGAACCTCGTCGATCAGGCCCATGGCGTTCAGCTGGGCCGCGTGAATCACGCGCTCCGGGTAGCGCTCAACGTCGCGCCGCTCGTTCATTCGCTGGGCGAAGACGCGCACCGCGGGAAAGTCCGGCATGATGACGTTGCCGCTCGTCTGGAACAGCGCCAGGTCGAATTCGTAGCGCTCGCGCGACGCCTTGGAGACGTGGAACTCGAACACCCGGTGCGCTCTCCGCTGCGGACACGCTCGCGCCCAGGGCAAGGGCCGATTCTCGGGCGGTCGCCCCGAGTCTAGCAGGCCGCCGGATCTGGCCCGAGGTGAAGGCGGCGTGCCACGGGCCGGCGTCGCGCTGCGAAGGCCGAACGACTCGCGGCGTCAGCCCCTCGCGCGCGGCTGACCGGCCTCGGACAGGGCCTCGAAGTAGATGGCGGCGCCGTCGATCCGCCGCGAGGGCGACGAGAAGATCGAGAGGTCGTCCAGGAGCCTGCCCTCCAGGTCGGTTCCGGCCGAGGCGTCGATCATGCGCGCAGATTTGGCGGCGCACATCAGGACTTGCTTTGTCTCGAGGCGAACCGGATCGCCCCAGAACCAGCCGTCGCTCGCGAACATCGCCAGCCGCCACCGCTGGGCTTCCAGCAGTGACAGGAAGTTGGACCGTTGGGCCTCGGACGCGATCGGCAGCCAGCGCCGCGCGAAACCTTCGGCCGGCTCCGCGCCATAGATGACGTCCACGTACTGGTCCCGCGCCCGCCAGAACTCGCGCGCGTCCATGAAGTCTCCCGTCAGGCCCTCAGCCAGGGTGTCTATCGCGGTCGCGAGCCGCTCCAGCGCCACTCGCAGAGGACCCTTCCACCGCCCGTCGGCGGCGTCGGGGCATTCGCCGGTCCAGCGCAGAACGCCGTGGTGGCAGCTCCACGATGTGCGCTCTGCTACCAGCGCGGCTGGTAGCGTCTGGGGCGGCGCGCAGGCGATACGGCCCACGGTTGTGATGTCGAAGCCCCTTTCGACGCCCGCGCCGGGGTTCACCAACCGAGCCAGGAACAGGTCCCGAAACTTCTGGTGGTGGCCGTACAGTTCGCCGTCTGTGGCGATGACGGCAGTGAGGGGCGTGCCGTCGGCAAAACCGTGGCCCGCGATGCGCGGTAGGACGCGATCTCGGGCGAAGCCGTCGGCGTCCATGGTCGCGTCGGATTCGAACGAGGCAGCCGCGGACATGGCGGCGTCGTAGAAGACCACGACGATGGACTTGCCGCCGGCCGTATCCACTCGATATGGTCGCCTGGTGTCCAGCTTCGAGTCGACAGCTTGCCATGGGGCCAGGATGGTGTACAGGACGCCTTCCTCGGCCAGGATTCGGAGCGTCGCCGAATCGACCGCGGTTTCAGGCAGCCAGATACCCGTGGCCCTGCGGCCGAACCTAAGCTCGAAGTCGCGCAGGCCCCAGCGGACTTCCGTACGGCGATCCGCCATCGAGGCGAGCGGCAAAATTGCGTGGTGGTAAGCCTGGGCCATGGCGTTGCCGCTTTTCTCTTCGACGATCTCCGGTGGAAGGTCAGAGTCGACGAAACCCTGGTGAGTTGCGGCGTCGTGCTCGGACAGCCAGGAGGCCAGAGTGGGGCCCAGGTCGTAGGAGATGTGGCGAAGATTGCCGTGCTCGGCATTGGGCTTGTAGCACTCGGCGTCGATCCTGGCGTTCCAGTCGCGGTACGGTGCTGCCGCCGGCTGCGGCGCGATCTCCCCGCTGAACGGGTCGCGGCGCTCAGGCTGGTAGAAATGGCCGTGGACGGCTAGCTGAGGTCGACTCACCAGCCGGATGGTACCGGAGTCGGGCGCTCGGCGGCGCATGGGCAGCCCCCGGATGGGGGCGGGCGCAACGGCAGCGCGGGCGCATGGGCAGCCCCCGGATGGGGGCGGTGCCGTGGCAACGGCAGCGCCGGCGCTGCGAAAGGCGCTGGGCGGCGGCGATGGGCGGGCGGCGGCGTGGGCCCGGCGAGGGGCGCGGTCATTGGTGCTCACCCCGTGGGCAATCTCGACCAAAGCGGTCCCTAGGCGCGTTCGGTTCTCACCAGGTGGTCACAACCAGCAAGCAAGGGCCTTCTCGCTCAGTGGTAGTGCCCACCCTGCTCATCCAGAGCTACAGGTCCGACCGATTAGCCCGGGGTGGGTCGAGTGTGTATCTGGATTCGGGCAGAACTGACTTGCGCCGGACCGTCCGACTGGTCCGCGTGTCGTATGTGCGCTCCCGGAGAGAATGCGGGCGGTAACGCGGCATCGGGCGCTGCGAAACGCGCGCGTCTCCGGGCTACCCGCGCTCCGCCGCCGAACGATCGATCGATTGGGCTGCCGACAGGCTGACGATCCGCGTCTGGCAGTCTCCGGCGGCCAGCGACACGGGCCAGCGGAAGAGCAGCGAACTGCCCTGGTAGACGCGCTCGAAGCCGCCTTCGGAGTTGGAAACGGTCTCGACTGGGTACCACGTCAGCCGAGCTGCGGGGTCCACCGCGGCTTCGATCCGGACGCCCTCGTAATCGTTCCCGAAGACGATGCTCGTTGCCGACGCTACCTCACCTGGCGAATCGTGGGGCACGTGCGAGCCGTCGGGCATTTCGTACCAGGCAGAGGGATTGTGGCCGCCGCCGAGCAGATTCACGTTCCACTCGATCGCCAGCTCGAAGGCCAGCGGCGCGCTGCCCGTGTTCTCAACGGTAACGGCAAGTTCGATGGCGGGCGCCAGCCGGTCGCCGTCGAATCGGAACGACTTCATGACGCTCAGCGGTCGCTCGACTCCGCCGGCCTTGACGGTCCCGTTGCGACTGGCCACGACCGCCGCGTCGGTCAGCGTGACAATCTCGAACGATCCCTCGACGAAGTCGCCGAGCTCTTCGTACGTGGCGTTGACGAGGGCGCGGAGATCCATGGAACCGTCGGCCGGCAGCAGGTGGACCAGTCCGCTCCGCCGCTCATGGCGGTCATAGCGAATGAAGCCCGCCAGACCCGGCTCCTTAGTGGCGAAGACGTCGTGGATGGTTTTGGGAGCTTCGTCGAGAGCGACCGTCCCGGGGTCCGGCGCAATTACATCGCCGACCGCTTGCTCGGCCGCGGCTTCGTCGTGCGCCACCAGTCGGGCGTGGTACGCCTCGGGCCGGCGCCGGAGCACGGATCCAAGGGCCAGGCGACTGGCACGCAGGTCCCAGTTATTGATGCCGGCGCCCTCAGCCGGATCGATCACGATTGTCTGACCGGGCGAGGTGATCAGGATCTCGTCGAGGGCGTCCAGGTCCGTATCGAATAGTCGAGCGCAGTACGGCTGCCCGCTGGCCGCCGCGCCTGTGCGTGCCGCCGCCGCGTCCGCCAGATCCTCGGCCGCGATCAGGTGGCAGAGCGTAGCCATGCGCATGTGGACGATGTAAATCCCGCCGAACAGCCCGTGCCAGTAGCAGTCATTCGACTGGCCCTGGTAGAGGTGATCCACGGCCAGCGTCCGATCCTCCCCGGGTGCCATGGCTTCCACTTTGTCGGAGGCCCGCAGCATCTGCTTGTGCAGGTCGTTGACCTCGCGGTATCGGGCGGCGTAGTTGCGCCAGAAGCCGCCGCGTAGGAATCTGGCGGCGGGGTCCCCGTGCTCACGAGCCGCGTCCAATAGCCGCACGAAGACCGGAGTCTCGTCCGGGGGCAGAACCCATTCGGTCATCTCGACGTAGGAATTGGTGGGGAGGTAGACCCGCGTCGTGGGCGGACGCCGCTCCAGCCATTGAGACGGCGTCACCGTGGCCAGCCAATCGGAGTTGCGCTCAATCGCATCGAACAGCCGGTCGACCCAGTGCTCGTGGCTCCAGCAATACTCGTACGTCCCGGGCCACGCCCCGAACTTCTCGCCGTCGTCGCCCATCATGCCGACGAACCGGCCGTCCTCGGTCCGGCGCTCGTGCAGGTACGAGATGACGTCCTCGACCGGCTTGAACGGGATGCGGTAACGCAGACCCTGCTCGGTGCCGAAGACCGTCAGGCGCTTGCCGCGATCGTCGGTCGTAAATGCGGTCCACATCGCGTCTTCGGGGATGGAGGCTGCCCGGAGGTGATTGTCGTCCAGAACCGTCCAGCCGTAGCCGGCCGCCGCCAGGTCGTAAGCGAGTGACGGCTCCCAGACGCGCTCCGCCAGCCATGCCCCGGCGGGTCGGACTCCGAACCGCGCCTCCAGCTCGTCTGCCATGCGGACCAGCTGGCCGTGGCGGTCGCGGTCCGGCAGCGTAATCAGGATCGGTTCGTAGAAACCGCCGCCTACCAGTTCCACCTGGCCGCGATCCACGAGACCGCGGATCTGGGCGATGGCCTCGGGCTTGTTGGCGGTCAGCCACTGCAGCAGCGGTCCGGTGTAGTGCAGGCCCAGCCGGATGCCGGGGTGCCGTTCCAAGGCAAAGAGCATCGGAGAGTAGGCGTGCTCGTAGACGTCTTCGATGACCCAGCCGAAATTGCCGACCGGTTGGTGGTTATGGATTACGAGGGCGAGCGAGACGCGGCCGCTCAAATTGGCCTCAGCCGGCTTCGGTCGTGCGGCGGCCACCCGGCCGCTTGACCTCGACCCCTGCCGCCGGCATGTACATCCGCTCGGTGTACTCGTGGAGCATCCGGATCGTCGAGAACCGCCACAGCGTGCTGGCGATGGATCGCCGCATCTCGGCCGTCCAGCCTGTGGGCACATCGTCGGCATCGCGGCCGTAGTAGAGCGGTATCACTTCCTGCTCCAAGAGCCGGTATAGGTCCTGAGAGTCGGCGTAATCCTGGGCGCCTTCGTCGGAATTCATTTCGCGGCCGCCGATTGCCCAGCCGTTGTCGCCGAGCCAGCCCTCATCCCACCACCCGTCGAGGACGGATAGGTTCACGACGCCGTTGGCGGATGCCTTCATGCCACTGGTGCCGGACGCCTCCAGGGGCCGGCGGGGGTTGTTCAGCCATACGTCGACGCCTTGACACATGAAGCGGGCGACGCGCATGTCGTAATCCTCGAGGATGAAGACTCGACCGCGCAGTTGCGGCGAGCGCGACCGGGCGAAGATTTCCTGGATGACGCCCTGGCCGGGTCTATCGGCCGGGTGGGCCTTGCCGGCGAAGATGATTTGAACGGGCCGATCCTTGTTCCACAGCAGCCGCGAAATCCGATCCATGTCGGCGAAGATCAGGCTGGCGCGCTTGTAGGTAGCGAAACGGCGGGCGAAACCGATCGTCAACGCGCCGACATCGAGCACGCCCTCAAGCTCTTCCAGCACGCTGGGCGCCTCGCCGTGTCTGGCGAACTGGTGCCGCAGCCGGTTGCGGGCAAAGATCATCAGCTCCAGCTTCTGACGCTGATGGGCTTCCCACAGGTCCGTGTCCGGGATGTTGTCCGTCCGCTCCCAAAAGCGATCGGTCTCACCGCGTGCGTCGACGTTGTCCAGCTCCGCGTTCAGGTAGCGCTGGAAGACTTCATTCATGGGCTGGCCGACCCAGGTCGGCATGTGCACGCCATTGGTCACGGCCAGGATCTGCTTGTTCCCGAGCCCCTGCCAGGTTCCGTTGGCGGTGACGCTGTGCAGTTTGGATACCGCATTGGCGGAATTGGAGAGGCGCAGCGAGAGGGCCGTCATGTCGAACTGGCGCGGGTCGCCGTCCACGCCCCGGGCGAGTTCCAGGACCCGATCCATCGGCACGCCGCCGGTATCCTTGCGTCCGTCGCCGTCGAACAACGGGCCGGCCACGCGCTTCACCATCTCCGAATCGAACCGCTCGTTGCCGGCCGAGACGGGCGTGTGGATGGTAAAGATGCTGCTGCTGCGGACCCGTTCGAACGCCTCGTCCAGGGTCACCCCCTGCGCCACGAGGGCGCGAGTGCGCTCGACCAGCTGAAACGCCGAGTGACCTTCGTTGAGGTGCCACACGATCGGGGTAATGCCCAGGGCCTTGAGCGCTCGTGTTCCACCGGCACCTAGGACCAGCTCCTGGTGCAGCCGCATCTCACGTCCGCGGACGTACAGGATGTGCGTAACCGGGCGGTCGGATTCGGCGTTGTCGGGAATGTCGGTGTCGAGCAGCAGGACCGGAACTCGGCCTACCTGGGCGAGCCACACGGCCGCGGCGATGGAGCGGCCGGGGAGTTCAACGCTGACGGTGAGGGAGTCGCCCTCGGGGCCCAGGACGCGCAGGATCGGCAACTTGGCCAGGTCGTAGTCGGGATAAGCGTGTTCCTGGTGGCCGTCGGCGTCGATCGTCTGGCGGAAGTAGCCGTGCTTGTACAGCAGGCCCACGCCCACGAACGGCATGGCCATGTCGCTCGCGGTCTTGATGTGATCGCCCGCCAGCACGCCCAAACCGCCGGAATAGATGCCCAGCGATTCGTGGAAGCCATACTCGGCGCAGAAGTAGGCGATCGGGCCGGCCATCGAGGGCCCGTACATGCGATTGAACCAGTGTTCCTTGCCGCCGGCCATATAGCGGTCGAACTCGGCCAGGATCTGGGTGTATTCGGCCATGAAGGCGGGGTCGTCCAGCAGCTCCGACCACGCGATCGGCTGCGACAGAACCTCGACCGGATTGCGGTAGCGGGACCATGACAGGCCATCGATGCGGCTGAAGATCGCCCGGGCACGCGGGTTCCAGCTCCACCACATGTTGTAGGAAAGGCGGCGTAATCCCTCGAGCTGCGGCGGCAGCCGGAAGGAGGCGCCGGGCAGCGTGGGAACCCGAACGGTAAGTTCCATTGCCTCTCATCATATCCCGACGATGGATTCGGGCCCGAGCCGCGCCTGTGTCTGGCGTAGCTGCGTTTGCCCCGGGTAGTCGATGGCCATTGCGCTAATGGCTACCATGAGGAAAAGCGCCCGGTATCGAATCGGCCTCCGGCGCCCGTTCCGAGCAGGAGTAGTTCATGCGCGTCGTCTGCATTGCCGCCGAGTGCGAACCGTGGGCCAAGACCGGCGGCCTGGGTGATGTCGTTGACGCGCTGGCGCGAGCTGTGGCGGCTACCGGTGATCCCAGCGGTGAGCGTCGCGCCGGAGCCCATCTCCAGCTTCATCTTCAGGGTCAGGTCTGGCCCGGTACCGGTGCCGTCATGGACATCGGGCTGAGCGGCGTCTCAGCCCAGGTCGAGCCGCCCGTTGACGTGTTCCTGCCCAAGTACCGCGGAGTCGTGGTTCCCGAAGGCGCCACCGTGAGGCCGCTCTCGGTGCCGGATCCACTATCGCCAACCGGGGAAACCGAGGTTTCGCTGGTGGAATTCGAGGACCGCGGTTATCGGGTCCGCCTGATCGACCACCCGCCCGCTTTCGACCGCGACGGCTTCTACGGCGATGCCGCCGGCGACTATCCCGACAACGGCTGGCGCTTTGGGCTGCTGTGCCGGGCGGCGATCGAGGCCTTGTTGATCGACGAGCGGCCGGTGGATGTGCTGCACCTCCACGACTGGCAGGCCATGCCCACGGTCGTGCTGCGCGATACCGCGTACGAGGCCTACCCGATGATCTCCCGGGCGGCAGTGATGGTCACGATCCACAACCTGGCTTACCAGGGCTGGCTGGCTCGCGATCAGCTGGCGGGCCTCCTATTCCCCGACGAATTGACCGAGGCGCTCGCGCCAGAGGTGGACGGCATGCTGCTGCTGCGCGAAGGGATCGAGCGGGCCGAACTCGTGAACACCGTGAGTCCCGGATACGCCGGCGAGATCCTGACACCGGCCTTCGGGATGGGTCTGGACCCGATGCTCAATCGTCTGGGCCATCGTTTTGGCGGGATTCTCAACGGCCTGGACATGGCCGTCTGGGATCCAGCGACCGATTCGGCCCTGCCCGTCTGCTACTCCCGGGCCGATAAGACAGGCAAGGCGGCGAACCGGCGGGCGTTGCTAATCGAGCTCGGCTTTGATCCGGACGACGACGGGCCGGTGCTGGGGATGATCGGCCGGCTCGACCCACAGAAGGGCTTCGACCTGCTTGCCGGCGTCGCCAGACAGCTGGTGCTGGAAGGGGCCCGAATCGTGGCCCTGGGAAGCGGGGATCGCAAGCTGGTCCGCGATCTGCGCGCACTGGCCGCCAAACGTCCGGAGGCGGTGGCCGTTTTGGAAACGTTCGACCGCGCCCTGGCCCGGCGAATCTATGCTGGCTCGGATCTGTACCTGATGCCTTCGCGCTTCGAACCGTGCGGGCAGGGCCAGATGATCGCCTTGCGCTACGGGACGCCGCCGGTGGTTCACCGGACCGGCGGCCTGGCCGATACGGTCGTGGACGTCGATGATCGCCCGGCCGAGGGCACGGGCTTTGTATTCGACGAGGCCTCGAAGACGTCCCTTCTCGATGCCTGCCGGCGGGGGATTGCGCGCTACCGGCAGGGCGGGCCGGAGTGGGTGGCCCTGCAGGATCGCGGTATGGCCATCGATTGGTCGTGGGAGGCCGGACCGGCCGAGCAGTACGCAGCCTCCTACCGTCGGGCGGTTTCGCTGCGCCGCGAACACTGAAGCGGCGTGGGTGGGCGACCCCGTCGGCACGCCTCTTCGGCACGCCTCGTCGGCACGCCCTAGGATGGGCAGACAGCGCGTGCCGGACGACCGATTGCCGTTCCGCACACGGTCAGCCGAAAGGTCCCTCTGACCCACATGTCGAAATCGCCGTACGACGTCCTCGTCGTCGGGTCCGGTGCGGCCGGGTTGACCGCGGCGCTGACTGCCGCGAGTGACGGCGCCAGCGTCCTGATGCTGACCAAGGGCCATGCCCCCGACTCGTCGAGTTGGCACGCTCAGGGCGGGATCGCCGGAGCGATAGGGGACGACGACACGGCGGCTCTCCACGCCGTCGACACGGAGCGAGCCGGCCGGGAGCTGTGCCGGTCAAGCGCCGTTCGGGTTCTCACCGAGGAGGGTCCGGAGCGCGTCCACGAGCTTATGTCCATGGGCGTGCCATTCGACCCGGAGCTAAATTTGGAGGGCGGTCACTCGCGCCGCCGCGTTTCCAGCGTCAATGGGGCTGCTACTGGTTGGGCGGTCACGAGCCTCCTCGGCATCCGAGCCGCGGCCATGGACTCGATCTCGACTCGGGAGGCCACCAACGTCCTGGGCCTGTGGGTTGCCGACGGCCGCTGTCTTGGCGCGCTCACGCCGGATGGGCCGATCGCCGCTCGCACAACCGTCCTGGCGATGGGCGGCGCCGCCGCGCTGTGGTCCCGCAGCACCAACCCCGAGGGTCAAATCGGCGATGCCATCGCGATCGGGTTTGCCGCCGGCGCTGCAGTTGCGGACCTGGAGTTCATGCAGTTCCACCCGACCGTTCTGGCCGGGTCGCGGCTGCTCCTCACAGAGGCGTTGCGCGGTGACGGCGCAACTCTTCTGGACGCTTCCGGGGAGCGGTTCGTAGAGGAGCTGGCTCCTCGCGACGAGGTTTCGCGGGCGATCGTCGCGATCGGCGGAGCCTTCCTGGACCTGCGTTCCATGGACCGGGTGCGGTTCCCGGGCTTGATGGCCGAAATTGAGAAGGCTGGCTTCGATCCCGCGACCCAACCGATCCCGGTCTCGCCTGCGGCGCACTACACGATCGGCGGAATCGTGACTGACCTGGACGGCCGAACCGATCTGGCGGGCCTGTATGCGGCGGGCGAGTGCGCCGCTACGGGCGTGCACGGCGCCAATCGGCTGGCCTCCAACTCCCTGCTGGAGTGCCTGGTTTTCGGCCGACGCGCCGCTCTGGCGGCTCTCGGCGAGGCGGCAGCCTGGACGCACCGGGCAGCCGAGGCAGCGCCGCGTCTGGCGCAGCAACTCCAGGCCCCCACATCGCCGGCGGTTCGCGTCGCCTCACCCGAACTTTGCGAGCAGGTCTGGCGCCAAGCGGGGGTCATTCGCGACCCGGCTCTGCTGGCCCAACTGGCCGCCAGCCCGGATCCCGTTGCGTCCCTTGTTGCTCGCTTTGCACTCGCCCGGTTGGAAAGCCGCGGCGTCCATTACCGTATCGATGCCCCGACGACGAACCCGGCGTTCGAGGGGCACTTCGTATTGCGACCGGGAGGAGACCTGACCCTGGAGCACTGGACGTGATCGCCGCCGCCGGTTCCGCCGCCGCCGGTTCCGCCGCCGCTGGTTCCGCCGCCGCCGGTTCCGCCGCCGCTGGTTCCGCCGCCGCTAGTTCCGCCGCCGCTTTCCAGATTCGGCCGCCCGACGCCGTGGACATGGCGCGCGTCGTGGCGACCGCCCTGGCGGAGGACCTCGCCGGCGGCGACCCCACGACTTCGGGGCTCTTTGGACCCGATGCGATTTGCACCGCCAGCCTGCTGATGAAAGAGCCGGGAGTGGTTTCTGGGCTGCCGGTCGTCGCTGCCGTCTTTGGCGCGCTGGACTCGCGCGTCGAGGTCGTGGCGCAGGTCTCCGACGGCGACCGCATCGACGAAGTTCCAGTGGAAATCGCCCGCATCAGCGGCCCCACCTCCGCCATCCTGGCCGGCGAGCGATCGGCGCTGAACCTGCTCGGCCGCCTGTCTGGCATCGCCACGCTGACCGCCAGATGCGTAGCGGAGTTGGACGGAACCGGCGCAGTCCTCCTCGACACCCGCAAGACGACGGCCGGCCTGCGCGCCCTGGAGAAATACGCCGTTCGGTGCGGCGGCGGAACCAACCATCGCCTCAACCTCGGGCAGGCGATGCTCGTCAAGGACAACCATCTGCGGTTGGCCGGCGGCATCGCCCAGGCCGTCGCTCGCCTGCGCGAGGCCCACCCGGAGCTGTCGCTCGAAGTTGAGGCAGAGACGATCGAGGACGTGCAGGTGGCCCTGGCCGCGGGAGTAGATCGGATCCTGCTGGACAATATGACCACGGCCCAAATGCGAGAGGCCGTTGAG
>JANYJG010000146.1 GCA_025358515.1 Chloroflexota bacterium
GGTGCGCGCTGCGGATCGGATGCGTCCACGAGCTGCGCCTTAGCGGCGACGGTCGTTCGGTGATCTGCAATCGGTGCTGCGGATTTGAGAGCGTTGCCAGGCCTTGAACGGCGGGTTTTCCGCCTAGGAGAAACACGATGACCATCGGAAAACTGCGCGCGTTGCTGGAGGCGGCAGCCAACCTAGGCCCGAAGATGCTCCGGTGACGGGTCACATCAACGACTGCTCGTGGGTGCTCGCGCGGAAGATGGCGATGGGGGAGGAGTAGCGATGGCGACCCCCTGGCATCTGATCCCGATCAACGTCCGCGAAGAACTCCTGACAGCCAGTCGGGACAACGTCAGTTGGGCGTTTGCCGTTGGGCGCCATGATCAGGCCGAAGCTATCGAAGCTGCGTTTCAACTGCTCCGCGACGCCGCGCCTTACCCCGACGAGGCGATCGTATTCGCCTACGCCGAGTGCGGCATCGGCGAACACCTCGCGCTCGTTGACATCGGCTGGCACGAGCCCGGCAACGAACCGCTGCCGAACGCGCTCGTGTGCGAGGACGCCGACGGAGCCGAAGCGCCGTACCACGCGGATGAGCTGCGCCCGCTGACGATTGCGGCACATGAGGCGTTGGAATGGCTTAGAGGGGAGGGGTAGCGATGGCGCTCGCGAAGTACATCAGCGCGCACGAGGTCGCCGAGTTGCTCTCGATCTCGTACGACAGCGCCTTGCGCCTAGTACATGAGGCGGGCGGGATCAAGGTGCGCCCTGGCCTTGTGCGCATCTCGGAGGATGACCTACGGTCGTACCTCCGAAAATGCCGCGACCAAAGGCAGGACCACGGATGTACCGTCGCCCCGGTCGCGCCGGGCTATGGGCGTCGTTCTCCCGCGACGAGCGACACATCCCCCTCGGAACCGACGACGACGAGGAAGGCCGTCTCGCGCTCGCAGATCTCATCCAGCGTCGCGCAACTGAAGGCCCTGCGTCGGCAGAAGGCGAGCTAGGCGCTCTCTTCCTCGAGGTCGCCAAGCGAGCTCGGGTCAACCACGCGAAGAAGTACGCCTACGATCTGAATCTGAAGCTGACGGCCATCCTCGAATGGTGCGCCGACCACGGGATCTCACGGCCTGATCAGATCGGGTCGAGCGTCGTCGAACGATTCAAGGCCGAGCGGATCGAGTCGCCCGATTTCCCGCTGAAGGCACGCTCGGTCAACCGCTACCTTGACGTGTGGAAGAAGGCCCATCGCCTCGCCATCGAGCAAGGGCAAGCGAAGGCCTTATCGCTGACGGCGTTCAAGAAACTGCGCGAGCCGCGAGCGTCCCCGCACCAGCGCGGGCTGACCTCGACCGAGCTCGACTCGTTCTTTTGCGCCATCGACGACGAGCGCGACTACTGGTTCTTCCGCACGGTCGCGGGCTCAGGCATCCGGCTTGACGAGGCACGGCACCTGCCAGCGGAAGGCGTTGCCACTCCCCTGCTCATCATCTCGCCGCTGCCACCGGGCGCGTGCTCGTGCCACCCGCGCGGCTGGAACACCAAGAGCTACCGCTACCGCCGCGTGCCCATCTCGGCCGATACGGCGACCGTTGCGGCGTCCTACGTGGTCGCCCGCCCGAGCATGAACATGGACGAGAAAGCGCTATGGAAGCGGCTACAGGCCGCCAGGATGCGCGCCGGGCACGAGTGGGCGTGGTCAATCCACGAACTGCGCCGGGCATGGGCGTCCCACATGCTCGCGAGCGGCTTCAAGCTGGCCGACATCTCGCGATGGATCGGACACGCGGACGTGCTCACCACCATGCGATACCTTCGCGTGGTCGAGGACGAGATCCCCGACCCGGACGACCTCCCCCTGTGAATGGGGACCAAGGTACGCTTTGGTAGCGTTTCGCCGCTACGATTGCAGGTTCCGCCGAGGCTATCTCCGTCGGTGGCGTGCAAGACCATGCGGTTCCTAAACAGCAGGTCGCAAGTTCGATTCTTGCTGGGGTCGCAGGTACTTAGCTAACATCTGGTACGCCTAACTGGTACGCATACAGGGGGGATTTGCCCTCTCGGGCGATGACTGCGGCGCGGCTCGAACGGCGGCGCGGAGGGGAACTTGTAAGCCCAGCTTACAGGTTGGCGCTACTGAAGGCGCGGCAGATGCCCAATGCGCATGATGCCAGCGACCTGGAGCGCCTCGACCAAAAAGCCGAGCGCAATTAGAACGCAGACGACAAAGAACACCTTGTCCATCGGCGCGGGCATGGGGACGATGTATTTGATGCCCCAGAGAACGACGCAGACGACTACGAAGTAGATGAGCAGTGCGAGCATGGGTTTCTCCTAGGTCGAATGGACTACGTGAAGGCGAGGTCCTTCAGCATCTGGTACTGCGCGCCCACGGTGACGACGTAGAGGTCGAGCAAGAGGCCCGAGCCCTCGGGGCAGTCAGAGTGTGTTGTGTCGCCGTCGGCCTCCGCATGGCCCTTGATCGTCTTGCGCGTGGGTTGGAGGCCGTTGGTCAGGCACAGCCAGGCCACGAGGCGAGCCGAGGCCGTGAGTTGGTCCGCGTTCGGCGGCAGTCCCGGATCGGTCGGGCTCAATTCGCGCGGCGTGCGGCAACAGTGCTCGATGCCAACCGACCTGGCGTTCTGCTGGTGTGCGTGGAACGCCACGTCGTCGAAGCGCACCGCCTGCACTACGGTCGCGTCCTGACCAACGACCGCGTGGGCGCTGGAGCCGTGACGAGCTTTCTGCCACATCGCAGCGCACGCCTTCGGGTCGCCGCGCCCATCGGTCGCGTGGATGATGATGAGGTCGAACGACGCGCGTTCGACAAGGCGGAAATTAGTGACATGCGCCGGCATCCAGACGGCGCTGGGGTAGACCGGGATCACGGGCGCGTTATCTCTTCGCTAGACGGCTTCGCATCCGCAATCGCGTCCGCCGCCTTGTCGTTCGCCGCGACCTTCTCAGCGAGCCCGAGGATGATCGACTTGCACTTGGCGTAGTCCTCGTCGGCCTGTGCAAGCAACGCCGCCCGCTGCACCGCGTCCGCCAGCGCGTAGTCTGCCGCTATCTTGCCGAGCGAGAGCAGCAACGGCACGAGTGCTTCAACGACTCCCATTGGCGCCCCCTGGAATTGCGACGCCGAGTAGCGTCAGTGCCTGTGCAACGTCCGAAAGCGCGCCGTACGCGACCGCAAGCGCAGACGCAAGCCCGCCCTTCTGGCCCGCGTTCCAGAGCGCGAGCGCCTTGTCGAGCCCGACGAGGCCAGCCCAGCACCCATTGATGACCTTGATCATCTTCGCTTGCTCGCCTGCGCGGTAGGCGTCAAGAGCGGCGTGCGCGGCTTCCTTGGTCAGCGCGTCGGTTGCGATCTTGATCTGCTTCGCCTTGTCGTAGCCGGTCCAGGCTTGGGTAGACTCGTCGATGGCGCGCGAGATGGCACCGCGCGATTGCTGAGCGGCATCATAGGCGGATGCGCAGCCGACCATGGCCAGCGCCGCCGCACAGATCAGCCATGCCCCGAACGTCTTAGCGCGAAGAAGCATCGGCCGGCTCCGTGACAGCGGGGATGGCCGGCAAGATGACCTTGCGCGACATGGTGAGCGGGCTCTTGAGCGTCCCGTCAGCATCGCCGCGCGTCAGGAACGCGAGCCCGTCAATCAGCTTGCCAACGATGCTCTTTGCATCGGGGTTGCTCACGAGGCCGTTGATGAGGTTGAGGACGGCGTAGGCCAGCAGGCCGAGCGCTGCCTGGTGGTCCCGAGCAAATGCAATCGCGGTTTCCATGTGTCTCCTAGTGATGACCGGGTAGATATTTCGCGAGGCGTTCCAACGTCGCCCACACGGCGCCGGCCGCGACCGCGAGCACGCCGAACACCTTCGCGGCGACGGGCGCGTACTTGGCGAGCGTTGACCAACGGACCTTGATGTGACCGCCTGTGATCTCGTCGTTGTCGCTGTCGGCGTCGGCCTTCTGTAACTTGAACTGGCCGGTAACTTCCTTGACCACACCATCGGCGATCTCGTGCCCTACTTCGCGATTGAGCCGCATCGCGCGCTCGGCCTTGGATGTGAAGCGATCGACGGCAGCGGTCAGCTTGTCGATCGCATTGGTGTTCGCGCGATCTTGAAACGCCGACTGCTTGGCGTTCGTCGCGATCAGGTGCTTCACGTCGGTCATGTCCGCGCGCAGACCATGCAACGCAGAGGCAAGCTCGCGTACCGATGCGCGGTCAAGATCATCCGACAAGAGCCGCGCATCCCGCGACGCCTAGCGCCGCTCCCACTACAAAGCCAAAGGCGAACTCCTCAGCGGTGCGCCTCACGCGCGCGGCGTTGAACTGCGCACGCCAGCATGCCCAGCGGAAGGCCAGCGAGGTCAGTAGATCGACGGGGCGGCCTCCGACGGTCACGATCATCACTTCGCCTCCGCGCTAGCCTTCGATCCTTCGTCGAGCACGGCGCGGATCGCCTTGCTCAGCCCCACCGGCACGAGGTCGAACGCCTTGCCGCCGCTGCGGTGCATGACCGCGAGCGCGTGGTCTGTCGGGACGAGCATCTGCCCCTTGTCGGTGACGAGCTGCGCGGAGCCGTCGGCCTCGATGCAGATGCGCTCGAGCTTCGGCCCGGGCGGCGTCGGGATGGTGGCGCGGCCGAGGCCGATGCTCGCGAGCGATGTCGAGACGATGAGGAGCGCGGTCTTGCGGTCCATGTGGCTCCCCTAGAGAAGTCCCAGCGACACGAGTGCGGCGCGCTCGGCTGCGGCGATG
>JANYJG010000164.1 GCA_025358515.1 Chloroflexota bacterium
GTCGCCAACGGCTTCGATGTCGCTCTGGCAGCGGGCAAGGTCTCGATCATCTGGGTCGGCACCAAGAGCTCAACCGCCAACTATTCGCTCGACGTTACGGGCTACTGGCGCTAGAGGCGGGCAGCGGCGGGGAGGCGGAACTCGGAAGCCCGCCTCCCGCCCGTTGGCACGTCCTTCGTCGACATCTTCACCGACTCTCATATCTGCGCCGCAGGACTGGCGTGGATGTAATCAGGCTGTGCGACGATTGCGGCATGATTGGCAGCCGCGAAGTCTGGCTCATGGCAATCCGGCCGGCGACGCTGCCGGCTGCCGCCGCCGGCGTGTTCGTGGGGCTCGGCGCCGCCCGATCCACCGGCGCACCGTTCCGGGCCGATACCGCGCTCGAGTGTCTGGTCGTAGCTCTGCTGAT
The DNA here is from genome assembly GCA_025358515.1 of Chloroflexota bacterium. Lineage (GTDB taxonomy): Bacteria > Chloroflexota > Limnocylindria > Limnocylindrales > CSP1-4 > Fen-1039. The sequence goes on from JANYJG010000164.1 coordinate 413, forward strand.
GCAGATCCTCGCCAACCTCGCCAACGACCTGTCCGACTTCCGGCGTGGCGCCGACACGCCCGACCGGCTCGGCCCGACGCGCGTCGCGGCTGCGGGCCTGATTTCGACCCGCGGCCTGGAGATGGCGATACTGGTCGTGGTCGCGGCTATCGGTCTTGACGGCATCCTGCTGGTCGCCGCAGGCGGCCCGGTCATCCTGGCATTTGGCATGGCCGCTGTGGTCGCGGCGCTGGCATACACGGGCGGTCCGTGGCCGTATGGGTATCGCGGCCTCGGCGAACCGTTGGTGTTCCTCTTCTTCGGCCTAGTGGCGGTCACCGGCACCGCCTATCTGCAGGCTGGTCGAGTGGAACCGCTGCATCTCGCGGCCGCGATTCCGATCGGGACGCTGGTGATGGCGATCCTGGTGGTGAACAATCTGCGCGACATGGACACGGATAGGGGAGTTCGTAAGCGAACTCTGGCCGTCCATTTCGGGGCGCGGTTCGCCCGGGCCGAATTCGCCGCGTGTCTGGCGGTCGCCTGGATCGTGCCCGTGGTGCTGCTGGGGGCCGGCACGGGCGGTGCCGTGGCGGGCGCGGCCGGAACGGGCGGCGGCGGTGATATCGGTCCGCTTGTGCTGCTGCCCTTCGCGAGTTTGCCGCTGGCCATCCCGCTGCTTCGCTCCGTCTTCGCTGCAGGCGACCCGCGCCGGCTCAACGGCGTTCTGCGGGGGACAGCTCGCCTCTGCCTGGTCTTCGCCCTGCTCTTCAGCGCGGGGCTGGCCGCCGGTCGGTGGCCTCGATGACTGCCGGCGGCCCCGGCTCGGACCAGCCTGTCGATCCCTTCGAGACGCTCGTCGTGGCGGCACTAGATTCCCTGCCGGATGTGTTCCGCGATCGGCTCGGCAGTGTTGCAGTCGTCATCGAGGACGAGGCTACGCCAGAGGAGCTGCAACGGGTCGGTGCGGCGGGCCTTCTTGGACTGTACACGGGCGTGCCCCGAACGGCCTACGGCGCCGACCAGGCAGCCATCCCGAGCAAGATCACGATTTACCGCGAGCCTCACCTGCGCACCTTCCGGAACCCCGATGCGCTCGCGCGCGGCGTCACTGCCACAGTGTTCCACGAGGTCGCCCACCATTTCGGCATCTCCGATGCCCGTCTGGAGGAAATGGCCCGCGAAAACGGCCGCGGCCGGTTCTAGGTCCTGGTCGACCCGGTTTTAGGCGCCACGCCGGCTCCAAAACGGGTCGTCCGGCCGCTCCGCGGGATGTAATCCGGTCCGAGCGTACAATCGCGGCCATGCCCATCTATCTCGACCACGCCGCAACCACGCCCCTGCGGCGCGAAGCGCTCGACGCGATGCTGCCGTTCCTGACCGAGCAGTTTGGGAACCCTTCCTCTGTACACGGCTTCGGCCGAAGTGCCCGGGACGGGCTCGACGAGGCCCACGAGAAGGTCGCGCGCGCAATCGGAGCGCAGCCGCGAGAGATCGTCTTCACGTCAGGCGGGACCGAGTCGAACAATCTGGCGCTGAAGGGCGCGGCCTGGGCCGGCAAGGCTCGCGGCCACCGCATCATCACCACAGCCGTTGAGCACCACGCCGTTGGACACACCGTGCGGTATCTGGGGAAGTTCGGGTTCGAGATCGTGGAGCTGCCGGTAGACCGCTACGGGCGCGTGGATCCAGACGCGGTCGAGGCGGCGATCACGCCCAAGACGATCCTGGTGAGCGTCATGCTCGCCAACAATGAAGTGGGCACTATCCAGCCGATCGCGGAGATCGCGGCTCGGGTCCGGCGTCACAGAGGCATCTTGCTGCACACGGACGCGGTTCAGGCTGCTCCGTACCTGGCCATCGACGTGGCTGAGCTTGATGTGGACCTGCTAACGCTCGCGGCGCACAAGTTCGGTGGACCAAAGGGCGTCGGCGCGCTGTATGTGCGCGGCGGCACGAACATCCTGGCCCAGCAGCAGGGCGGCGCCCAGGAGCGATACCGCCGCGCGGGCACGGAGAACGTGGCCGGGGCGGTTGGCATGGCCGTGGCCCTGGAGTTGGCGGCGGGGGAGCGGGACGTCACCGCGGCGCGACTTACCAGGCAGCGCGACGCGCTTGCGAGGGTGCTGCTCGCGCTCCCGGACGTTCAGCTGAGCGGCCACCCGACCGATCGACTGCCGGGGCTGCTGTCGATAGTGGCACCCGGACTGGACGGCAACGCCCTGACCATGGCGCTGGATCTGGCGGGCGTAGCGACATCCACCGGATCGGCCTGCGTCAGCGGATCGGCGGAAGTCAGCCACGTACTGACCGCGATGGGCTACTCGGAGGAAGAGGCGCGGGGATCGCAGCGCTTCTCGCTGGGCCGCACCACGACAGACGAGGAGGTCGCGGCAGCGGCGGCCATCGCGACCCGGGTCATCACCGCCCAGAGGGATGCCGCGGCTCGGTTGGAGGCCGTCCGGCAGGCGACGCTGCCGCGACCTATGGAGACGGCGGGCGCGTGACCGGTTCCGCTCCCGTGAAGTCCCGCATTCTCGTGGCCATGTCCGGGGGAGTGGATTCGTCGGTGGCAGCGGCCCTGGTGAAGGCGGCGGGTCACGAAGCCATCGGGGTATGGATGCGGCTGAGCGACGTTGCCGATACCCACTCCGAAGTCAACCGCAGTTGCTGCTCCCTGGACGCGGCGGACGACGCGCGGCGCGTCGCGGCCCAGCTGGACATTCCCTTCTATGTCATGAATCTGGAGCGCGAGTTCGACGAGGGTGTTCTGCAGCCGTTCCTTCGATCCTATCTGGAGGGCAAGACGCCGAGTCCGTGCGTCGACTGCAACAATGTCGTCAAGTTCGGTGCGCTGCTGGGCCGGGCGCGGCTGCTGTACGACTGCGAGGCAGTGGCCACAGGCCACTACGCGCGGGTCGAGGCGGCGGCGGAGTTGCCGGCACCGGAGGGAGCCACGGGCGTGCGGTTGCTGCGCGGTCGTGACTCCCAGAAGGATCAGAGCTACTTCCTCTACGGCCTGGGCCAGGACGAGCTGACGCACACCCAATTCCCGCTGGGCGAAATGACCAAGCCGGAGGTTCGCGATGCTGCTCGGGCGCTGAACCTCGCCACCGCGGAAAAGCGCGACAGCCAAGAGATCTGCTTCGTGCCACGCGGCAATTACCGCGACGTCTTGCGCGAACGCGCGGGCTGGCAGGCGCAGCCGGGTCCGTTGATGGACGTGGACGGCCGGCAGATCGGCGAGCACGGCGGGTCGGCTTCATACACGATCGGGCAGCGGCAGGGGATCGGCGTGGCTGTGGGCGAGCCGCGCTACGTCTGGCAGATCGACTCCGCCGCGAACATCGTGAAGCTCGGGCGACGGGCGGATCTTGAGACGCGTCGGTTCGTGGTGGACGCGGCACGCTTCGTGGCCGGGCATGCGCCGGCCGGCGCAGAGACCGAATTCGCGGCCGAAGTCCAGATCCGCCATCGGGGCCGAGCGACTGCGGCGACCGCAAGACCGATCGGGGACGGCCGCTGGGCGGTCAAGACGGTTGAGCCGGTGTGGGCGGCTGCGCCCGGCCAGGCCGCGGTCTTCTACCGTGGCGATGTCGTCTTGGGCGGCGGCCGTATCGCGGCGGACTGACGGCCGGCGCAAGTCGTTCGGCTGCCTATACTCGTGGGGTGTCTGTCGGGCCCGCGCCAATCCTCGCTCTGCTCGTCGGCGGTTTTCACACCGCCTTGTTCGTCCTGCTGCGCGCACATGCCGGCGGGCGACTTCCGGTGGTGTTTCTGGCGGCTGTTTTGGGGGCGTGGGCCGGTGACGCAACTGGCGGCAGGCTCGGCATCGACCCGCTGCGAATCGGAGACTTCCACCTGATCGCCGCTTCTGTCGTGGCCTGGGCCGGCATCGCGTTCGTGTCGGTGCTCGCGGTCCTCGGCCCCACGATCACCCCGGACGAATGAGAGCGATCGGCGCGTTGGTGCGGGTTCTCCTCGGCCGCGGTCGCTCGGAGGAGCCAGCCGACCGTCGCCTGACTGCCTTTGCGCGGGGCCTGACGCTGGGCGCCCTGGCCGGCGCAGCAATCGCCGGATCGAGCCTGTGGAGCCGCCACTGGCGACGCAACCACGCCCACCCGATCAACCTCAGCCGGCCCGGGTCGCCGCCAGAGTCCGCGGCATTGTGCGGGCCAGGGCAAGCGCCGCCGCCACGATGATCGCCGCCACAACGACGTCTGTGGAGAGGGCCCGGTCAGGGCGGTAGATGTCCACGCCGAACGCGGTCGCGGCAATCAGCCAGGCCACCATGGCGGCAGCCAGACTCGCAGCGAGGGCGCGCGTGCCGGGATCCGACGCGTTCCGGTAGACCCGCCGCATAGCCCACAACGCCGCCGCAAAGAGGACGATCACGAGGATCATGGCCGGCTGCCCGAGTTCCGCGGCGATCTCCGGGAATACCGAGTGGGCGTGGTCGACCTGGGTAGTGGCCTCCGATGGTTTGTAACCGCCGAACGTGTAGTAGGTCCGGAACTGGTCCAGTCCGACACCGAGCAGCGGATGGCTCTGACTCATGGCCAGGCCCCCTTCGACGGCGTAGAAACGTTCGGACAGGGACCCGTGGCCGGCCCGAGTCGCCGGATTCCACGAGTCGAAACGGCTCTCACCGACAAGGGCGATATCGGCGCTGCGATAGGCGCTCGCGGCGCCCGGAAACGCCTGCAGCGCGAACGCCGGCCAGGGAATGAGGATGGTCGAGAGAAGTCCGGCGGTGAGGACGATCGCGGCTCGTCGCCGCCACGTCCCGGCCAGAAGAACCAGAACGAGCACAGTACCGGCGGTGGACGCCATGTAGGCGCTCTTCGAGAAGGTCAGGAAGAGCCCGATCAAACAGCCGCTCAGGATGACGAGCATCAGGGCGAATTTTCGGGGCTGCGCGCGCGCCAGGCGACCCCGACCTACGATGCCGACGATCAGAGGAATGACGGCCGCCAGGACGACGCCGAACAGTCCAACGTTGAAGTAGCCGACTCGGGCGAAGGTTAGCCGGCGGGCTTGCATTGCTGCAAACGACGTTATGCCAGGCATCGACTGCAGGATGTTAAGCAGACCGCCGATGGCGGCGGACGCGCCCAGGATGGTCGCGAGCAGGATCAGGTCGCGCCGCGACGGGCGAAGCAGCACGACTACGGCGGCGAGGGCCACCGGTTCCACGATGCCGTGGAGGAGTACGGTCGCGCTGAGGACCACGTTGGCCGATTGGAGCGTCGATAGCACGGCCAGCCCGACGAGGCCCAGAGTGGCGACTTCCGCGAACCTATGGGCCTCGAAACGGCCTGCCCAGCGGCGGATCGCGGTCAGCGGCGTCACACGCAGGAGGACGGTCCCCGAGTCGCCTGCCGACTCCTCGAATGCTGGCGTCTGCCTATGCGACCGCCGCCAGCGCCAGGTGCCCACCGCAAGTGCGCAGGTGAATATGGTTTGGAGGATGACCTGGACCGGTCCAACCTGCCAGGACACCTGGGCCGCATTCCAACACGGCGTCAGCAGGAGCACGAGAAGGATGGCCCGCCAGGGTCGAAAGATCGAGTACGCAGCCACCAATCCAGCAGCAACCGGAACCGCCGATCTAACGGCCTGAGCCGCGGTGCCGGGAAGAAAATCGTGCGCGTGTTGGTAAGACGAGGCCAGGGCAATCGTGGCCAATGTCAGAACGGTGGCCACGGCGATCAGAGCCGGCCGCACCGGCAGTAACGGTCGCTCGAGTCGGGGCAGCGCAAGCGGCAACGCCGGGCGACCGGCCGCGGTCGGCCCCCATTGCGGGCTAACGCTCAACGCCCGATTAGGGCTCGGGTTGGGTTCGACTGTGGTGTCCAAGTCCTGCCTTTCGCTGGCGGCGGCCTCCGACTGGAACTCGGCGTGCGATCACACCCGATGGGAGGCCCTACGCCCCGTGCGCCACGATCAAGCTCACACGAATGGCGGCCGGATACCCTTGCGCGGGCCGATGTATCTCCTCCGGCCGGGCGCGGTCTGAATGTCGGGTTGGATGTTGCGGCCCGGCCCTGATGATTAGCTGAAACGTGGCTACGCCTCGGGCAGGATCGACCCTGTTGCGGCTGGTGAACGCGGCCTTCGTTCTTAGTGCGTCATCGAGGCGCCCGCGCCGCCACGCGTTTGGTACCGTTAGCGGCGATGCCTGATTTGCCGATTCCCTACCTGCCCGCGGCCGACGTGCGCCGCATGTTCATAGAGTTCTTCGCCCAACACGGCCACAGCGAGGTGCCGAGTGCCTCGCTCCTGCCCGCGGGGGACCAGACGCTGCTTTTCACGAACTCTGGCATGGTCCAGTTCAAGGACGTTCTAACGGGTCGGGAAAAGCGCAGCTATGTTCGGGCCACGGACTACCAGCGCTGCCTTCGCGTGGCCGGCAAGCACAACGATTTTGAAGAAGTGGGCCGCACGACGCGCCATCACACCTTTTTCGAGATGCTGGGCAACTGGAGCTTTGGCGACTACTTCAAGCGCGATGCGATTCACTGGGCCTGGGAGTTGCTCACCGAGGTCTTCAAGATTCCGGCCGAGCGGCTGGCCGCGACCGTCTACACCGACGACGACGAGGCCTATCGAATCTGGAGCCAGGAGATCGGCCTGCCGCCCGAGCGGATCGCTCGCTGGGGGAATGTCGAGGCCGGAGACGATGCCAACTTCTGGCGCATGGCCGAGACTGGGCCGTGTGGCCCCTGCTCCGAGATCCACTTCGACCGGGGTGTGGAGTTCAGCGAGGGGCCGGAGTGCGTACCAGACCATTCGGAAAATTGCCCGCGCTGGCTGGAGCTCTGGAATCTCGTGTTCATGGAGTACGACCAGCGCGCCGACGGTGTGCGCGTGCCGCTGCCGATGCTCTCCGTGGACACGGGCATGGGCCTGGAGCGTCTGACGAGCGTCATCCAGCAGGTAAGTACCAACTATGACACGGACCTTTTCACTCCGATCCACGCCGCCATGCGCGAGCTGCTGGGCCACGATCCGGAGGCCTTCGAGGCGGAGCGGTTCAGCTACCAGGTGATTGCAGACCACTCGCGAGCGGTGACGTTCCTGGTTGCGGACGGCGTTATGCCGTCCAATGAGGGTCGCGGCTACGTGCTCCGGCGCATCATCCGTCGCGCTGTGCGGCACGGACGGCTGCTGGGGCGGCATGAACCGTTCATGGATGTGACCGCAGGCGTCGTAATCGACGTGATGAAGGATGCGTACCCCAATCTCGACAAGCAGCGGGAGAAGATTCTGAAGGTAATCCACCAGGAGGAGACCCAGTTCGCCAGAACTCTTGAAGCGGGGACGAGTCAACTTGAGACCGCCTTGGCACCGCTGACGACGACCAAACGCTCGCTTGGCTCGCAGGCCCAGCGCACGATTGGGCGGCGGCCCGAATCGCTCCCGACCGACGCGCCCGTGCTCGCGGGCGACGTCGCGTTCCGACTCCACGACACGTACGGATTCCCCGTGGATCTGACCGTGGATATGGCCGCGGAATACGGCGTACGGGTCGACCGAGACGGGTTCGGGGTGGCGATGGCGCAACAAAAGGAGCGCAGCCGCAAGGGCACCAAGGCCGACCTGACCCGCAACGCCGAGTTGGCCGACATGTACCAGGCGATCCAGCGTCGCGCCGGTGAGACCCACTTCACCGGTTACGACAGCCTGGAGGGCGAGGTTCGCGTGGTTGCCATCGTCCGCGACGGCATGGAGTACCAGGAACTGACCGGCAACGGCGCGGCCGAGATCGTGCTGGATGCCACCCCCTTCTACGGCGAGGGCGGCGGACAGGTCGGCGACCGCGGCGAGCTGCTCGAGGCGGGTGGCGGCAGCGCCATCTTCACGGTTCAGGACACACAGAAGCCGATCTTGGGGTTATTCCTGCATCGCGGCCAGCTGCACGGCCGGCTGCGGGTCGGTGAAACGGTCACTGCCCGCGTGGATACGGACCGGCGTGCCCGGACGATGCGAAACCACACCGCCACTCATTTGCTCCACCGGGCGCTGCGAAACGTCGTGGGTCCGGAGGCTCATCAGGCCGGGTCACTCGTGGCGCCGGAGTACCTGCGCTTCGACTACCCGCTGGATCGGGCCCTAACGGCGGACGAGAAGCGGGCAATAGAGGACGAGGTCCGTCGAATCGTTCGCGAGAACCATGCCGTGACGACAACCGTCCAGCCCATGGCCGATGCGATTGCGGCCGGCGCCGATGCCTTCTTCGACGAGAAGTACGGCGAGACGGTCCGGACGGTTCGGGTGGAGGGCTACTCGCTGGAACTGTGCGGTGGTACGCATTGCCAGGCCTCCGGCCAGATCGGCAGCTTTCTGATTACGGCGGACCGCAGCATCGGAGCGGGTACGCGGCGCATCGAAGCAGTCACCGGAGACGGCGCGGATGCCCTCCTGCGCGACCGTCTGGCTGTGCTGGAGCGCATCGCCGAGACCGTGGGCGCCACGTCGTTGGACGCGCTGCCGGATCGGATCGCGGCCCTGCAGGAGGACCTGCGCGAGACGCGGCGGCGGCTCAAGGCGGGCGGCAGCGGGCTGGCCAAGCCGGCTGAAGTCGCGGCAGCGGCCTCGGAAGTTGCGCCCGGCGTGAAACTCGTCGCCTATTCGGCCGCCTTCGAATCGCCGGAGCAGTGGAAGGCCTATGTCAAGGAAGTGCGCGCGGCGTTGGGGAACGGCGTCATCGCGGTGGCCTTGGACGCGGAGGCGCCCCAGCTCTTCGTGACGGTCAGCGCGGACCTCGTGGCCCGCGGTATCTCCGCCGGTGAGTTGGTCAAGGTCGCCATGACGGCAATGAACGGGCGTGGTGGCGGCCGGCCGGAGATGGCTCAGGGTATGGGATCGCGCCGCGATGGGATCGCGCCGGCCCTGAGCTTGATCGCGGATACACTTACGGCAGCGGGTAAATAGGCAGCAAGGGGAGCGGCCGTGGCTTTCTGGCGCAAGATCTGGGGCCGCGAGGATGAGGCGGCGCTGGCCGCGTGTACGGCCTTGGACATCGGCACGGAGTTCGCCAAGGCGCTCGTCTTCGACATCGACGCCGGCGGCCTGGGCACAGTTCGAGGTGTCGGTCGCAAGCGCCAGGGCCTGGCGCACATGCAGTCCGGCACGGTCACGGACATCAACGCCGTCGTCGACAACTGCTCCGTTGCCCTCCAGGAAGCGGAGGAGATGGCCGGGTTCCGGCCCACGCAGTGCGTCATCGGCATCGCCGGAGAGCTGGTCAAGGGCTTCACCACGACCCATTCCCAGGAGCGCAAGCGAGCCGACGTTCCTATTACCGAGCCGGAGCTCCAGAAGCTGATCGGTGGCGTGCAGCGCGAGGCCTTGAGGGAGGCGGAGCGGGCAATCACCTGGGAGACGGGCCTGGCGCAAGTGGACGTCCGGCTGGTTCACGCTGCGGTCACCGGTGCCCAAATCGACGGCTATCCGGTCACTAATCCGGTGGGATTTCAGGGCCGCCACGTCAAGATCAGCGTTTTCAACGCCTTTGCGCCTTTAGTCCATTTGGGCGCTCTCCAAACCGTGGCCCAGCAGCTGGAGCTGGAACTGCTGGAGATCGTGGCCGAGCCATACGCCGTGGCGCGGGTTCTCGCGAGCGAGCAGGTCCGGCAGGCCGGCGCCCTGTTCATCGACATCGGCGGCGGCACCACGGACGTGGCCCTGGTCCGACACGGCGGCATAGAGGGGACGCGCATGTTCGCCCTGGGTGGCCGCGCTTTTACCAAGTCGATCGCCGACCGTTTGGATCTCCCGTTCCCGCGGGCCGAGGAGACCAAGGTGGACTACGCCCGAGGCCTCAAGGTCGAGCGGCGCTCCGACGTGGCCAAGATCGTCGCCGACGACGTGGCCATCTGGTCCGCCGGCGTGGAGCTGGTGCTAGAAGAACTGGCCGAGGGCGACCTGCTGCCCGGGCACGTGTATCTGTGCGGTGGCGGCTCCCACCTGCCTGAGATCGGCACCGTCCTGTCCAGCGAACAGTTCTGGAAGCGTCTTCCTTTCAGCCGGTCGCCCGAAGTTACCGTCATGGCGCCCGATCAGGTCGAAAGGATCAAGGACGCAACCCATTTGCTCGTGGACCAGCAGGACGTCACTCCGCTGGGGCTGGCCTACCAGGCCATCGAACTTCAGACAACCGAAGACCCCCTGGACGTAGCTTTGCGCCGCGTCCTCCGAGCCATGAAGATGTAGCCGATGGCCATCTACTTTCTTGACGCAGACGATGAAGTCACGTCGGCGGCGGCGCGAATCCGCGACTCCTCCGACACTCGAATCGCGCTCGTCCTTTCGGGCGGTTCGCGGGTCGCCACTTCGCGCATCAACTTCCGAGTCCTGGCCCGCGAGGCCCAGCACCGCCACAAGCGGCTGGCGATCGTTGCGCCCGACATGTCGGTCCGTTCCGTCGCCCAGTCGGCTGGGTTGCCGGTTTTCGCGACCGTCGGCGAGTATGAGAAGTCGGAGGCGGCGCGATTGATTGCCGGGGTGGCCGGCGCGGGCGAAGTCTCTTCGACCCTGGACGAGCTTGGGGCAACGATTGAACCTGCTGCCGCACCCCCGCGCGAACGGCCCTGGTCCGGCGCCACGCGCGTCGTTGGGAGTGGGGGAGTTGTGGTCGCCGGTTCCTCTACGCTCCGGCCCGCGGAGGCGTCACGAACCGCGTCCCGAATGCCTCGGACCGCCGCAACGTTGGTGGCCATCGCCCTGCTCCTGACGGGCGCCATCGGCCTGGCGGTCTTCTGGCCGAGTGCCACGGTGGTCCTCACCCTCAAGGAAGAAGCGGTGGGTCCGGTCAGCCTGACGGTGAAGGTGGATCCAGCGGCTCTGACCGCGGACGATGCCTCGGCGACTGTCCCCGGCAAGACGACGGCGATCGCGGTGGCGGCGACGGCCGAATTCAAGGCGACGGGCCAGAGCGTGGTGGAAACCGCTGCCACCGGCACAGTGACGTTTACGAATACGAATAACGATACGAACGTTCCGGTGCCCGCCGGAACGCAGGTTTCGACGGCCTCCGGTATCGCCTTCACGACCACTTCGGCTGTGATCGTGCCCAAGGCCACACAGCTTTCCGCGAACGTACAGACTCCCGGCCACATCGACGCGCCGATAGTGGCGGTGCGGAAGGGATTGTCCGGGAACGTATCTGCCAGGGCGATCGTCAACATGCCAGCCGCAATTCATGCCGACCTTCATAAGTTTGGCTCGGTCAAGAACGCCAGCCCCACCACGGGCGGCACCCACGCCGTTACGCCCAAGATCCAGCAGTCGGACCTCGACATTGCCAAGGCCAACCTCACCATCCAACTCAACGACGCCTTCCAGGCCAAGCTGGCCGACCCGGCTACGGCTCCCGCCGGGTTTGAGCTCTTCGCCAAGACCGCACAGCTCGGCGATCCCACCTTCAGTCCTGATCCCGCGAACCTTCTAAACCAAGGCGTCGCAACCTTCCAGCTCGGCGCCGCCGGGGCAGGCACGGCCACGGTCGCGGATCTGAACAACGTTCGCAGCCTGGCTGAGCGCCTCATCAAGAACAAGGTCAAGAGTGGTTATACGCTCGTCGATGGTTCCGTCTCGGTGCTATTCGGCACCGTGAAGGCCGATGGCGCCAACCTGAGCGTGCCTGTGACAGCGCGGGCGTCGCAGGTCGCCAACCTCAACCCGGATGACCTCCGCGCAGTCATCGAGGGCAAGACCGTCGATGAAGCAAAGGCCTATCTCAGCAAGTACGGCAAAGCGGACATATCGCTGTCGCCGGGCTGGGGCGGAATTCCCGGCTTCGGCTTCCGGATCGACATTCAGCTTGTGGCGCCTGTGCTTCGCCCGTCCGGGTCCGCCTCCGCCAAACCGGGCAGCCATGCCGCGTCCACGCCCGCGACGAGTGGCAGCCCGATTGTGACCGGACCAGTGACTACTGGATCGTCCGCACTGCCTAGCTCGCAAGCCTCGCCATCCGCGGGCGTGTCACCAACATCGTCACCGACCGCCGGCGCTACGGCCAGCGCGGCTCCCACGGCGACCTAGTGGGTTCAGTGGAAGCGGGCTCCGCGGGCGCGGCGCACGCCCATGACGGCGCGAATGCGCCTCGACGTGCCGAGAGCCGGCGCGCTCTAGGTATCGACCTCGGGGAGCGGCGCATCGGCGTGGCGGTAGGCGATCTAGTCAGCGGTACGTCCCAGCCGCTCGTGACGCTTGGTCGCGCCAGGAAGCTCGCGGGCGATGCCCTGACCATCTCTCGGCTGGCCGCGGAACAGCAGGCCGGCATTATTGTGGTCGGGCTACCGCTGGACATGGACGGCGGCGAGGGCCTGCAGGCTGCAAAGACTCGGGACTGGGCCGAGGCGATTTCCGAGGCCACGGGTCTGCAACTTCGGCTGCGGGACGAGCGCCTGACAAGCGAACGGGCAGAACGGCGAATCGGGCATCCGGCCCGGGGCCGATCCGGCGGCCCGCCCAGCGCCTCCGCACGGGATGCATATCGCGCCCGCATCGACAGGGAGGCCGCTGCCCTTATCCTGCAAGACGAGATTGACGCGACCAGCGCGGACGCGGAGCGAGGAGTCTGATGACGTTACGCAGTGGAGGAAGCCCTCGGTCCGGCCGAGGCAGGGGACCCGACAGTGACCCCGAAGGCAAGATCCCCGTGCTGGACACGGGCTGGAACGACTACCAACCGGTAGACCCCGTGTCGGGTTCCGCGGATCCACGGGACCGCAAGAAGCCCAAACTCACCCCGACGGAGTCACGCCGAGACTACCGGTCGACCCGGTCGGCGGGCATCGGGGGACTGCTCCGATTTGGCCTCTTCGCCCTGATTCTGGGCGGTCTGGTCGTCGGCGGTCTGTGGTTCATCGCCCGTCCGGCCGTCGTGAAGGGCCTGGTGGACTGGTCCGCCGAAAACCCGACGGCCCTCAAACTGCCGTTCATACCAGATCTCGTTCGAAGCGAATTGAACACAAGCCTGACCGTGCCGGTCGACGCGAATGACCAGACGAACGTCGTGTTCATAGTCGCTCCCGGCGACACGCCGCAACAGATCGCCCAGCAGTTGTACCAGTCCGGCCTCCTTCGCGAGTCGCGGGCATTCGTCTTCGAATCGATCCAGTCGGGCCTCAGCAGCAAGTTTCAGGCCGGTCGCCACGGCCTGAACAAGTCGATGACCGTGGACGCCATGATCACCGCCCTTACGGCGACGCCGCTGCCGACGCCGTCCGTCAAGCTGCTGTTCAAAGAGGGGCTCAGCATTGAAGAGATGGTGGGGGTCATCGAGAAGAAGGAGGCCCAGCCGGACGATCCGACCGCGCCCCTCACTCTGGACGTCAGCCAGTTCTACCAGCTGGCGAAGAGCCCGCCGGCTTATATGCTGGCCGACTACCAGTGGCTCAAGCTGCCAGCCGGCGCGTCGCTAGAAGGCTTCCTCTTCCCGGCAACGTACACGATCGCCCCGGACATCACGCCCGAGCAACTCATCCGGCAATTGTTGGCGGCCTTCGCTGCCAACGCCCCCAAGGGCCTCCTTGACCTACCACCGGACCAGCTGTACAAGACCGTTCAGGTTGCCGCCCTGGTGGAAAGAGAGGCGGTAGTCGACTCCGAACGGCCGATCATCGCGGGCGTCTACACCAACCGCCTCAATGCCAAGGTTTGGCCAACGGGCCTGCTGGACGCGGACCCGACGCTCCTATACGGCTACGACCTGATGACGCTGCAGGATCCGGCCAATCCGATCACGGCCTGGGTCGACTATCCGTTCTGGACACACAGGTTCAGTGAGGCACTCGGCAAGGTGATCTTCCCGGGAGCCCTGGCGGCGTTCAACACTTACAGCCACAAGGGCTTACCGCCAACTCCGATCTGCTCGCCTGGTGCGGCCTCACTGGCCGGTGCGCTGAATCCGACCACCTCTACCGGCTACCTGTTCTTCCTGGCGAAGAATGACGGCTCAAATACTCACGCCTTCGCCAAGACCCAGAAGGAACAGGACGCCAACGCCAAGAAGTACGGCTACCTGCCGTAGCCGCGGACTGGGCACGGGCGTTTCCCGCGGGTAATACCATGAAGCCATGACTGAGACCATGAAGCCATGACTGGCCTAGTCCGGCAACTGCCTCACCCTGCGGACTTCCCCGCGCCCCCGAGTGTCATCCACCTGGCGCGCTGGAAGGAGGCGGATCGAGCGGCCCGACCGGCTCGATTGGCCGTCCTTCGAAAACGGCTGAGCGAGGCCGGTTTGGACGCGTACTTCGGTGTCCGCCCGGAACATATGCGATACCTGACCGGCTTCGTCATGGACGAGGGCGAAGACCGAGTTGCGGGCAACTCGGGCCGCTTCCTCATCTCCGGCGACGAGGTCGTGGTCCTGGCCGACAGCCGTTACCGGCTGCAGGCCGGGTCGGAGGCGCCGGGGGCGCGCATCGAGAATGTCACCTACGAACTCGCAGAAACGTGGCCGGCCCTTGTGAAGAGCCTCGGAGCGCGGCGCATCGGCGTCGAGGCGAGCCACGTCAGCCAGCAGCTGTGGGTCGAACTGGTCGCGGCGGCGCCGGACGTGGAACTGGTGGCGGTGTCGGGCTGGGTTGAGACGGCGCGCTCGATCAAGGAGCCGGCGGAGATCGAGCGGATTCGGGCGGCGTGTGCCGTGGCGGACCGAGCTCTGGCGGCAATCGTGCGACGCATCAAGCCCGGGTCCAAAGAACGGGCTCTGGCGCTAGCCCTGGAATGGGAAATGCGGACCTGCGGTGCCGATGGGCTGGCCTTCGGGATTGCTTGCCTGGCCGGCCCCAACGCGGCGCTGCCGCACGGCTCACCATCCGGGCACGAGGTCCGCCTGGGCGAGGCACTGCTGTTCGATTTCGGGGCGCTCGTGGACGGCTACCGCAGCGACATGACCAGGACGCTCTTCGTTGGCGAGCCCAGCTCCCGGGACGTGGCCCTGTACGAGATCGTTGCCGCTGCCCAGGCCGCGACCATCGACCTTGTTGAGGCTGCGGCGGCCGGGACCGTGCCTGTACCGACGGGCCGGGCTGCAGACGCGGCCGCTCGCCGCGTCATCGAGGCTGCCGGTTACGGTGATCAATTCGGCCACGGAACCGGCCATGGCATTGGCCTGGCCACGCATGAGCTGCCATCGCTGAGCCGGGTCGCCCCGGAGATCCCGCTGCCGAGCCCCACGGTATTCAGCATCGAGCCGGGCATCTACATCGACGGCGAGACCGGCATCCGGATCGAGGACCTAGTCTTGTTCGATGCCCCAAACGGCACGCTCGAGCGACTGACGGGCTTCCCGCGAGACCTGCTCATCGTGGGCGTCTGATCCTGTTGGTCGCCGGTGGCCTCGGCTCCGGTACAATTCGATGTCACCAACCCAAGGAGCCCTCCGAGACCATGATTTCTACAAGCGAGTTGCGCAAGGGTGTCGCCATCGAACTCGATGGGGATTTGTGGCAGATTCTCGACTACCACCACATCAAGATTGGACGCGGGTCGGCTCAGGTGCGCATAAAGCTCCGCAACGTCAAGCGCGGTGGGATCGTCGAGCGGTCCTTCCAGGCGGGCGACAAGTGGCCCCGGGCGCAGCTGGATCACCGCCAGATCCAGTACCTATATCGCGACGGCGACGATTACCACTTCATGGAAACCGAGAGCTACGAGCAGTTCCAGATTTCGTCGGCGCAGCTGGGCGATGCAGTCAACTACCTCACCGATGGGATGCTGCTGGACCGAACCAGCTACGAGGGCGAGACGATAGGCGTCGAGTTGCCCGTTACGGTAGACCTCAAGGTTGCCGCCACGGAGCCCGGTTTCGCCGGCGACACACAGAGTGGTGCCCGCAAGAGTGCGACGCTGGAAACGGGTCTCGTCGTTCAGGTCCCGATCTTCGTCGGCGAGACGGACACGATCCGCGTCGATACTCGAACCGGCGAATACCAGACGCGACTCTAGCAGTCGCTCGGATCGGCGCCGCGTCTCCGCAGGCTGGGAGGGTTCGCTTGTGAAACGTGGCGAGTCAGCGCAGAGTGAGTCCCTTTGGGGCGACTTCGCGTCGCCCGAAACGACGGAACCAGCCCACCTGCCAGACGTCCCCGAAGTCCTCGACGTCCCCACCGTCCCCGAGGCAATGAGCGACGCGCCCGAATTGGCTGCCGCTCCCGAATTGGCTGCCCGGGGCGGCGAGGTGCCCGATTGGGCTCTTCCGGCCTGGGACGCGATCGATCCATCGTTGCTGCCGGATCAGGCCGTCGCCGCCGGCTCACCTCCGCAGCTAGCGCCGCCGGTGACCGCGGCCGTGCCGACCACGCAACCTGGTTCCAACCAATTCGCGCTGCGCATCCTGGGTGTCAGCGAGGTCAATCGGGCTGTGCGCGACGCCATGCGCTCGGACCCGAACCTGCGGGACGTGTGGGTAGAGGGCGAGGTCGGTCGGGTGACGGTTTCATCGGCCGGGCATGCGTACTTCACCCTGAAGGACGAGCGCAGCCAGCTGTCCTGTGTCTTCTTCCGCGACGATCGCCTGGCCTCGCCGTTCGAGCCGCGAACCGGTCTGCGCGTCGTGGCCCACGGCCGAGTTGATCTGTTCGAGTCCCAGGGCGTCTATCAGCTGTACGTGACCGCGATCCAGCCGGCCGGGATCGGCGACCTGGCCCTGCGGTTCGAGGCGCTCAAAGCCCGCCTTGCAGCCGAGGGCCTTTTCGACTCCGCCCGCAAGCGACCGCTGCCCGACCGACCCGCGGTGATCGGCGTGGCCACCAGCGCGACCGGTGCGGTCTGGCACGACATCTGCCACGTGGTAGCGCGACGCTGGCCGCTGGCGCGCCTGCTCCTCTCGCCGTGCCAGGTCCAGGGCGACGCCGCTCCCGCCAGCGTCGTGACTGCGTTGGATCGCCTGGCCCGTTGGGGCGAGGAATGCCGCGCCGCCGGCCGCCCGCAAGATGCTCCGGCGGTCATTATCCTGGCCCGCGGCGGCGGTTCGCTGGAGGACCTGTGGTCGTTCAACGATGAGCGAGTGGTCCGCGCGGTCGTCGCCCATCCGGTTCCGGTGGTCTGCGGCGTGGGCCACGAAGTGGATGTAACGCTGGCGGATTTCGCGGCGGACGTGCGAGCGCCGACTCCCTCCGCCGCTGCCGAACTCGTTGTTCCAGATCGGGGCGAGATGGCGGCGACGCTGCTGGACTGGGATCGGCGGGCTCGTTCGCTGGCGGTGCGGTGCCTGACTGCGTCTCGCGTGGAGCTGGCCGCCGAGGGGCGGGCCCTGGATCGGCTGCATCCCGCGGCGCAGCTCGCACAGGCCCGCGAGCGAGTCGGCTACCTGCTGGACCGGGCCACACGGTCCGTCGGCGGCGAACTGACGCGGCGAGCGACCTTGACCGCAACCCTGGGAGCCCGTCTCTCACCGGCGGTGAACGCGGACCTGGCCACGGCGCGCGTCGCCCTGGAGCGGAACCTGGCCGCCCTGTCGGCGCTAGGGCCGCAGGCCACGCTTGACCGCGGCTACGCGATCGTCAGGCGCGCCTCGGACGGTGCGGTGGTGCGGGAACTAAGTGACGCGCCGGCAGGGATCAGCCTGGCGGTTCGCGTCGCGCACGGCGAGCTGACGGCCACGGTGGATGGCGACTGATGCCCGAGGCCATCCTTGCGCTGATCCTGATTGCGGTCGCGATTGGCGCCTTCGTGCTGGCGGTGCGGGTTGGTATCCTGATCGGCGTGAGATTGGACAGAACCATCGAGGCGCGACACGCGGCCGATACGAAGACGGAAGCGGCGGGCGCCGCGGCCGAGGACAGCGAAACCGCGCCAAGCGAGGAGGCTCCGGGCAATGACTGAATCGGCCGAACCGGCCCCGGCGATCGACGTCGCCTCGCTCAGTTTTGACGATGCGCTGGCCGAGCTTCAGCGGACCGTCGGCACACTCGAGCAGGGCGGACTTCCGCTCGAGCGCTCGATCGAACTCTACGAGCGTGGAGTCGCCCTTCACGAACACTGTGCCGGCTTACTCGGCCATGCGGAGCTGCGAGTAGCGCGATTGGTCGAGCGATCTTCGGGCGCGCTCGAGGCCATCGCGGCAACGTTGGAGAACCAATCCGAGCAGGCCTGACCTCTGGCGGCGTCCAATACGCCGCGTGACCGTACCGGCTGTTACGCCATCGGTATCCCTCCTGGCGTCCGGCAGCCATCGCGGTAGACTGCCCGAAGCGTCCGCTGGCCAGCGGACAAAAGTAGACTGACCAGTGAACAAAGTGCGCCGGCAGCGGCGCGTCGGGTCCGCCCGGGGAGCAACGAAGAGTTGGCCATCCTGCCGAAACTACAGGACCCATGCGAATTGCGCGGTCTCAGCGACCAGCAACTCGACGACCTTGCGGCCGAGATCCGGGAGTGCATCATCTCCACGGTTGCCAGGACGGGCGGCCATCTCGGTTCGTCTTTGGGCGTTGTCGAGTTGACCATCGCCCTGCACCGAGTGCTGGAATCGCCGCGCGACAAGATCGTCTGGGATACCGGTCACCAGGCCTACGCCCATAAGCTTCTCACCGGCCGATATGCACGTTTCGGGACGCTTCGTCAGCTGGGCGGCATCGGCGGATTCCCGCGCCGCTCCGAGTCTGAGCACGACGTCTTCGACGGCGGACACGCCGGCACGGGTCTGTCCATGGCCCAGGGGCTGGCCACTGCCCGCGACCTACGGCACTCAATGGAGCGTATCGCGGTAGTCGTGGGCGACGCCGCGTTGATCACCGGCCTTTCCCTCGAAGCTCTCAACGACATCGGGCATCGTCAGACACAGATGCTGATCATCCTCAACGACAACGCCATGTCGATCAGCCCGACGGTCGGCGCCTTCAGCCAGTATTTCTCGACGCTGAAGCTTTCGACGGCCTGGAAGCAAAGCAAGACGGCGTACGACAAGGTCGTCGAGGCGCTGCCGATCGTCGGCCACCCCGCTCTCTCGCTATCGCGCCGGATCCGGCGGATGGTGGTCAACTTCGCCCAGCCCGGCCAACTCTTCGAGGATCTTGGGATCACCTATCTGGGCGTGATCCCCGGTCACAATCGGCGCGGCTTGGAGCACATCTTCCGAGCCGCTCTGGATATCCCGGGTCCTGTGATAGTCCACGTCCGGACCCGAAAAGGACGCGGCTACCGGCCCGCGGAGCGCGACCAAATTGGCTTCCACGGCGCGGCCCTGCCGCCCATGCCAGGTCTGCCCGGAGCGATGCCGCTTCCGGAGCCGCGGGGCACAGCTTCCCACTCGGCCGGACGCAGCACGGCCTTCGTCCGCAAGGAAAGTGCCATCCCTGCGCCGGGTCACCAGGACGAGGCGCCGTTGGAACCGGCGCTGCTGGTCGAACCGGCCGGCCCAGACAACGGCACCGGCAACGGAGCCGGAGGCTCGGCCGACATGGGCACTCCGTCCGACGCGGCCCGCGCCGCAGCCTCATCCAAGCCGGCCAACTACACCCACCATTTCGCGATGGAGTTGATCGAGTTGGCGCGCCACGATCGGCGCATTGTGGCCGTGACCGCTGGGATGCCAACGGGCACGGGGCTGCACCTCTTCGCGGAACAATTCCCAGACCGCTTGATCGACGTCGGCATCGCCGAGCAGCATGCCGTGGCCCTGTCCGCCGGCATGGCTCTTGGTGGCGAGCGGCCGGTGGTGGCGCTGTATTCTACCTTCCTGCAGCGGGCCTTCGACCAGGAGGTCCACGACGTCTGCCAGAACGACCTGCCCGTTCTCATCGCCGTGGACCGTGCCGGCCTGGTCGGCGAGGACGGAACCAGCCACCAGGGCATGTTCACGCTTTCGAGCCAGCGTCAGCTACCGAACATGGTTATCGCCAGCCCCAAGGACGAGCAAGAGTTGCGGTCCCTGGTTCGGACGGCGTTTGCGCAGGAGCACCCCTTCGCGCTTCACTACCCGCGAGACCCGGGCTTCGGCGTTCCGGTGCGCGAACCGGTGGAGATCCCCGTCGGCGTTGGCGAGGTGCTCCGCGAAGGTCGTCAGGTTCTGATCGTCGGTTTTGGGCCGATTGTGGATCGCGGTCGCCAAGCCGCAGATGCTCTGGAGGCGGAAGGTTGGTCCGTGGGCCTGCTCAACGCCCGGTTCGCCAAGCCGTTGGACCGCCAGCTGATTTTGGATCAGGCTCGAGGCAAGCGGCTCGTGGTGACTCTCGAGGAGAGTGTCGTGACCGGCGGCTTCGGCAGCGGCGTGCTCGACTTACTCGAGGAAGCTCGGATGGTCGATCCGGCGTACCGGGAAGTGACCGTGAAGATCGTGGGCATCCCCGCCGATCATTTCGTCGATCATGGCTCAGTGGATGGTTTGCGGCGCCAGCTTCGACTGGACGGTCCGGGGATTGCGGAGCAGATCCGCGAGACGCTGGCCAAGTTGCGCATCGAACGGCCGAGCGATGCCGCCACTTCTGGCCCCGCGGTCGCCTCGGCCGTTTCGGCTGCCCTGCCGCGACGCAAATCGGTCTCCTGACGCCGCGCTGGTGGGCCAGTGCGCGTACCGGCTCAGCACGAGATAAGCCGGGTGTGACAGGATTGGCGACATGAGCCCCGCTTCAGATCGACCAACCCGTCAGCGCCTCGATCTACTCCTCGTTGAGAGGGGGCTGGCCGAGACGCGAACACGCGCCCAAGCCCTCATCCTGGGCGGCCACGTCCGCGTTGGGGAGGGCGACTCGTCACGCACGGATCGCAAGTCCGGCGATTTGGTGCAGAACACCATCGCCCTGGAGGTCGAGGCGCCGCCGCCGTTTGTGTCTCGTGGCGGACTCAAGCTGCGCGCTGCCCTGGACGTCTTCGGCGTTGAGCCCGTCGGGCTGGTGTGCCTGGACGTGGGTTCGTCAACGGGCGGCTTCACGGACCTGCTGCTACAGCGAGATGCAAGCCGCGTTTATGCCGTGGACGTGGGACGGGGCCAACTCGCCGAGGCGCTCCGGCACGACCCGCGCGTCGTGTCAATGGAGCGGACCAATGCTCGGGTCCTGGGACCCGGCGTTCTCCCGACCTTCGTGGACATGGCGGTCGTTGACGTTTCCTTCATCTCGCTCGATCGAATTTTGCGGCCGGTGGCCAGCTGCTTCGGTCCGCGCGGCGGCCGGATCGTGGCCCTGGTCAAACCGCAGTTCGAGGCCGGCCGTAAGCAGGTCCGCGACGGCGTCGTTCGCGACCCGCAGGTCCACCGCCAGACGTTGGAGACCGTCGCCCGGTACGCACTGGGAATCGGGCTGAAACTGCGCAATGCCGTGGCATCGCCGCTGACCGGGCCGGCCGGGAACCGAGAATTCTTCCTGGAACTGGAAGTGCCGGCGGGATACGTGGCCGCCGAGGTATCGCCCCCGATAGTCGGCGCGGCATCCGCCCCGGTCGAACTGGTGGAGTTGCCGGCGCAGTGGATCATAAAGTTTGGAGAGCTGGCCGGGACATGACGCTGGAGCGCATCGGCTTCGCCTATAACCCCACCAAGGAGGCGGCGCTCGATCTGCGTGAGCGCGCCGAGGGTTGGTGTGAGGTGCGCGGCATCGGCCACTGGGCCGCACCGGCCGGGGAACGGGAGGCGTTTGCGCGGGAATTGCCCAAGACTGGCGCCCTGGTTGTTCTGGGCGGTGACGGCACCTTCCTCCGTGCCGCAAGCTGCGCGGTGGACATGGACGTGCCGCTCCTGGGAGTGAACCTGGGCAAGATCGGCTTTCTGTCCAAGGTGGAAACCGACGGCATGGAGGCCGTGCTGGCCCAGCTGGTCGCCGGCGAGTTCAAGCTTGAAGACCGCATGGCCCTTCACGCCGAGATCCACCCCGGCGGACAGGCTGAAGCGAGCGAAACCTTCTTCGCCCTCAATGACGTGGTCGTGGCACGCGGATCACAGGCCCGGGTCTGCCGCCTGGACGTGGCCATCGGACCGTCGCATCTGGCCACGTTTACGGCCGACGGCCTGGTCGTGGCCAGCCCAACCGGATCCACCGGATACTCCTTCTCGGCCGGCGGACCGATCTTGGACCCCAGCAGCCGGAACCTGGTGGTCACGCCCATCGCCGGCTATCTGACCGCGATCCGGTCCGTGGTCGTAAGCCCACGCCATGTCGTGAAATGCCGGGTCGTGGATGCCTACGACGTCTTGATGAGCGTCGATGGACGCGAGGACCGCCGGCTGGCCATCGGGGACGTCGTCCTGGTCAAGGAATTGGGCCGACCCGTGAAGTTCATAGAGCCAAAGGGCGCTGTCCCGTTCTGGGATCTCCTCCGCCAGAAGTCGGAACTGTTGCCTTCATGAGCGACACCAACGGAACGGCGCCGGCGGGACGGCTGGCCGAACTGTCGGTTCACGACCTGGCTCTGATCGAGAGGTTGCGCATCTCCTTCGAGCCGGGACTCAACGTCCTGACCGGCGAGACCGGCGCCGGCAAGAGCCTCTTGATCGACGCCCTGGGTCTCGCGGTGGGGGCGCGGGCCGACACGTCGCTGGTCCGACACGGAACGGACGCGGCCCGCGTGGAAGCACTCTTCGACCGAATTCCGGAGCCACTGATCTGCGTCCGAGAAATATCCGCCGCCGGCCGATCGACCGCCCGCATAGACGACGAGTCGGTGACGGCGGCGCACCTGGCGGAGGTGGCCGGACGGCTGGTCGAGATTCACGGCCAGCACGACCAGCAGCGGTTGCTGGATGAGCGATGGCAGCGCGACTTGCTGGACGCATTCGGACGGCTGGAGGCAGAGCGTACGGCGATGGCCGCTGCCGTCGAGGCCTGGCGGGCGAACCAGGCGGCCCTGGCCGAGTTGTGGCTGGACCCACGCGAACTGGCCCGCAGGCTCGAATTGCAGGAGCATCAGGCCGGCGAGATCGCCGGGGCACATCTGAGCGTCGGGGAGGCGACCGAGATCGCGGCTCGGCTCGCCGCGGCCCAGCACGCCGAGGCCATCGCGCGCGGCAGCGTCGAGATTCACGAGGCCCTGGCCGGGGAGGGGAGCGGTGCTCGCGAGGCCATCGCCGAGGCCGCCCAGCGGTCACGTGAGCTGGCCCGTCTGGACCAGCGGTACGCGCCCCTGGCGGAGCGGCTGCTGGGCCTGGCCGCGGAGCTGGAGGACGCGGCGGCGCAGGCCCGCGACCTGGCGGAGAGCGTCATTCACGATCCGTCGGCGTTGGCCCAGATGGAGGAACGGCTGTCGCTGATTTACTCCTTGGAACGCAAGTATGGCGAGGATGAGGCCGCGGTCATTGCCTACGGGGAGCGGGTATCTGCCGAGGCGCAGCGTCTGCGCAGCCTTGAGGCGTCGCGTGAGCAGCGGGAAGCGGAGTCGGCCCGGCTGGTGGTAGTGGTCGCGGCGGCGGCGGGGGGCCTGTCTCGATCGCGGACTGCGGCAGCCGGCCGACTTGGCAGCGCCGTTGAGACCGCCCTGGGCAGCCTCGGCTTCCGCCAGACGACGTTCAGCGTGTCTGTCTCGCGACGGCTCGCCGGTCCCAGCGAACCGGCGCTGGAATTGGACGGCGGACGCGCCGCCTTCGACTTGACAGGCGTGGACGCCGTGGCGTTCTTGATCGCCCCAAATCCGGGCGAGCCCGCCCGGCCGCTGGCCCGGATTGCATCCGGCGGTGAACTTTCTCGCGTGGCCCTGGCCATCAAGCAGATCCTGGCCGAGGCGGACCGCACGCCAACCCTGGTCTTCGACGAAATCGACTCCGGCATCGGCGGGCGCAGCGCGGAGCCTGTAGGGCGCAGCCTGTGGGAACTGGCCCGCACTCACCAGGTCCTGTGCGTGACGCATTTGGGCCAGATCGCAGCCTATGCGGACGCGCAGTTCCGGATCGAGAAGGTCCAGCGCGACGGCCGCACCGTGACCGAGGTCAGGCGCATCACCGGACCCGAGCGCGTCGAGGAACTGGCCCAGATGCTCGCTGGCGCCGCAGGCGGGATAGCCGCCAGGGCCAGCGCGGAGGAACTGCTGGAGCGCGCCGACTCCTGGCGTCGGGCGAACCAGGAGGCGTGACGTGGCTGGCGCAGCGCCCAGCGCGATCCGACTCGACGGCGCTGTCGAGGAGTTCTTGAACCAGCTGCGGGTGGAACGCGGCCTATCCGAAGCGACGCTGACCGCGTACCGGTCCGATCTGCTGGATTTTGCCGCAAGCCACGGTGCCGCCGACGGTTGGCGCGGTTCTGCAGACGTCGCCATCCGCTATCTGAGTGCCCTAGGCACGCCCGGCCGCCGGAGAATGGCCCTGCGCCCCACCACACTCCGACGTCGTGCGGCGACCCTGCGAGGCTTCTACCGTTTCTGCTACGCGGAGGGGTTGATCGTGCAGGACGTCGCCGCTCATTTCGATCTTCCTCGCCAGCCCCGCCTGCTGCCGGAGGTCTTGACCCTGGAGGAGGTGGAACGGCTGCTCGAGACACGGGGAGAGTTGTCGGCTGCGTCTATCCGAGACCGGGCCCTGCTGGAACTGCTCTACGCCTCCGGTCTGCGAATATCTGAGGCAGTGGGCCTCGACCGTGATGACCTCTCACTTGAGGAGGGCCTGGTTAGGGTCATCGGCAAGGGCGACCGTGAACGCCAGGTGCCCGTCGGCGAGGTCGCGTTGGCTTGGCTGGGCAGCTATCTGGCGGATGTTCGCCCCATATTGCTCGCCTTGCGACCTGGCCCTCATCCCCACGGTGGTGCGTTCTTCCTGTCCGTGCGGGGAGACCGCCTGGACCGGCGGCGGGCCTGGGAGATGCTCGTGGAGTCGGCCCGCCGGGCCGGACTGAAGCAAGGCATCAGCCCTCATACTTTGAGACACTCTTTTGCCACGCACCTATTGGAAGGCGGGGCAGACCTGCGTATCGTTCAGGAGTTGCTCGGACATGCGAGCATCAGCACCACACAGCTGTACACACATCTAACCGGGGAACGGATCAAGGACGTCTACGCCCGTGCCCACCCACGTGCCTGAAGAAGCCCAATAGCCCGCCGGTGGACGGGCCGCAAAGGAGATGAGGATGAGCTACGCGCAGTCATTGCTCGCGAAAGACGAGGAAATCCTGTATCGCGCTCGGCAGCACTGGCTCGCGCCGGTCTCCGACTCGCTCAGGCCCATCGTGCTCGTTCTTCTTGGCATCGTCGCCTTGTTCGTTTCCGTCAACGTCGACGCCATCCACCAACTCCTGCTCATCGTCGGCGGCGTGCTGCTCCTGATCGGCATCATCTGGATCGGCATCATCGGCTTGTCCTGGAACGCCCAGGAGTACGTCATCACCAACCGTCGCATCCTCAAGGTCGAGGGCCTGCTCGACAAGAAGAGCGGCGACAGCTCGCTGGACAAGATCAACGACGCGGTCCTGAGCCAGGGTCTGCTGGCGCGGATACTGCACTACGGCGACCTCGAAATCCTCACCGCCAATGAGGAGGCAATCGACCGCTACACCTTGCTATCGCACGTGGTCGACTTCAAGAAAGCGATGCTCAACGCCAAGAACCAGCTCGAGGATGGCTATCGAGGCAACCGCTCTTCGTCTCCGTCGGCAGCCCCAGCAGCCGTCACCACAGCCGTCGTTTCAGACCGGGCCTCGTCACCTGACGAAGTTACGCAGACTCTCTCCAAGCTTGCGGACCTGCGCGACAAGGGCGCTATCACCCCGGCCGAGTACGAGCAGAAGAAGTCCGAACTTCTCGGTCGCCTGTAACCTCTCGGAAGGCGACGGAGAGGTGATCAGTTGACACTGACGTCCGACACTATCGCCCGTGCCGTCATTTGGGTTGCGCTCTTCTTTCTGGTGTCCGCTCCCGTACACGAGTGCGCCCATGCCTTCACGGCGCTGCGGCAGGGGGATCGGACGGCCAAAATGTTGGGCCGCGTCTCGCTCGATCCAATTGTCCATTTCGATCCCATGGGCGGCGGAATATTGCTCATCTCTGTGCTGCTAAACATGCTCGGCAGCGGAGTGGGCGGCTTCAGAGTGGCCGGCCTCGGTTGGGCCAAGCCGACGCCCGTGAATCCGATGAACCTGCGCGGGCGATACGCGAACTCCATGGTCGCTGTGGCCGGGCCGCTCTCGAACCTGCTGCTGGCGAGTGTGTTCGCGTTCGGACTACGGCTGGCTCAGCAGCAGGGGCTATTTCCGTCGACGACATCGGCAGGCGGCATGGTAGCTCTGGTCCTGCAGACCGGCGTAGTTCTCAATGTCTGGCTGATGCTGTTCAACCTCATCCCGGTGTCACCTCTCGACGGTTCCCACGTCCTAGACGACTTATTGGATCCCGTGACTGCGCGATCCGTGCGGGCCTTCATGGACCAATGGGGCCTGATGCTCTTGGTGCTGGTCATCTTCTTTGCCGGTCGCATTCTTTCGGTCGCCGCCGACCCGATCGTGAGCATGCTCATCGGACCGCTCTATTAGCCGCGGCGACGACATGGCCGAGGGCTGGTGGACCGCCAAGATTCGGCGGACCAATTCCTACGTCCGGGCGCGGGTGAGCGACTCCGAGCGGGCCGAGCTGGCGGCGTGGCTTACAGCGCGGCAACTGCAGCTCTTCGATTGGATGCATTTGGCCGATCGGCGGCACGGCCTGAATGTCGTGGCAGCGTTGCGGGCGACCGGCGCGACGGACGCAGACTTGCTCGTGGCGGGTCTGCTGCACGACTGCGGCAAGGGCCCGCGCGTGCGGCTCGTGCATCGAGTAGCCTGGTCGCTCGGACAAAAGTACGGCGAGCGGGTTTGGTGGGCGGCGGGACGATTACCCACATTCGCCCTGGGACTCGAGAAGCTTCGCAACCACGCCGAGCGATCGGCCGAGCTGGCGGGCCGGGCCGGCTGCAGCGCCGTGACGATGGAGTTGATCCGCCACCAGGAAACGCCGCGCAGCGAGGCGGGCAGGCTCCTGCTGGCTGCTGACGAGGCGAATTGATGGTCTATACCGGCATGGTGGTTCCGACCGGGACCGTCCCTGAGATCCTCTTTGGCCGGGGTCGAGCGGAAGCCTCGACGCTGGTGCGTCTGGATGCCTTCGACGGGCCGCTCGCGCTGCTCTTGGCCCTGATCGAAGCCCGCCAGTTCGACGTCCTCACGATCCCGCTCGACAGTCTGGCCGGGGCGTACCTGGACGCGCTGGCCATTCTCGAGGGCGATCGGTTGGGCAACATCGCCTCGTTCGTAGCCGTGGCCGCGCAGCTGATTCTGATCAAGAGCCGGGCAATCCTGCCGCGGCCGCCAAAGGACCCGGCTATTTCGCTGGACAACGAACTCGATCCCGAGGCGGAGCTGCGGGCTCGGCTTATGCAATACAAACGCTACCGCAACGCCGGCCTTGCCCTGGGTGCTTTGCAGGACGGCCATTGCCTGTTCCGGCGGGACACGGAAATCGCAGCCGCGGCGGGTCGGGCCGGCGCCATTCCCCCGGAACGGCCGCCACTGCCTGCGTTCTTGCTGCACCGCGCCCTGAGCCGCCTGATCGCGATCGTCCCCGTGAGCGTGGCTCCAGCAGAGATCATGGCTCGGGTAGTCACGCTGGCTGAACGTGCGGCCGTCATTCGCGAGGCCCTGCGAAACGTTGACTGCATAGTCCTGCAGGAACTGTTGGGCGGAGTGCAAGATCGCGTGGTTGTGGCGATAACCTTCCTGGCGATGCTGGAACTCTCAAAACGTCGCGAGATCACACTCGAGCAAGCCGAACCGTGGGGCCCGATAATCGCGCGGCGGGCCACCGCGTTCCATGAAACTGAGGCCGCACTCGACGAGAGCCTGGAGTCGTTCGCATGACGCCCGAAGAAGCGCAAACGGCCATGGCCGAGCCCGCGGCCGACGACACCGCCCAGCCCGACGACACGGCCCAGCCCGACGTCCCGGAGACCCCCGGAGAGCTGACCGAAATCCAGCTCGAGGCTTTGCTCTTCGTGGCCGAGCGGCCACTTACAAGGACCGAGATCTCATCGCTCGCACGGGTGGATCGCGAGACTGTGGACGCCCGCATCGGCGATCTGGCGGTCAGTCTGGCCGGGCGCGGCATCCGGCTCATTGACTCGGTGGAGCGGGTCGAACTGGCCACGGCCCCCGAGGCCGGCGCGCTGATCGCCCGCTACGTCGGAGCGGACGCGCCCCGGCTATCCACGCCGTCGCTGGAGGCGCTGGCGATCGTCGCCTACCGCCAGCCCTGCACCCGCGCCACCATCGAGCGGATCCGGGGAGTGGACTCGGACTACACCATCCGGACCCTGCTGCATCGCCGCCTGATCGTGGAGCTGGGCCGTTCCGACGCGCCGGGCCGGCCGATTCTGTACGGCACGGGCTTCGATTTTCTGGAGCGGTTCGGGCTCACAAGCGTCGATGACCTGCCGCCGCTCGAGGCGGAGATCGTCGGCCGTCTCTTCGACGGCAAGGACGACACAGCCACGCCGGAGGCGACCCAGTGACTCGCGAACGTATTCAGAAGGTCATGGCCGCCGCCGGCATCGCCTCGCGACGTGGCAGCGAGGATTTCATTCGGGCCGGACGGGTGACCGTGGATGGCCGTGCCGCTGTTCTGGGTGAGCAGGTCGATCCGGACATGCAGAAGGTCCTCGTGGACGGCAAACCACTCAAGGTCGTCACAGGACCGCACGCCTACTGGGCCCTCAACAAGCCGGCGGGTGTTGTTTCGACGACCCACGATCGTCACGCCGAGCGAACGGTCATGGACTTCCTGCCACCGGCAGCTACCGGCGGCCGGCGTCTCTATCCGGTGGGTCGGCTGGACGGCGAATCGGAGGGGCTGCTCCTCTTCACCGACGACGGCGCGTGGGCGGACCTTCTGCTTCACCCGCGCTACGGCGTGGAGCGGGAATATCTTGTCGGCCTGAACCGCTCCCTCACGAAAATCCAGAAGACGGCCCTGCGGGAGGGCGTGGAGCTTGAGGAAGGCGTGGCTCGGGTCGACCATCTTGCCGACGCCACGGCCGCCCAGATCCGAACGATGCTTCTCCTGCTGGACCCTCCGGAGTCCGATCTGCGCTGGTACCGGGTGATTCTGGCGCAAGGTTGGAAGAGGCAGATCAGGCGCATGTTCGAGGTGGTTGAGGCTCCGGTACGGCGGCTGGTTCGGATTCGGGTGGGGACGTTCAAGTTGACGAACCTCAAGTCCGGCGAGGCTCGCGAACTGCGATATGGCGAGATGGCCCAGCTCGCGGCTTGCGCACGCACGGACGGTGGTATCCGGCCGATTCACGATGCCGCCGGCCCGTCGGCCCGGGACTGAGCCGATCGTGACCACCGACTCGACCGACTCGACGCCGCCCGGCATCGCCCGCCCCACGGTGCGCACCAAAAGCCGCCTCATCGTCGCCCTGGACGGGCCGAGCTCCAGCGGCAAGAGCACCGTCGGCGCGGAAGCGGCCCGGCGCCTTGGTTACCGCTTCTGCGATACAGGCCTCCTGTACCGCGCCGTGACGTGGCTGGCGGTGGACCGCGGCGTCACCCCTGATCAGGTCGCGGCGCTGGTGCCGCTGGCCGACGAGATCCGGTTGGTTGCGGATGCGCGCCGTCGCCTGCGCCACGTTGAGGCCGCCGGCCGTGACGTGACCGCCGAGGTCCGCGAGGCGGCAGTGGATCGCGCCGTCTCGGACTACTCCAAGGTTCCCGAATTGAGAGCCGCGTTGGTTCCGCGTCAGCGTGGTCTGGCCTCAGAAGGCGGAATCATCATGGCCGGCCGCGACATCGGCACGATCATCCTGCCCGACGCCGACCTGAAGGTGTACCTCTCGGCATCAGCGGAAGAGCGGGCGACTCGCCGGGCGGCCCAGCGGAACCTGCCTCCCGACGATCCCGAGACGGTCCAGATTCTCCAGGAACTGCGTCGGCGAGACGCGATCGATACGGGCCGCGCGACTGCGCCTCTGCGCCGGGCCGACGACGCCGTGGTGATCCGAACGGACGGCAATACCTTCGAGCAAACGGTGGCGGCGGTGACTCGAGTCATTCGACTCGCGGAACGGGCAAAGGGAGTCGCCAGTGCCGGCCGCTAAGTCGAAGCGCCTGCCCTTCTTCGCGCGCTTTTCCGGCGGGATTCTGCACTGGGCCGGGGCGCTCCTTGCCCGGGTCAAGGTCGAGGGCCTGGAGAACCTGCCGAGCCAGGGCGCCGTTCTGGTCATCTGCAACCATGCCTCGAATGCGGACGGGATGCTGCTGATGGGCTACGTCGTGCCCAAGATGGGACGGCGTATGAGCTGGCTGGGCAAGGAAGAGGCGCTCCACTGGCCGGTCGTCGGCTGGGCCATGCGCCAGAACGGCGTCTTCGGCGTGAGACGGGGCGCCGGTGACCTGGAAGCGTTCAAGGCCGCCAGGTCCGTCCTGGATGAGGGTCGGATTCTGGCGATCTTTCCCGAGGGTACCCGCTCTCCTACCGGCGCTATGCAGGCGGCCAAGGAAGGCGCGACCGTCCTGGCCGTGCGCAGTGGGGCGCCGATTCTGCCAATTGCGATCGAGGGCTCGCACGAGTTCTGGCCCAAAGCCAAGCTCCTGCCGCGCCCGGGCCGCCGGATGACGGTTCGGATCGGGAAGCCGTTCACGCTGACCCTCCCCAAGTCGGCCGATCGTCGCGAGTCCCTGCGCCAGGCCACCGCCGAGTTGATGAGCCACGTCGCGGAACTGCTGCCGCCCGACCAACGCGGCGTTTATGCGGATCCTGACAGGTGAGCCGCGTGCTGGTACGCCACGGCGTGTCGGGGTGGCGCGGACTTCTTGGTGGGATACTTAACCGCGATGGGTAACGTTCGAGAAGTCCGAATCGCCAGGCGCACGGGGTTCTGCTATGGCGTGCGTGAGGCAATCGACAAGGCCAAGGAAGCGGCGGCGGCCGGGAAGCCGACCCATACGCTCGGCCAGGTCGTCCACAACGAGGGCGTGATCGCCGATCTAGCGGCCCAGGGAATCGAAACCGTCGAGACGCTCGACGACGTCCGCTCCGGAGCCGCGGTCGTCATTCGCGCCCACGGCGTAAGGCCGGACGTGTTGGAGCGGGCGGAGCAGCGCGGCCTCGAGGTCATCGACGGCACCTGCACATGGGTGATCCAGGAGCAGCGCGAGATTACGCGACTCGTGGAAGAGGGCTACGCGATCGTGCTGCTGGGTACGCCACTCCATCCAGAGGTCGTGGGCCTGCTCGGCTTCGCGCCGGACGCGATCGTCGTGGACGAGGAAGCGGACTGGGACAGCATCCCGCGCCGCAAGAAGATGGCTCTCCTCAGCCAGAGCACCCAGCCGCCGTGGAAATTTGAGAAGCTGGCCGCGTTCATGGTGGGCCGATGCCACGAACTCAAGATCGTCAATACCGTCTGCCCGGTCACGATCCGGCGCCAGGAGGATACGGTCGAAGCGGCGCGCGAGGTCGACCTGATGGTCGTGGTGGGCGGTCGATCCAGCGCCAACACCAAAGAGCTGACCCGGCTGTGCGGTATCGTCGGTACGCCGGCGATCCAGATCGAGTCCGAGGAAGACCTCACTGATGCGGCCATTTTCAAGGACGCGGCCGTGGTCGGCGTGACGGGCGGTACCTCCACTCCGATCGAGGATCTGCGCTGCGTGGCGGAGCGCGTTCTGCGCCTTGCTGGAACACCACAGGCGGCCGCCCGGGCTGAAGAGCTGGCGAATGCCGCGTTGGCCGCCGCCGCCACGCCCGCTGGACGAACAACGTCGCTGCCTGCGGTGGCCGTCGGCTAGGGCCGAAACCGCTGAGCAAGCGCGATCCGGCGAGGGTCGCCCGTTAATGGCTCCGGATGGCCCATACTCCCCGGGTGACCCCATTGCCGATCGTAGCCATCGTCGGTCGCCCGAACGTTGGCAAGAGCACCCTGTTCAACCGCGTCGTCGGCCACCGCAAGGCTATCGTCGAGGACCGCGCCCGCACCACCCGCGACCGTATCTACGGCGACGGCGAGTGGAACGGGCGCCGTTTCATCGTTGTCGACACCGGCGGGCTGGAAGTCCACCCGGGCGATCCAATCGAGGAGAAGGTCCAAGAGCAGGCGCGCCTGGCCATCGCGGAGGCCGATCTCATCGTCTTCGTGGTCGATTCGATTGCCGGTCTGACGCCGTCTGACCAGGAGGCGGCCGAACTCCTGCGCGTTGCCACCGCGCCTGTACTTGTCGCCGCAAACAAGGCCGACAACGACAAGCGCGAGCTTGAGGCGGCTGAGTTCTACTCCCTGGGCTGGGAGGAAACCTATCCGATTAGCGCCGCCCACGGCCGTGGCGTGGCGGATCTGCTCGACGCTGTTGTGTGGGCCCTGCCGCCCGAGAGTGAGGCGGAGGTTTCCCGCAAGCGACGTGAGGCCAAGGCCGACGCGTGGGCTAAGGAAATGGCATCGGGCCGACTCTCGCGTGTCCGCGACGGCGATGCCGAGGCCATCGAGATGGCCGCCGAAGGCGATGGCACCGCGGAAATGGTATTCGAGGACGAGGCGGAACACCCCGTTTCGATCGCCCTGGTTGGACGCCCCAACGTCGGCAAATCGAGCCTGCTCAACGCCCTGCTGGGCGAGGATCGGGCCATCGTCAGCGACATCCCGGGCACGACCCGCGACGCCATCGACACGCATGTCCAGTGGGGCCGCAGCGAGATCGTCCTGATCGACACCGCCGGCATCAAGCGGCCGGGCAAGGTTGCCGGTGGAATGGCAGCCGAACGATATTCGACCCTGCGAGCACTCAAGGCCGTCGAAAGGGCCGACGTGGCGGTCCTGCTGGTCGATGCCTTTGAAGGCCTCACTGCCCAGGATGCGCACATCGCCGGCTTCGTGGCAGAGGAGGGCAGGGGACTGGTAATCGCCCTCAACAAGTGGGACCTGCTGGCCGAGAAGACGGACCGCTCCTTCGACGAATACGTCGTCGCGATGCGGCGCGAGGTGCCGTTCTTGGACTTTGCCCCGGTCGTCTCGATTAGCGCCAAGACGGGCCAGCGCGTGGCTCGAGTCCTGGAGTTGGCGGTGGACGTGTGGGGCGAGCGTCGCAAGCGCATTCCCACGCCCGAATTGAACCGGATCATCCGAGCCGCATCACTGCGCCAGGCCCCGCCGGCCGGGAAGCTGGGGCCGCCCAAGATCTTCTACGCCACTCAGGTCGCGGTTGCGCCACCGACATTCGTTTTCTTCGCGCGGCACGCCGAGGGAGTCCATTTCAGCTACCAGCGGTTTCTGGAGAACCAGTTGCGGGAGGAGTTCGGTTTCGACGGCACGCCCCTGCGCCTGATCTTCAGAGAGCGGGCCAGCGCGCGACTCGAAGGCGGGGTCAGGCCGCGCGGTGCCGGCAAGGGCAAGCCCGGCGTGCGCGCTATCCCGGGATCGAAGCACAGCCGCAAAGGCATCAGCGCCTCGAAACGGACCCAGACCGGGAACCGCAAGCCGCAGTAGGCGCGGTGGTGCCAACGGGCGGACTCGCCGTTGAGTGGCCACGCGGGACCGAAGCGGCACCGGTCACACGGAAGCAACGACACGCAGGGCTGTCGACGTTCAGTGACCCTGTCAGTTCAACTGCTCAGTGAATCTGTCAGGGCCCGAGCCTTGTCGCGGCGGGCAGCCGTCATTCTCTTCCATGGATGCTCAACCGGTGGGACGTAGGGGACATAGGCAG
>JANYJG010000165.1 GCA_025358515.1 Chloroflexota bacterium
GTCGCCAACGGCTTCGATGTCGCTCTGGCAGCGGGCAAGGTCTCGATCATCTGGGTCGGCACCAAGAGCTCAACCGCCAACTATTCGCTCGACGTTACGGGCTACTGGCGCTAGAGGCGGGCAGCGGCGGGGAGGCGGAACAGAACGAGGAAGACCCCGGCCGCGAAGCCGGGGTCTTCGTTTCTGCGGGTGAGCGTCGCCGTCAACGGTCCGGCGGCGGCGCCACGCCTCAGACGGTGAGGCGCGGCAGCACCTCGCGGGCAAAGGTGTCGATCCAGGCTTCCTGGTTTCGGCCGACGTTGTGCAGATAGATCTGGTCGAAGCCCAGGTCAAGGTACTTCTGGATCTCGCGCCGATGAATCTCGGGATCCGCTGACATCAGCATCCGCCCGGCGAAATCCTCCGGCCGGACCAGCTTCGCCATCTGCTCGAAGTCGCCGGGCGAGCGAATGTCCGCCTTCGGAAACTTCATCCCGCCGTTGGGCCATTCGGTCATAGCGTTGGCCACGGCCTCCGCATCGGTTTCGGCCCACGATAGGTGCAGCTGGAGGATGTACTTGAACTTCGTAGCGTCCTTGCCGGCCTCGCGGCAGCCCTCCCGGGACTTCTCGAAGATCATCTCGATCTTGCCCTCAGGCGCTCCCACGGTGATCAGACCATCGGCGAACTGACCAGTTCGCTTGGCGGTCACGGGACCGGCGGTGGCGATGTAGATGGGTGGAGGAACGCTGGGCATCGTCCACAGGCGCGTCGTCTCGAGCTTGAAGAAGCGGCCGTCGTGCTTGACCTCCTTGCCGGAGAAGAGCTTGCGTATGATCTCGATGGCTTCGAACATGCGGTTGATCCGCTCGGGCGTCTCAGGCCAGTAGGTCGCCACGACGTGCTCATTCAGGGCCTCGCCTGAACCCAGGCCCAGCCATGATCGACCGGGGTTCATGACCTCCAGAGTCGCGGCCGCCTGGGCCACGATGGCAGGGTGCATCCGGAAGGACGGGCACGTCACGCCCGGCCCGAGATCGCCCCGGGTACGCGCACCGATGGCTGCCAGCACTTCCCACACGAACGACGCCTGTCCCTGCTGCGGCGTCCATGGCTGGAAATGGTCCGCGGCCATGACGCCCGAGAATCCGGCGCCATCTGCCCGGGCGCAGTAGTCCACGACCTCGTTGGGCCCGAACTGCTCGAGCATGGCCGCGTATCCGATATTCGCCTTGGTCATGCCGGACTCCTTGTGCGATCGCCTCGATGGTATCGCTCCGGATCGGACGGCGTCGGGTTTGGCGACCGGGGTTCGCGACCGTGCTACCGGATCGTGGCGGCTCGCGTCGTTACGGCACCTTCCCACCCGGAAACGGTGGAGATGACTCTCGGCAGGGTTCGCAAAGCCGGGACGGGGCGCGGCTGTCGCGGCTCGATGGATGACCGGCCCAGCAGGAAGCCTTGCCCGAAGTCTACTTCGCGCTCTTGCAGCGCAATCAGATCGCGCCGATTCTCGATTCCCTCAGCCACGACTTTGGCGCCGATGCGTCGACTAAACGAGACGAAGGCTTCGACCAGGGCCTTCTTGGCGTCGCTGTCCTTGTTTCCAATCCGGGACACGATTTCGCGATCGATCTTGATGATCGTTGGCTCCAGGGCGGCGATGACGTTGAAGCTTGCGTAGCCCGAGCCGGCATCATCGATCGCGAAGCCGAAGCCGAGGCGTCGCAGAGCCTTCACTTGCTTCTTTAGCTGCGGCACGTCCGCGATGGCCTGTTGTTCCGTGCATTCGACCACGATCTGCCGAGGCGAAATGCCGGCCTTGAGGACGCGGTCGGCAAAGGCCGTGGCCTCGAAGTTGGGAGCTAGAAGGCTGGCCGGAAGCAGGTTCACGGCAAAGTTCATGCGGTGGCCCAACGGCCCGAGCTTGGCGACCTCGGCGATCCGTGCGAGGGTGGCCGCGACCACGAACGTGTCGAAGTCGACCGGCCGCTTGGCCGTCAGGGCCGCTTCGACCATGGAGCTGATCGTCTGGGGGAGCATCGGCATGTGAGGCCGGAACAAGCATTCCCATTCGGATGCGTGCATCGTCCGCAGGTCCACGATCGGCTGGAACTCGACGTGGTGGTTTTCCTTGAGGGCAAAAAAGTAGTCGAGCACTTTGCGCTTGGCGATCTCGGGCGTTTCATTCATGCCGATTCGGTCGCCCAGGCCGGAGACGTGCACGGCGTGGCCGAGGGCGACGACGTACCGTTCGGAGGGAGGCAGCGACGGATCGATGTCCGACATGCCGTACGCGGCGGCCTCGGCAAGTTCAGCCACGAGGCTATCGGTGAGCTCGCTCGAGGGTGCCATGACGCACCAGCCCGACTCGGCCAATTCGACGATCCGCGCAGACGGCAGATCCCGCGCGATGCGCGACACAAGCCGACTGTCGCGGGACCACAGAATCCGCTCGACCTCCTCCAGTCGAGTTCGTATGAACCGCACGCGGGTTCCTCGCTCACCTTTGGCCCTCGGGGTGGCACCTTGACCGGGAGACGGGATCGGTCAATTCAATCGAGGGCAACTGTGTCTCACTGGGGCGCCCGACTTTGCGTCCCGCCTGGCATCCAAGGGTACTGGTTTGGTTTTACGTCATACGTACCATACGATGAATTTGAGTCGCGTGACGGGAATTTGTGCAGATTTGTTTCAGTTTCTTTCGACTCATCAGTCGTACCAAACCGCACCGATTCGATCGTGACACCTCCTAACCGACTTAAGAGCCCATCGGGATTCCGGTGCCCGTGTGCGCCGCATCGCGGTTTTGTCAATACGTACGTAGTCTAACCGGCGCGTTTTTTCCGTCCGATTCGGGCCCGCATCCCCGAACGTCCGCAGCCCGTAGAATCCCGGAAGTACCGCCCGGCCTGCTTGGGCCCAGAAGTCGCAAGCCGCGCCACGAGCCGTCAATCGAGTTGGAGCCGACAATGCCTCAGATCCACCTTCGCGCCGAGCCAGGGGACTACGCTCCGCTCGTTCTTCTACCCGGCGATCCAAATCGCGCGACATGGATCGCGGAAAAGTTCGACGGCGGTGCTGCCGCGGCCCGCCAGGTCACCTCACATCGAGGTCTGCTCGGCTACACCGGAACCTACAAGGGCGTCCCGGTCAGCGTTCAGACCAGCGGCATGGGCGCGCCCAGCATGGCCATCGTGGTCGAAGAGCTGCTGCGTCTGGGCGTCAGGCGGCTGATCCGTGTCGGGACGTGCGGTGGTATCGGACCCGGGATCAGGACCGGCGAGATAGTCGTGGCAACCGCCGCGACCCCCGTCGACGGTGCCACCCGGACCTATCTGCACGGCGACCCATACGCTCCGACCGGGGACTTCGGGCTGGTTCGAGCACTCGTGGAGATGGCCGAGGCCCGCGGCCAGAAACCTCACGTGGGTCAGGTAGCCACCGTGGACGTCTTCTACAACCCGGACTCGGACTACTTCAGCAAGTGGCGCAACCGCGGGGTCCTGGCCTTCGAGATGGAGACGTCGGTCCTGTACTACCTGGCCGCCCGAGCCAGGGCCGCCGGCGCCGACGTGGCCGCCGCGACCATCCTCACAGTCAGCGACATCCTTTCAGAAACGGCAAGGCCCGAAGACACCTACCTGCCCCTGGAAGACCTCAACCGATCGATCGAGCGCACCATCGAGATTGCGCTCGATGCCGGGATCGGCAGTCGATGAGATCGGACCCCGGAGCCAACGTGTCTGAGTTCGGCCAATCTGCCCGTTACGGGGCTGAGCTGGCGCTGGCCATCGACCTTGCCCACCAGGCCGGCCGGCTCCAAATGGAGCGCTACGAGCGCCTCGAACGTATCGAGGCCAAGGGGCCTCGGGATGTTGTGACGGAGGTCGACCACCTGTGCGAGGCGCTGGTGATGAACGCCGTCCGCGACCGCTATCCGAGCGACGGCTTCTACGCCGAGGAGATCGGCCAGGTCGATGCCGCCGAGGTACGACTCGCCGGCGCTCCGAGGCGGCTGTGGATCGTCGATCCGCTCGACGGCACGATCAACTACGCCAACGGCATTCCCTTCTTCTGCATTTCGATCGCCCTGGCGGCAGAAGGTCGTCCGGTCTTGGGTGTCGTTCACGACCCAACGCGCAACGAGACTTTCGTCGGCGCCGTAGACGGGCCGTCGTTGCGGAACGGCGAACCTATCCGGGTCGGCGACAAAGAAGTGCTGGAGGACCTGGTGGTGACTCTGGCGGTCGGCGGCAGGGGCAAGGTCCGCAAGCGCCATCAGGCCGTCAAGCGCATCCGCGCCCACCGATCGATGGGCTCATCGGCGCTGACGCTTTCGTACGTTGCGTGCGGGCGGTTCGATATCTATGCCCAGAGTGCCGGCCTGTCAGCCTGGGACGTGGCCGCCGCCGGGCTGATCGCCGAGCGGGCCGGGGCAACGGTCACCAGCCTGGACGGCAGCCCCTGGTTCGATCTGAAGCGGGCGGACAAGAAGTGGTCGTGCCTGGCGGCCTCTCCACGACATCACGCGGCCATGTTGGAGATGCTCACCTAAGGCCAAATCGGTCTTGAAAGGCCGATCAGTCTTGCCAGAGGTGGGGCCGATCGGCCAGCTGCGGCGTGCCCAATTCCTCGCATAACTTTAGAAACGGCTCGCGGTGGGCGCCCCGCCAGCGGAGTTCGTCCGGGCTGCGTTGGGGCAGCGGTACGTCCGTGCGCAAAGTCGCCAGCAGCCGGAATAGCAGCGCCTCGTCCCAACCGGCTCGCAGCATCTTGTTCAGGCCGGCCGGCGAGCGAACGTCCACATGCCACTCGCTAACAATCGTGGGAATCGCCT
This sequence comes from Chloroflexota bacterium, assembly GCA_025358515.1. Classification (GTDB taxonomy): domain Bacteria; phylum Chloroflexota; class Limnocylindria; order Limnocylindrales; family CSP1-4; genus Fen-1039. Next base: position 4,820 of record JANYJG010000165.1, read on the forward strand.
CATAGTGGCGGAAACGAGCCAGGACGGCGGCCGCCGACCGGGCACCCCAGCCGGCTAGTCCCGGGAAGCCATCGGCGGCATCGCCTACCAGACCCAGGTAGTCGGGGATCGACTCGGGCGGCACGCCCCATTTCTCGATTACGCCCGCTTCGTCCACCGTCCGCTCGCGCCGCCGGTCTCTCAATACAACGCGTTGGCCTCGGACGCACTGGGCCAGGTCCTTGTCCGGCGTGCAGATCCAGACCCGTTCGACCTCGGGCAGGTCGGCCCATCGGACGGCCGCCGTCGCCAGAGCGTCGTCCGCCTCGAACTCGACCATCGGCCAAACCACCAGCCCGAGCGCCTCCATGGCCCTTTCGGCAAGGGGGAACTGGCGGAGGAGTTCGGCTGGGACGCCGACCTCAGTCTTGTAGCCGGGGTACAGCTCGTTACGGAATGAGCGAATGACGTGATCGGTGGCGCAGCCGACATGGGTTGCGCCTTCGTGACGAAGGAGCATGAGGAGCGTATACAGCAGGCCCACCACGGCGCCGACATCGCGCCCGTCGGGACCGCGGACCGAGGGCCGAGGTGCGTAGTGCGCTCGGAACAGTTCGTAAGTGGCATCCACGAGGTGCAGTTCCACGGTTGCGCCTCTAGCTCGTCACGGAGCACTCGCCGACGAGCGCGATCCCAGCCCCGGCCATCTCATCGATGGCGGCCAGACCGTCACCTGGCTGGAGATCGACCGGCCGGATGGCGTCAAGCAGGACAGCCGTCTCGTAGCCCAGCCGGATGCCGTCTAGCGCCGTGGCCTTGACGCAATAGTCCGTCGCCAGGCCGCAAATCACCAGCCGCGTGGCGCCGCCCCTGGCGATTGTCTGATCCAGTGCGGTCGGCCTGGGGAACCCGTCGGCATCGCGCATCGAAAACCCCGAATAGCCGTCCTCGCCGTTGCTGCCCTTGCGGACGACCGGCCCCCGTACGGCCAGGCCAGGGTGAAGCTCCGCGCCCCAGGTCTCCTGGACGCAGTGGACGGGCCACGTGCCGCCGTCCTTGGCGAAGTGGGGCGTACTGGCGGGATGCCAATCCTGGGTGTACAGGACGGCTGCGCCGGCGGCGATGGCTCGCTCGATCTCGACATTGACGAGCGGCACGATCTCGGCGCCGCCCTTGACCGAGAGGCTGCCGGCCGGGTCGGCGAAGTCGTTCTGGAGATCCACCACGACCAGTGCGACGCTCGAGCTGTATCGGGCTTCCGGATTGGTGGGAGCCCACGGCCCGCGCTTTGGCGATCTCCGGCTGCCGAACATTGAACTGCATCCTCCGTTCCTAGCGCGGCTTTCGAGCCGCTCCATCGGCGACTTCGCGGACCGCGGGCCACAAGGGCATCGCGGTCTCCGGTTGTACGCGATGCGGGCCAAAGGTGCAAGTGAGTCGAAGGCATGCCGCGGCCCGCGAATGGGTGCAGGTTGGGGCCGCTTTTCCGCAGGCCGGACCAAGCGCGTCCCCGGCCCAACGTTGAGCGCCACATGGGCTACCCTGCGAGGCAGGTCGGTCGTGCCGCCGCAGCCGGTCCGCGTCGCTAAGGGCGGCATGGAGAAACATTCAAACCATGTACTTCGACGAGTTCAAGCATCAGCTGCCGGACACGGATCCTGCCGAGACTCAGGAATGGCTCGATGCCCTGGATCAGATCCACGGCCAGGAGGGCGATGAGCGCGCCCGTTTCGTCATGTACAAGCTGCTCAAGCGCGCCAGGCAGCTCCACCTGGGCCTGCCGCCCCTGACTCAGACGCGCTACATCAACACCATCAGCACCGAGCAAGAGCCATTTTTCCCCGGCGACGAGGCCGTCGAGCGCCGCATCCGCAGGCTGATTCGCTGGAACGCCGTGGCCATGGTGATGCGGGCCAATCACCGCCTTCCGGGCCTGGGCGGCCATCTGGCGACATATGCCAGTGCGGCCAGTCTGTACGAGGTCGGCTTCAACCATTTCTTCCGGGGCAAAGATGATGGCGGTTCGGGCGATCAGATCTTCTTCCAGGGCCACGCCGCGCCGGGCATCTACGCCCGCGCCTTCCTCGAAGGACGGCTGACGGAGGAAAATCTCGATCGATTCCGCCAGGAAGCTCTCTCGCCGGGAGGGCTGCCCAGCTATCCGCACCCCCGAACTCTGCCCGATTTCTGGGAATTCCCGACCGTATCCATGGGCCTCGGGCCGATCGCGGCCATCTACCAGGCCAGGCTCAATCGATATCTGGCCAATCGTGGACTCGCCGACACCTCGAACAGCCGCGTTTGGGCCTTCCTCGGCGACGGCGAGACTGACGAGCCGGAATCCATTGCCGGCCTTTCGCTGGCGGCGCGCGAAGGCTTGGACAACCTGACCTTCGTCATCAACTGCAATTTGCAGCGCCTGGACGGTCCCGTTCGCGGCAACGGCAAGATCATCCAGGAGCTCGAGGGTCTGTACCGGGGCGCGGGCTGGAACGTGGTCAAAGTCATTTGGGGGCGCGACTGGGATCCGCTACTGGCCCGGGACGTGGATGGCCTGCTCGTGAACAAAATGAACGAGACCCTCGACGGCGAATTCCAGAAGTTCTCCGTGGCCGGTGGGTCCTACATTCGCGACCACTTCTTTGGGCCGGATCCGCGGTTGCGGCGCCTTGCAGAAGGGCTCACAGACGAGGAGCTGGCCGGGCTGAGCCGTGGCGGCCACGACTACCGCAAGGTCTACGCCGCGTACCGCGCCGCTACTGAGTACAAGGGCGACCCGACGGTGATCTTGGCCAAGACGATCAAAGGCTGGACCCTCGGCCCCGGTGTCGAGGCCCGAAACATAACCCACCAGGCCAAGAAGCTTTCCGACGCCGAGTTGAAGCTATTCCGCGACCGTCTTGAGCTCCCGATCCCGGACAGCAAGCTCAAGGAGCAGCCGTACTATCATCCCGGACCGAAGTCCGAGGAGATCCAGTACATGTTGGCCCGGCGCCAAGCCCTCGGCGGCTCGGTCCCGCGACGAGTCGTCCGGGCGACGCCGCTGCCGGCACCGCGTCCCGAGGTGGATGCGGAGTTCGACGCGGGCTCGGAGATGGCGGTCAGCACCACGATGGCCTTCGGCCGTCTGCTGCGGAATCTGATCCGCGACCCGCAGCTCGGGCGGCGCATTGTTCCGATCGTGCCCGACGAGGCGCGGACCTTCGGTCTGGATCCGCTGTTCAAGGAGGTCGGCATCTACGCCGCCCTGGGTCAGCGCTACGAGCCGGTGGACTCGGACCTGGTCCTGAGCTACCGCGAGGCCAAGGACGGCCAGGTCCTGGAAGAGGGGATCACCGAGGCTGGGGCCGTCGCGTCGCTCCAGGCCGCGGCGACTTCCTATGCCACGCACGGCCTGGCCCTGATCCCGTTCTACATCTTCTACTCGATGTTCGGCTTCCAGCGCACCGGCGACCAGTTCTGGGCATTGGCCGATGTTCGCGGTCGCGGTTTCGTAATGGGCGCCACCGCCGGCCGAACGACGCTGATGGGCGAGGGACTTCAGCACGACGATGGCCATTCGCAGGTGCTGGCCTCCGTCATCCCGAACATCCGCGCGTACGACCCCGCCTTCGCTTTCGAGCTGGCGGCAATCGTGCGCGAGGGCATCGATCGCATGTACGGCCGCGGCGAGGACGTTTTCTACTACGTCACCCTCTACAACGAGAACTACTCGATGCCAAAGCGGCCCGACGGGCTGACGGACGAGCAGATTGTGCGGGGCATCTACAGGTTGCTCGATGCTCCGAAGCTGGGCAAGGCCCAGAAGGTCAAGGGCGCGCCGGTTCGGCTCGTCGGCAGCGGCTCGATCCTTTTGCAGGTAATGGCCGCTCGGAAGCTCCTCGAAGAACGCGGTATCCCCGCAGAGGTATACAGCGCCGTCTCGTTCCAACAACTCCGGGCCGATGGATTGGCCGCGGACCGCTGGAATCGCCTGCACCCCACGAAGCCGCCGCGACTGCCCCATGCCGCGGAAGTGCTGCCGGAGGCCGGCGGCCCAGTAGTGATCGCCACCGATTGGATTCGTGCCTACCCCGATCTCGTGGCGCCCTGGCTGCCTAAGAACCGGCTGATTCTCGGCACCGATGGTTTCGGTCGATCCGACGCCCGGGAACCTCTGCGCGAGTTGTTCGAAGTCGATCCGCCTCACATTGCCGCGGCGGCGATCGTGGGTCTGGCGCGCGACGGCCGGCTCTCGCCGGACGAGGCGGTGACTGCGATGACTGAACTGGGCGTAAACCCGGAAGCGATTGACCCGCGGGCTCTCTAGCCGCCGTTAGCGGGCCTTGTCCATTGAGTCCGGGGCCAGCAGCTCGATGATCACGGCGCCGGTGGCGTTGATCAGGGTTGTGCTGCCGACCTGGATCTGCCAATCCGTCGTGCCCGCCAGGGGTGTGTGGCCGTGCAACCACAGCGGCGGCGCGAGGCGGTCCATTAGCCAGCGGTAGCCGCGGAAGCCACGATGGTAGTTGCCGTCGGGGACGTCACCCGCGCCGAACGGCGGCATGTGGCTGATGACGATGAGCGGCCCGTTTCTGCCCAGCCGGCGCACGGCTAGACGCAGAGATTGGTTCCACGCCAGGCGCTCGCTGCGGGTGGCGCTCTTGCCTCGGGCTCCGGGCCATGAAAGGCCCGCGATCGAAAGCCCCGCGTGTTTCTGGACGGCGGTCGATTGAATAGCCTGAGGACAGAACTTGCCGTACGAGGCCCAGCGCTCGTCGGCGTCGTGATTGCCATGGACATAGACGAGCGGCGCGTTGAAGCCGTCGGCGATGAAGGACAGGTCGTGGCAGTCGAGATCGCCGCAGCCGACGATCAGATCGATTGTCCCGACTGCCTCTCGATTGCGTTTGTCGACCAGAGTGGGATCGAGCACATCCGAAACCACCAGCAACCGGATAGGCGCGCCGCCGCGTCCGCGAAATGGGGCTGGATCAGGCCACTGGAACGACACATGGCGGGTCATGTCAGTCTTCTGCCGCGGGGTCGTGGGCCCCGGTTTCGGCCGATTCCACGGCCGGCTCCTCCGCAGGCTCCTCCGCAGGCTCACGGCCGTCGCCGGCTAGCAGCTCGGCTTGGCGCATGCCCATCGCGGGTCTGTGGCCCTGTGCCGCTGCGCGTAACTCGGCCGCCTCCCCCAGGAAGGACAGGACATTGGCCGGCCGCTCGCTGGTATGGCCATCCATCGGCACGAGTTCCGTAACCATGGCGTCCAGACCGGCTCCGTTGCCGTACAGCGCGGCGGCAACCCGGTTGTGGCCATCGACCACCCAGTAGTCTCCGTCGAACTTGATCAGGTCCACCGGCGGCAGCGGCTGCATCCGTTCGTAGGCCTGGCTGATTCGCCGCCAGCGTCCCTCCCAGTTCTCCCCTCGAAATGGTTTGAGCGGCAGGAAGTCGCCGCCCCGCTGTGCCGCTCCGGCAACGGCCGTGCCGCGGATATCCTCGGTCGGGACGAACCGCATCCCGAGCTCGCGTGGGGAGGCGGAGCGGGCCTCCGGATACAGCTCGTAAAGGTTGGCGAGGGGTTCCC